>HF988107.1:0-15067 GCA_000434635.1 Firmicutes bacterium CAG:110 | reverse complement strand
GGTCACACAGCCGCCGCCGGTGGCGATGACCAGCGCGGACTGTTTGCCCAGCTGGGACAGCGCTTTCGTCTCCCAGTCCCGGAAAACGGTCTCGCCGTCCTCCGCGAAAATTGCGGGGATGGACTTACCCGCAAGACGGATGATTTCCTCGTCGGCGTCCACCAGCTTCCGGCCAAGTTTGTCCGCAAGCAGAGCACCGATGGTGCTTTTCCCGCACCCCGGCATTCCGATGAGGACGATGTTTGCCATCTGAGCGGCAAGATTTGCGTGGATTTCGGCAATGGCGGCGTCGTCAATGGATGTGCCGGTAAAATACTCGGCGGATTCCTTGGCCTGTGCTACCAGCATCCAAAGGCCGTTGGCGCAGGGAATATGAAGCGCTTCGGCATCCAGCAGCAGCTGGGTGCGGGCGGGGTTGTAGATCACGTCCAACACTCCTTCCAGCTTGGGGAACCGCTTCAGATCCACGGGAGAAACGCCGGTATTGGGATACATGCCGACGGGGGTCGCGTTGACGATGACGGCGGCGTCTTCGTGACGCTGCAGGTTCTCGTAATTGTTTTCCCCGGAACGGGAAATGACCACGGCCTCAGCACCCAGCCCAGTCAAAACAGCAGTGACGGTATTGGAAGCCCCGCCGCTGCCCAGCACCAAAACCTTCTTTCCGGCGACATCCAGACCGCTTCGATTCAAAAGGGAAGCAAAGCCAAAATAGTCCGTGTTGTGGCCGAAAAGGGTGCCGTCCTCTCTGCGGACGACGGTGTTCACCGCCCCCAGCTTTTTAGCAGCCGGGGACAATTCATCCAAATAGGGGATGACCGTTTTTTTGTAGGGAATGGTGACATTCAGCCCGGTAAAGTCCCCGTTTTTCAGGAAATCCGCAACTTCCTCCGGCTCTTTTTCAAAGAGCGTATAGGAATAATCCCCGAGACAGGCATGAATCTGGGGGGAGTAGCTGTGCCCCAGCTTCCGACCCAGCAGTCCGCATTCCATCAGACCACCTCCGTGTAGCTGCCTAAGTATTTGAATTCCTCACACATCTCGTCCAGCTCGCACATCAGCTGAACGAATTCCTCGGAATAAATGGAGGTTTCCAGATCGAAATAGAACATGAACTCAAATTCCCGGTCAGGAATGGGGCGGGATTCCAGCTTTGTGACGTTGATGCCCAAAGTGTAGAGCCGCGCCAGCACCTTGTAAAGGGCGCCGGGCTTGTGGTTCAGAACCATCATGATGGAGGTCTTGTCGGAGCCGGGGTAAATTTCCAGGTTCCGGCTGATGCAGATGAAGCGGGTGCGGTTGTTGCCCTTGTCCTGCACGGAGCTGCGCAGACAATCCAGTCCGTACAGCTCGGCGCAGGCGCGGCTGGACAGGGCGGCGACGTCCTTTCTGCCGGACTGGGCGACCATCTGGGCGGCGAGGGCAGTGTTGTCCACGGGAATGACATTCACGCCGGGGAGACTGTGGAGGAAGTTGCCGCACTGGTTGATGGCCTGCTCGTGGGAGTAGACCTCCTTGATGTCGGCGAGGTTGGTGCCGGGATTGACCAGAAGATTGTGGTCGATTTTCAGCCGGAAGGTGCGGACGATGGAGAAGTTATGCTCGATCATCAGGTCGTACACCTTGTTCACGGAACCGGCGGTAGAATTTTCGATGGGCAGAATGCCGTACTGGCACAGCCCCTGATCGATGGCACTGAACACGGCCTCAAAGGACTTGAAGTACATAATAAAGGGATTTTTGAAGATTTTTTCACAGGCGATCTGGGAGTAAGCGCCCTCCACGCCCTGACAGGCGACCATGGGCGCCTGCGGGAAAAGCTTCGGCGTATGCTCGATGGCCTGCGTGATGTTCCGGTAAAGGGGGCTGCATTCCCCGTTGCGCTTGGACTGGTAGCTGCGGCTCAGCTCGAACAGCATGGAGTACAGCACCCGAGTGTAATTGGCCATTTCGGGGCCGGCCTTTTCCGCCACGTCCTGAAGCTTCGCCCGTTCCCGGGCGGGCTGGAAAATGGGCAGGTTATTGGCCTTTTTGTAGTCGGCGACCTGAGCGGCAACATGCATCCGCTGGCAGAACAGGCGAACCAGTTCGTCGTCGATTTTGTCGATCTCACTGCGAATCTCATTCAGGTCCATTTACGGTTTCCTCCTGTCTGTCTGGGTGTTGCCCAGAATCATGTCGAAAATGGCAATTGCCGCCGCGGCTTCGATCACCGGAACGGCTCTGGGGACGATGCATGGGTCGTGGCGGCCTTTGACGATCAGTTCCTGAACTTTTCCATCGTTCAGATCGACGCTCTGCTGGGGGCGGGAAATGGAGGGGGTGGGCTTGAGAGCCGCCCGGAAAATCAGGGGCATTCCGGTGGTAATGCCGCCGAGAATTCCCCCGGCATTGTTGGTGACGGTGCGGATTTGCCCATCCGAAATAACGTAATCGTCGTTATTCTGGCTGCCCCGCAGATTTGCGGCGGAAAAGCCTGCACCGAATTCCACACCCTTCACGGCGGGAACGCCGTAGACGATTTGGGCAATTCGACTCTCCACGCCGCCGAACATGGGTTCTCCCACCCCGGCGGGAAGACCGGTGACGGCGCATTCCACAATGCCGCCCACGCTGTCGCCGTCACCCTTGGCGGCGGAAATGGCATTCCGCATCTGTGCCCCTGCGTCCGGTTTTATCACCGGGAAATCCGGCTGAATAGAATCCATATCCGGGGCAAGGGGGTCAAAAGGCGTGTCGGAAATGCCCGCAATGGCGGCAATATGGGCGAAAACCTGAATTCCCATGCCCTCCAGCCATTGTTTGCACAGTCCTCCCGCAATGCAGAGCGGCGCGGTCAGACGGCCGGAAAAGTGTCCGCCTCCGGCGGCGTCCTGAAATCCGCCGTATTTGATCTGAGCGGTGAGGTCCGCGTGTCCGGGACGGGGGCAGTCCTTCAGACTGGTATAGTCCCCGGAGCGGGTGTTTTTGTTGTAAATGGCGGCGGCAATGGGCGCGCCGCAGGTGAAGCCGTCCAGAATTCCGGAGAGAAACTCCGGCCGGTCGGCCTCTTTTCGCGGCGTTGACCAGTCGTTCTGACCGGGGGCGCGGCGGTTCAGGAAGATTTGCAGCGCGTCCGTGTCCACGGGCAGACCTGCCGGAATGCCGTCCAGCGTCATGCCGATGGCCGCACCGTGGGATTGGCCGAAAATGGACAATTTCAGATTTTCACCGTAGGTACTGCTCATAGTTACCTCCTAAACGGGCGTATTCTTCAAAGAATTTTGGATAGGATTTTCCCACGCACTCCGCGCCAAGAATGGCCACGGGTGATTTGCAGGCAGTCGCGGCAATGGCGGCGGACATGGCAATGCGGTGATCGTTCATGGCATCCACCGTCCCGCCGACCAGCCCCGTGCCGTACACCGTCAGGGTGTCCTCGGAAGCCTGTGCCTTTCCGCCCAGCGCCTCCACCATGGCAATAACGGACGCGACCCGGTCGGATTCTTTCAGCCGCAGCCGCCGGATGTCCGTGAACACAGCGCCATTTTTACACGCCGCCGTAACGGCGAGAATGGGGACTAAATCGGGAATATCAGCGGCGGAAATGACGGGGCTATTTTCCAGCGCGGGAAGCAGATCAAAGACCGCCCGGTCACCCTGGGGGGAATCCGGGGAGAGGTTCGTCACCTCTACACTGCTGCCCAACGCCTTTGCAGCAAGGAAGAACGCGGCGTTGCTCCAATCGCCTTCTACCGTCAGCGTGCCGGGGGAGTGGAACGGGGTGCCGCCGGTCACGACAAAATCCGACGTTTCTTTTCCAAATATTTCCATTGCCCGCTGGGTCATGGTGATATAGGGGCGGGATTCCACCTTCCCGGTCAGACGGATGCGGCTTTTTCCCGGAATCAGGGCGGCGGAAAGCAGCAGCCCCGTAATAAACTGGCTGGAAACGCCGCCGTCGATGACGTATTCTCCCGCCCGCAGACGCCCGGTGCAGCGGACGGTATCCGCGGTCGGGCGGGTGAGGGTGCAGCCCATACGTTCCATTTCCTCCCACAGCGGGGAGAGGGGGCGGCTGGGGAGCCTGCCCTCCAAATGAAACGTTGCGTCAATGCCCAAAGCCCCGGCCACTGGCAGCAGAAACCGCAGGGTAGAGCCGCTGTCGTGGCAGCGAAGCGCTGTCTGCCGGGGGATTTCCTTCGCCGGGATGACCCGGTAGCCGAAGTCGGTTCGTGTGATGTCCGCGCCCAGAGCGTTCAGGCAGCCCATGGTCGCTTCGATGTCCCGGTTGGTTTCAGGGCAGAAAAGAGTGGTGGGCGCGTCGGCAAAGGCGGCGCAGATCAGCAGACGGTGCGCCTGAGACTTCGAGGGGATGGCGCGGACGGTTCCCGAAAGTTTCCCGGGAAAAATGGTGATATCCATATCAAAGACCTGCCTGAATAAAGGATTTCAGGGATTCGACCTTGGTGGGGACGATATCGCAGTCGCCGATGGCGCGGGGGATGATGAGATTCACCGTGCCGCCGGAACGCTTCTTATCCGAGAGCGTGTAGCTGAAAAGATCGTCTGCGGAGTAGTCCGTCCGGGTGGGCAGACCGAATTGTTCCAGAAGCGCCACGATTCGCGGCGTATCGGCGCAGGCGGATGCCCGGCTGACGATGGCCATGCCAATGGCGACGGCCTTGCCGTGGGAGATGGCAAAATGGCTCTTTGCCTCCACGCCGTGACCGACGGTGTGACCCAGATTCAGCTTCATCCGCGCGCCGGTGTCGAATTCGTCCTCCATGACCACGTCCCGCTTTAATTCCACACAGCGGGTGATGACCGCTTCCCGGTCAAAGGCAAGCCTTTTTTTTTCCAGATGTGCGAACAGCTTCGGGTCGTACAGCACGCCGTACTTGATGACCTCGGCGCAGCCGTCCCGGAAAATGTCAAGGGGGAGGGAATTCAGGGTATCCGTGTCGCACAGCACCAGACTTGGCTGGCAGAAGGCGCCGGCAAGGTTCTTCCCGGCGGGAAGATCGATGGCGGTTTTGCCGCCCACAGAGGAATCCACGGCGGCAAGCAGGGTCGTGGGAACCTGAATGAAGCGGATGCCCCGCAGATAGCTTGCGGCGGCGAAGCCCGCCAGATCGCCCACCACGCCGCCGCCGAGAGCGACGATCAGGTCGGAGCGGGTCAGCCGGTTTTCCGCGAGAAAGTTCAGGAGATCGAGGAAAATCTGCCCGTTTTTGCTTTCTTCCCCGGCGGGGAATACATAGGAAACCACGGAAAAACCTGCGCTTTTCAGGCTATCTTCTACAGCTGCGCCGTAAAGGGGATAGACGTTGCTCTCGCTGACGACGCAAACTTTCTGCACTTTTCCCAGCTTTTTCGCTTCCGCGCCCAAAGTGGGCAGCAGACCATGACCGATCAGAATATCATACTGTCTGGAAGCGCGGACGGTAACGGTGTTCATCCGTCCACCTCCTCTTTGCGCTTTTTGCCCTCGTCCAGCAGCCGGACTAATGTGTCCATATCGTCCGCAGCAATGGCGTCCCGGTAGGCGGACAGGCTTTCCATATAGCTGTCCAGCTCAAAGAGAACGTTGTCCTTGTTCTCCATGAACAGCTCCGCCCACATCTGGGGATTCAGCCACGCGACGCGGGTCAGGTCTTTATAGCTTCCGGCGGAGAAGCCCTTGTGCTTCAAAGCGGTGGGGGACTTGATGAATGCGTTGCTGAGAATGTGGGGCATCTGGGAGGTAAAGGCGATCATTTTGTCATGCTCTTCCGCTGTTGTGACGGAGAAAAATCCGAAATGGCAGGGCTTCAATGCGGTTTTTACCCGGTCTAACAGCTGAATGTCGTCAAACACCGGCGGAACCAGCACCATGGGCGCGCCTGCAAAGAGGTTTGCCCGGCTGTATTTGAAGCCGGAGAACTGGGAGCCTGCCATGGGATGCCCGCCCACGAAGGTGAAGCCGTACCGTTCGGCGAGAGGGAAGCACCGGCTGCAAACCTCCCGCTTGATGCCGCAGCAGTCGATGACCAGCGCGTCCTTGGATACAAGGGGCGCGTTCTTTTCCAGCCAGTCGGCGCAGCCGCCGGGGTAGATGGCAAGCAGGATCAGGTCGCACTCCGGAATGGTGGTTTCGTCCAGCCGTCCGTGGACTGCGCCGGAAAGCATGGCAAAGGAAAGCATACTTTCGTTTCGCTGAATGGCGTAAACGGTGTGCCCCTCCAGAGCGTAGGCTCTGGCAAGGGAGCCGCCGATCAGGCCAAGACCCAAAATACCGACTTTCATACAAGAACCTCACGAATCTGCCGGACTTTCCGGCTGATCTCATCGAACTGGGGCGGCGTGATGGACTGGGCGCCGTCGCACAGCGCGTGGGCGGGATCGTTATGGACCTCCACCATGATGCCGTCGGCACCGGCGGCGGTGGCCGCGTAGGCCATGGGGGCGACCAGATCGGCCTTGCCGGTGGCATGGCTGGGATCGACCACCACGGGCAGGTGGGTCAGATTGTGCAGCACGGGGACTGCGGAAAGGTCGAGGGTGTTCCGGGTGGCGGTCTCAAAGGTGCGGATGCCCCGCTCGCAGAGGATGACCTTGCTGTTGCCCTCGCTCATGATATATTCGGCGCTCATGAGCAGCTCCTGCAAGGTGTTGGCAAGTCCCCGTTTCAGCAGAATGGGCTTGTCGGTCTTGCCCAGCTCTTTCAGAAGGTCAAAGTTCTGCATATTCCGCGCACCTACCTGAATGATATCCACGTCGGCGAACAGATCGAGGGTGGAAATGTTCATGATCTCCGTGACGATGGGCAGCCCCGTGGCCTTTTTGGCCTCCAGAAGCAGCCGGATGCCCTCGCCCTTCATGCCCTGAAAGGCGTAGGGGGAGGTGCGGGGCTTGAACGCGCCACCCCGGAGAATGGATGCGCCGGATTCCTTGACGGCGGAAGCGACGGCAATGATCTGCTCCTCGGATTCCACGCTGCACGGGCCTGCGATCATGGCAAAATACCCGCCGCCGATGCGGGCGTTTCCCGCCTCGATGATGGTGTCCTTGGGGTGGAATTTCCGGTTGGCCTGCTTGAACGGCTCAGAGACCCGCTTGACCGTCTCCACCATTTCCAGGCTTTTCAGAAGGTCGATGTCCACCCGGCTGGTGTCGCCGACCAGACCGAGAATGGTGACCTCCGAGCCTTCGGAAATGTGAACGTCCAGATTCATATTTTTGAGCCAGTCCACAAGGTGCTGGATCTGGGAGGGCGTGGTGCCGTTTTTCAATACTGCGATCATTGCTTAACATCTCCTGATAATAAAATAACGCCGCACGGCAATTCGTGCGGCGTCTTGAGATAACCCTTTAAGCTCCTGAAAATTTTCTGCAGCACAAATCGCTATTACTTTTTTCGGGTAAAAAAGTAATAGTAATAAAAGGAAAAGCGCACAGAAGAATTCATGGTGACCATGATAACAGTCTCCTTGTTCAGTAGCTGCGGACATTATACCATGGGCGGCGGAATATTGCAAGAGGAATTTACAAAAATCGTCCCATTTTTCCAAAGCCGGGGATCACTGAATATGCGTGTGATTGTTGATATGATCCTGACAGTAGCAGTAGTAGCCCTTGCACTTGGAGCAGTAGCGGAATTCCAGCTCCGGATTTGTCACATCGGTGCGTCCGCAGATCGTGCAGCGGTGGGTGTAGGGGGCTTTCGGCGTGGCGGTGGAGGCTTCGTAGGAGCCGGCATTGAAATGGATGACCTTTGCCTTGGGTTGTTTGGGCTTCCTGCGGAACAGGCGGCTGGCGTTGGCGCGCCAGGACATGGGAATCACATTCAGCACGTCCTTGCCGAAAAAGAGAAAATAGTTGGCAAGGGCGATTACGGGGAACAGATTGTAGGGGAAGGGGTCGGTAAACAGACTGAGCAGCACCAACGCCAGATCGATCAGCGCGAAAATCCACGCTTTCACGGGGATGATGAAGAAAAGCAGGAAATTCGCGTCGGGGTACAGCGTGGCGTAGCTGAGAAACAGGCTCAGGTTCAGGTAGGTGACGCTGGCCTGACCGCCGAAGATCATGCAGTAAATGTCCATCATCACCACGCCGGTGAGGTAGAACAGGTTGAACCGCAGGGTGCCCCACACATTTTCCATGGCTCTGCCCAGGGAGTAGTAGCACAGCAGGGTGATGGCGGTGAGCAGAATGTTCCCGGCGCTGTAGGTCAGGGGATAGGTGATCAGCCGCCAGACCTGTCCCTGAAGAATGGCCTCCCGATTGAAGCAGAGCGCACTGTACAGAAGCATGCTGCCGGACATCTGGCTGAACAGGTAGACCACGGCGGTGCCGATGACGATGTAAAGCATCAGATTGGGGATGCCCTTATCCCGGTTTTTGAAGCAGAAAAGCTCAAATTTTTTGCGTAAATTTTTCACGGTATTCAACTCCTGATACTATTTCCTGATTAAAATCTTTTCTAAAGATCATAATGGAGGTTCAATATAAAAAACGTATCCCCATTCTATCAGCAATTCATTCAAATGTCTATATCGGATTTGTAAACAAAAAGCTTGACTTTTTTAGAAAATCGTGTAGAATACAGTGTTGAACTGCATACAAGCCTTATCAAGAGTGGTGGAGGGAACGGCCCGATGAAACCCGGCAACCTGTTTATACAAGGTGCCAAATCCGGCGGCAAACGAAAGATGAGGATTCGATAGGAGCGCACATCGAATCTTCGGTGTGCGGTTTTTCTTTTTCAATTTAGATAGACAGAAAGGAAAAACAAAATGGAAAAAAGACTTTTTACCTCTGAATGTGTCACCAACGGACACCCTGACAAAGTAGCGGACTCCATCTCCGACGCCATTCTGGACGCCTGCCTTGCGCAGGACCCCCATTCCCGCGTGGCCTGCGAGACCATGGTCACCACAAATTTCTGCATCATCTGCGGCGAGATCACCACGAAAGCTACCGTTGACTACGCTGCCGTTGCCCGGGAGGCCATCCGGAAGATCGGCTATGTCTACCCCGGCGACGGCTTCGACGCCGACACGGTGGAAATTCAGTGCCGCATTCATACCCAGTCCGCCGACATTGCTCTGGGAACCAACGACGAGGTCGGCGGCGCGGGCGATCAGGGCATGATGTTCGGCGGCGCCTGCACCCAGACCCCGGAACTGATGCCCCTGCCCGCAGCCCTCAGCCGCGCCCTGTGCAGCCGCCTGACCCAGTGCGTCCACGAGACGGACTTGCTTCGCCCCGACGGAAAGACCCAGGTCACGGTGGAATTCGACGAGCAGGGCAACGTGGTGGGAATCGACACCGTGGTTGTCTCCATCATGCACAGCGCGGATTTTGCCATCGAAGCGCTGAGAAAATACGTCCGGGAGAATGTGATTGCCCCGGTTCTGGAGCGTTACGGCTTCCACATTGAGAACGTTGCCCATATCCACATCAACCCCACCGGCAATTTCGTCATCGGCGGCCCCAACGGCGACACCGGCCTGACCGGGCGGAAGATCATCGTGGACACCTACGGCGGCTATTTCTCCCACGGCGGCGGCGCATTCTCCGGCAAGGACCCCACCAAGGTTGACCGCAGTGCGGCGTATATGGCGAGATACATGGCGAAAAATCTGGTTGCCGCGGGTCTTGCAACCAAGGTGCAGGTGCAGCTGGCCTACGCCATCGGCGTTGCCCAGCCGGTGTCCCTTCGGGTGGACAGCTACGGCACCGGCAAGATCTCCGACGAGAAAATGACGGAGCTTCTGCGGGAGACCTGCGACATGACCCCCGCCGGGATCATCCGCAAGCTCGACCTTCGTCGTCCTATCTACGCAGACACCGCCGCCCACGGCCACTTCGGCATTGAGAGCCGCCCGTGGGAGCAGACAGATCTGGCGGACAAGCTGCGCCAGCTTTCCGGAATTTAAAAAAGACAGCAGGGAAGGGCAAAAGCCCTTCCCTGTATTTTTCTGGCAGCACCGCACAGATGCCAAAATGCAGCAAGCATCTGTATCGGGTTATGACGGGAAGTCGAAAATTGATTTCATTTCAATATCCACCAAGGGGTATTTACTCAAAATTTCATCGACTTCCTCCTGTGAGACGGGTGTTTCTTCACCTGTTTCCTCGTTGGTCATCGTCCACTCTCTGGTGGTCATATTACAGTTGAGACCAAGAAATGTTACCCGGTGTTCTTTCCCCGTCTGTGCAATCTTTTCTATTCTGCCAAATCCATAGTACCTAGGATTATCCAGATCATCGGATACTGCATCCAAGGGGAAATAACTGGTTCTTCGAATGACGCCATCTTCACATAGATTCAAATAGCACCCCCATTCGATAGCAACTACTTTTCCATCCCGGATTGTAAATATATCGTTGAAACAAGAGTTATCCTGCCCCAACAGAAGCTCCTCCTGCCCGTCTCCAGTCACATCAAGCAGCGCATAATAGTTGCGAATGTAAGGGGTTCCAATCAGATTTTCCCGCTTACCAATGTGCTGTTCGGCGATATAGGCGGCATAGGTTGCATATTCCCGGCGGGCATTGCTTGCAGATGTTTTGGTTTCTTCATATTCCGCATCTGCCTGAGCAAGCCGTTCATCGATTCCGGTCATGTCAGGGGTTTGGAGCTTCAATGAGAAATCTATCGCTTCTGCTGCCTGTTCCATACACTGCCGATTCCAGTCTCCTGCCTCATTTGCCTTGAAGGTGGCTGCCATCTGTACACTGACGGTCATGAAGGCATCTTCGTTTTCCGCAAAGAAATAGCCGCCCTGACTGCTCATTGCAATCAGAACGCCGTTCCCGTCAGAGGTGGTGTAATTCCACTGTTCATAGGACTCTGTGTCAATACTCTGATAGTCCGGGTCGAAGTAATCCTTCTTTGTGTAAAATACTGTGGTGGGAATCGGAGGTGACAGCTCACCGTTTTCCAAGGGAAGGTAAAAATCGAACTCATACTTGAAGTTTCCTTCCGGGTAGAAGATGCCTGTCCCCTCGTTGATTTTTGCTGTTTTCTCTTCATGGCAGACACCATCGATTCCCAGTACATCAAACATAACGTCAATCTGCCAGCGCTGGACTACAGTTTCAGGGCTGAGCAGTTTCAGATTATATTTATCGGCAATCTCATTGACCTTATCAACCATTTCCCATGTATAACAGTTGTAAGCAAAATAGTAGTTATCAGGGATACCGTTTACGTTTTCATCCGCCATCAATTCATGGCCGGGATCGTAAGTCTTTTCAAATTCATACCACTCCTGTGTGGCGAGCTGATTGGAACTTCCGGGATATCCCCGAATAGAGATAATGTCCTGCGTTACCTCTGTAGGACTGACCCACGTTCCTTCTACGTTAAAGTTCCGAACACCCGGTTCTTCCGCAATCTTTAGTTTCTGCATGCTCAGAACATAGGCAACAGTACATCCCACCAGCAGCAGCGCCAGCGCAACGACAGCGGCGATCAGCACCACTCTTTTTATGGAAAGCTGCTTCTTTTCGGGGTGCGCCCCATTTCGGGTTTTTACCGCATCCAGCACATGGCTGTCTCTTGCGTCGCCGATTATGTCCAGCAAATCATTGGAATTCATACAAAGCCCTCCTTTTCCAGCTGCACCCGGAGCTTAGCTCTTGTCCGGTACAGGATCGACGTGACTTTGCTCTGGGAAAATCCGAAATTTGCCGCGATATCCGCAATCGGGTCAAGGCACCAATACCGGCGCAGGAAGATTTTGCGCTCTGTATCCGGAAGCGTATCCAGAAAACGGTTAAAAGCCGCTGCGGCTTCCCTCCTGATATAGTCTGCTTCCACATTCTGCGAATCCGCGACGCATTCATCCAATTCCTCCAAAGCAAGAACAATCTCACCGCCGCCCCGCTTGTATGCGCTGCGGGATCTCCACCGGCTGATGGAGATATTGCGGGTGATTTTACCGAGGAAGGCTGCAAGTATCGAAGGGCGATGGGGCGGAAGTTCATTCCACGCCGCCATATAGGTATCACTGACACTTTCCTCGGCATCTTCCTTGTTTGCCAGGACATTGTAGGCAATGCTGAAACAATAGCCGCCGTATTTGGAATCCGTTTCTTCAATCGCTTTCTCGGAACGCTGCCAATACAGGTCTACTTTTTTTTGATCGTCCATGCAAACACCTCCTTTGTTTCTTTTTGAAAGGCCCTTCACTTATATGCTCGCAAAAATATGGCTTCATATTGCAGGCTTTCAGAAAAATTTTCGATTTTTTGAAGATTCTGCCGCTGTTTATCCATGATTCTTTATATCACACTTTGGCTTATCTGTCACTCTTTTCTGTGCGGGATTCCTTTTTTATATTCTCTTGGCAAATCGGGAAGAATATGGTATGATACCCTCAGAAAAAGATCGGGAGGAATTCCTATGCTGGATTTTATCAGAATTGCCTGCGCCGTACCGGCGGTCAGGGTGGGGGACACGGCGAAGAACGCGGAGGGTATCTGCGCCTATATCGAAAAAGCCGACGGGGAGCGGGCGGATATCGTCCTGTTCCCGGAGCTGGCGCTTACCGGGTATTCCTGTCAGGACTTGTTCTTTCAGGACACCCTCTGGACGGGAGTTCAGCAGGGAATCCGGAAAATTGCCGGTTACACGAAGAATTACCCCAATGTAACGGCGGTGGTGGGACTGCCCGTCCGGACGGGAATGCGGATGTACAACTGCGCCGCCGTCATTTCCCGGGGAAAGATTCACGCCCTGGTGCCGAAGACCTACATTCCCAATTATAATGAGTTTTACGAAAAGCGCTGGTTTTCCTCCGGGGCGGAGGTGACGGAGGATGTGGCGGAGCTTCTGGGCGAGCCTGTCCCCATTCTCCCGAGAGCCGTTTTCCGCGTTGGCGGCGCACTGCTGGGCGTGGAGATCTGCGAGGATATGTGGACGCCCCTGCCGCCGTCCACGTTTCTGGCGCTGAACGGCGCGGAGGTGATTCTGAATCTCTCCGCCTCCAATGAGACCATCGGCAAGCGCGCCTACCGCCGGGGGCTGGTGCAGCACCAGTCCGCCGCGCTGAACTGCGTCTATGCCTACTGTTCCGCCGGTTCCACGGAGTCCACACAGGATTTGATTTTCTCCGGCCAGAGCCTGATCGGGGAGGACGGAAGGCTCCTTGCCGAAACGGAGGAACCCATTGCGTCGGACTACATGCTGGTCTGCGACTGCGACCTGGGCAGAATCCGCGCCGACCGGATGAAAAACAAGGGCTTCAAGGACGCCGCCCAGCAGAACCAAGGCAGTCCCGCCGTCCTGATAGACACCCGCGCCCCGGAACTTCGCAGCGACGGCACGCGCTACCCGTTGGCGAAGCTGCCCTTCGTCCCCGCGGGGAAGCAGAACCGCGTCCAGCGGTGCATGGAAATTTTCCACATGCAGGTGGCGGGGCTGAAACAGCGGCTGGCCATTCTGGGCAGCGCGAAAGCGGTCGTCGGCATTTCCGGGGGACTGGACTCCACGCTGGCGCTGCTGGTGTCCGTGGAGGCCATGCGTCAGCTGGGGCGGCCCGCGTCGGATGTCTGCGGCGTGACCATGCCCTGCTTCGGCACCTCCGACCGGACGTACAACAATTCCTGGGAGCTGATGCGCACCCTGGGAATCTCCTGCAAGGAGATCAATATCAAAGACGCGGTGAACCTCCACTTTTCCGACATCGGCCACGACCCAAGTATCCACAACGGCACCTACGAAAACTCTCAGGCCAGAGAACGGACGCAGATCCTCATGGACTACGCCAGTGTCGTCGGCGGTATCGTGGTGGGCACCGGCGATTTGAGCGAGCTGGCTCTCGGCTGGTGTACCTACAACGGCGACCACATGAGCATGTACGGCGTGAACGCTTCCATTCCCAAGACGCTCATCCGCTGGATGATCGACGCGATTTCGGAAATGCCCGCCTTCGCCCCCTCCCGGGCGGTGCTTCAGGATATTCTGGACACCCCCATCAGCCCGGAGCTGCTGCCCCCGGACGCCGAGGGGAAGATCGCCCAGCACACCGAGGATCTGGTCGGCCCCTACGCGCTGCATGACTTTTTCCTGTACTATGTCCTCCGCTTCGGCTTCCGCCCCACGAAAATCTACACCCTGGCCTGTCGGGCGTTCGCGGGGGATTTTGAGCCGGAAGTCATCAAAAAATGGCTGAAAACCTTCTATCGCCGGTTCTTCACCCAGCAGTTCAAGCGCAGCTGCCTGCCCGACGGCGTGAAGGTCGGCTCCGTCACCCTCAGCCCAAGAGGGGACTGGCGGATGCCCAGCGACGCCGGCGCAAGACTGTGGCTGGACGAAGTTGAGAATCTATAAAATATGCCCCCGGTTCGACAGAACCGGGGGCGCATTGTGTATTATAATCAGAAATCGATGGCTTCGCCGTTCAGGGTCAGGGTGTTTGCCGCGCCCAGAGTGAGGACGTAGACGGCCTCGGCTTCGCCCTTGGCGATCAGGTCGGCGAGAACGATGCTCGCCGTGTGGGTGCCGTCGGTGAAGGTGATCTTCTCAATGCCCTGGTTTTGCAGATAGCCCAGCGCCCGGAGGGTGCCGGTGAGAATGGCGCCGTCGGCCTTGGCTGTCAGGGTCAGAACGCCGTCCGCGGTTTCCGCCTGGTGCTTCAGCGTGCTGCCATCCAGGTTGAGCACCCGGTAGAGCGGCTCCCGCTTGTCTGGTTCTTCAGAGGAAGCGGATACCGTGCCGACGATGGTGTCCAGGACAGTTCCGTCGCCGGATTTCCGCTCCACCTTGCCGGTGGTGTACAGCCCGGAGGTGTCCGGTTCTATCTCACTGCCGTCAACCTGATTACCTGTGTCGGTGTTATATCCACCGCCGCCGATGGCCGCACCGTAACCTCCTAATAGGCACGGATCTCCGCCTGTAGCCTCCACCCGGGAATCCTTGGAGATGGTAACATCGCTGCCGCTCCCTTTATAGCCACCGCCGATGCCTGCGCCGCACAACCCGCCATTGGCAATAACCTTCCCGCCGGAGATGGTGATATCACTGCCGTTGCCTCTAGGTCCGCCGCCGATGCCTGCGCCGCACCACCCGCCATTGGCGGTGACTTCTCCG
>HF988106.1:65515-68588 GCA_000434635.1 Firmicutes bacterium CAG:110 | reverse complement strand
CCGCCCGATATCTCCCAGCCCCGCCGCGCCCAGCAGGGCGTCGGAAACGGCGTGGAGCAGCACGTCGGCGTCGGAATGGCCGTCCAGCCCCTTTTCGTAGTCGATCTTCACGCCGCCCAGTATCAGGTCACGGCCTTCCACCAGCCGGTGCACGTCGTAGCCATGCCCGATCCTCATCTGGTTTCCTCCAGCAGAAGCTCCGCGATTTTCAGGTCAAGGGGGGTGGTGACTTTCAGGTTCCGCTCGTCGCCCTCCACAATCTTCACGGAGAAGCCCATCCGCTCCACGGCGGAGCAGTCGTCCGTGAGCTTGGCATTGTCCGCGTTTGCCTTGGCCAGCGCGCCACGGAGAATATCAAAATCGAACACCTGAGGGGTCTGCACGGCGTACAGCGACGCCCGGTCGGGGGTGGACTTCACAATTCTCCCCTCAACGACCTTGATGGTGTCTTTCACGCTCACCGCCGGGGCGGCGGCACCGTAGGTGTTGGCCGCCCGGACTACCCGGTCGATCAGCTGCCAGGAGGCCAGCGGCCTTGCCCCGTCATGGACGGCGGCCAGTTTGACCTTATCCGAAAGGGCGTTCAGACCCAGATTCACCGACTCCTGCCGGTTTTTTCCTCCGGCGACCACGGCGGTGACTTTGTCCATGGTTTTGCAAAGCCCCGTAATGGGCAGGATCAGGTCTTCCCGGGTGACGACGACGATCTCCGAAATGGCGTCGCAGTCCTGAAATGCCCGCACCGTCCGGGCGATCATGGGTTCGCCGCCCAGCGGGGCCATGACCTTGTCGATCCCCCCCATACGGGAGGCCGTGCCTGCGGCCACGATCACCGCGCCGCAGTATTGCAGCTTCAGCAGCTTCCGCGCCGGGCGGGTCACTTTGGTAATATCCACGCTTACAGCTCCTTTATGAGTTTTTTGAAGAACGCTCCCCGCACCATGAAGTTCTTGAACTGGTCAAAAGCGGCGCTGGCGGGGCTCATCAGCACCACGTCTCCCGACTCCGCGGCGGCGGCCGCCGCACGGACGGCAGGCTCAAAGCTGCCGCAGTCCACGATCTCCAGGGCCTTCGGGTCATATTCCGGGCAGCGTTCCACCGCTTCCCGTATCTTCTGACCGGTTGCGCCGCCGAGATACAGTTTCTTCACGTGGGCGCAGATCTCCGGCCCAAGCACATCGTAGGGGATGTGCTTGTCGTAGCCGCCGGCAATTAAAATCACCTTTTCCGGGAAGCTGCGCAGACCCGCAATGGTGCGGCTGGGGCTGGAGGCGATGGAATCGTTGTAGAACCGCACGCCGTCCTTCACCCGCACCAGCTCAATGCGATGCTCCACGCCGCCGAAGGTTTTGGCGACATGGCGGATGGTCTCGTCGGACACCAGCCCCTCCACCACGGTGATGGCGGCCATATAATTCTCTATGTTGTGGACGCCGGGAATGAGAATGTCCTTGGTGGGAAGAATCGGTTCCCCGTTCCGGCAGATAACGCCGTCTTCGATGCAGACGTAGGCCATGCCCTTGCGGGAGAAGAACCGGGTGGTGCCGTTGCCCCGGAAGGCGGCGGTGATGTCGTTGTCGGCGTTCAGCACCAGAAGGCCGCTTCCGTCCTGATAGCGGAAAATGTTCTTTTTCGCGTCCACATATTCCTGCATATCCTTGTGGATGTCCAGATGGTTGGGCGCGAGGTTGGTGACCACCGCCCGCTGGGGGCTGCGCTTCATGTCCATGAGCTGGAAGGAGCTGAGTTCCACCACGGCAATGTCCGTTTCCTGCATCTGCCGTACAAGTGGGAGCAGGGGCGTGCCGATGTTGCCCCCCAGCCAGACGGTTTTTCCCTCCGCTTTCAGCATTTCGGAGATCAGCGTGGTGGTGGTCGTTTTGCCGTCGGAGCCGGTGACGCCAATGATCGGGCAGGGGCAGACTTCGAAGAACGCTTCCATTTCGGAGGTCACCTCCGCGCCCCGGCTGCGGAGCGTTTCGATGGCGGGGTTATTGGGGTGCATCCCCGGCGTGCGAAACAGGATGTCGGCTTCCACGCCGTCCAGATAGCCGTCGCCTACATGGAGCCTGCAGCCCATGGCTTCCAGCTCCAGAACCTCGGCGTCCAGCTTTTCCCGGGGCGTCCGGTCACAGCCCACCACGTCGCAGCCGTATTCCAGCAGAAGACGAACCAGCGGCCGGTTGCTGACGCCCAGTCCCAGCACCGCGATTTTCTTATTTTTAAGACTCGTAAAGTATGTATCAAAGGCAGAATTCATGGGATATTCCTCTTTTCTGAGAAAATGCAGCTTTTCGGCGAAGCGTCCGCTTGAAAATGCGGACGCATTTTTCTCTAGTATATCCTTTCCGAAAAGAATTTGCAAGCGGGATTTCACCTTATCGCTTATCCGTTTCGGGGCGTATGCTCCGACTCGCCGGTTGACACTGGCGGCGCAAAGAGATAAGATAAAGGCAGACATGGGGAAACCGCCGTGGTGTCTGCCTTTTTCCTGTAAATGGGGACAAAAAATCACCCCATTCAGGCAGAAGCGGTTTGCCCACCGCATAGCTGCATAATGGGGAGAACAGAGAAATTAACCGCGCACGCCGCGCCGGGGCAGGGGGGACACATCATGCATTTCGTGAAAGCAAAGGGAATATTGTCCGCGAAAAACGGGATGAATCTGTATCGCGGCTGCTCTCACGGGTGCATTTACTGTGATTCCAGAAGCAATTGCTATCACATGGAGCACGCCTTTGAGGATATCGAGGTCAAGGAAAACGCCATCGAATTGCTGAAGGACGCCCTGACCCGTAAGCGGAAAAAGTGCATGATCGGCACAGGCTCCATGACCGACCCCTACATCCCGCTGGAAATGAAGCTGGGAAACGTCCGAAAGGCGTTGGAGCTGGTATATGAATACGGCTTCGGATTCACGGTCATTACCAAATCCAATCGAATCCTGAGGGATTTAGACCTTTTGCAGAAAATAAACGAAAAGACAAAGTGCGTCGTGCAAATGACCCTGACCACCTGCGATGAAGACCTGTGCAGGAAAATCGAGCCGAATGTCAGCACCACGGAAGAGCGC
>HF988106.1:64042-65476 GCA_000434635.1 Firmicutes bacterium CAG:110 | reverse complement strand
AAAACGCTGCGGGATTGCGGGATACCGACCGTTGTGTGGCTGTCACCAATCCTGCCATTTATCAACGATACGGAGGAAAATATTTCCGGCATTCTGGATATGTGCGCGGAAGCAAAGGTCTACGGGGTCATCTGCTTCGGTATGGGCCTGACGCTCCGGGAAGGGAACCGGGAGTATTTTTATGAACAGTTAGACCGGCTGTTTCCGGGGCTGAAAGAACAGTACATCCGCACCTACGGCGACCAATATATGATAGAGAGCGGAAACAGCCAGAAGCTGATGCGGCTCTTCCACCGAAAGTGCGAAAAATACGGGATCGTCCACGACAATGACCAGATATTCCGCTATCTGTCGGCATTTGAAGAGAAGGACGACGGCGGACAGATAAGCATCTGGGATTAGACGTATCCTGCCCCGTCAGCAGACCGGATTGCGGGGAATGATGACGGCGGCGATGATGTACGCCAGGATACCGCAGCCGCCCATCAGGCTGAACAGCGCCCAGATCAGGCGTACCACGGTGGGGTCGATGCCGAAGTATTCGGCGATACCGCCGCAAACGCCGTCGAGCATTTTATTCTGGTTGGATTTATACAGCTTTTTTTCCATAGCAGCCGTCCTCATTTCTGTTGGTATTCCGGGCGGCTTGCAATGCCGCCGTAATTCATGATATGATTATACCATAACACAGCAAGATTGGATAGACCGCTTTTGCGGTAAAATGTGTTTATTTTTCAGGTGTGCCCCAAAGAGGGCAAAGGGAGACATTATGGATCGTATCATTGACAAGGCCGCATGGCCGAGACGGGAGATATTTGACTTTTTCAGCGGAATTTCCAACCCGTTTTACGCCGTCACATTCCGCCAGGACGTGACGGAGCTTCGGAATTACTGTAAGGAACGGAAGATTTCCTTTTATTATGGCCTGATTTATCTTTGCTGCAAGGCATTGCAGGACGTACCGGCCTTTGCCTGCCGGATACGGGGAGAAAACGTCGTGGAGCTGGGGGAGCAGAAGCCCAGCTTTACCGATCTCAAAAAGGGAAGCGAGCTGTTTCATATCGTGACTTTGCCCTGTGACGGCTCGATCGTCGAATTCTGCGGGAAAGCCAGAGAGGTCAGCAGCAAGCAGGATTATTTTATTGACATGGCGGGGCAGGCGGACGATCTGATTTATTTCTCCTGTCTGCCGTGGATGGACGTCACCGCCGTGACCAACGAACGGGAGTTATTGGCCCCAAACGCCAGAGACGATTCCATCCCCAGAATCTGCTGGGGGAAGTATACTTTGGAAAACGAACAGGTGTGTCTGGGAATTTCCGTGGAGGTCAACCACCGGCTGATTGACGGGGTACACATCGGACGCTTTGCGGAAGCGCTGACCCGGCGGATACAGGCATTAAAGTGAAACGAAGCGTCTGCGGCCATCGGCCT
>HF988106.1:61384-64023 GCA_000434635.1 Firmicutes bacterium CAG:110 | reverse complement strand
ATCGGCCGCAGACGCTTAACCGCTTATTTGCAGAATTCTTCGATTGCCGCGTGGGCGAACTGCGCCGTTCCGGCGCCCCCGGCGGCGTCAATGTTTTCCGTCATGCTGTCACCGGCAATGTACATCTGCCCCAGACTTTGCAGAATTTCCTTGGTGCAGGTGTAATAGTGGTTCGTGATGAAGCCCTGCAGCTCGGCGACCAGCGCCTGTGCGCCCTTGGAAGCGGGAGAGGTGCCCCGGATGGCGCCGAAACGGGCAAAAATGTCCATCAGATCGTCGGCGTTCTTCTGCGCCTGCCGGGGCGTGATGTTTTTCTTCTCAAACTCCTGCCATGCCGGAGTTTTGCCCCACTTCTGCTTGGCCTCCGCTGTGTATTTTTCGATCTCACTGGTATCAAATTTGGAAAAGTCCATAGAAAACACTCCTGTTTGTTGAATTTCCCGGGCGTGGGAAATGAGCTGCTCCAGATGTTCCCGCTGCATTTCCAGCAGCCGCACCTGCTGGGCAAGGGCGGCCATAGGGTCAAAATCCGGGGCATCCAGAATACGCTTGATGTCCTTCAGCGGGAATTGCAGCTCCCGGAAAAGCAGGATAGACTGCATCCGCTCCAGCGCCGCGTCGTCATACAGCCGGTAGCCCGCTTCCGTCACTGCGGTTGGCTTCAGCAGGCCGATAGCGTCATAATGGTGGAGCGTGCGCACACTCACGCCGGTGATGCGGCTGACTTCCTTGACGGTTTTCATTTCCATCCCTCCCGATGAAAACAGTATAAACTATGACGTTGGGGGAGAGTCAAGAGGGAAAATGAAAAAAATTGGAAAAAGCCGAGAGCAGGAAAAATTCCCGCTCTTGGCTTTTTGGGCGTATTCATTTAATACACAACAGCGTCGTCGGCGGTGAAGCCGTCCAGCGAATTTTCCTTCACCTGAATGCAGACAAAAGTAATGCCGGACTCTGCGGCTGCGGAGAACTGGCGCTTTGCGACGGGGGCGACTCTCAGCCAGTCACCGGCGGTGAGGGCGACGGTCTCGCCGTCAATGACGGCCTTTCCGCTTCCGGAAATCACACCGTAGATTTCCTCGTTGTGTTTATGGGAATGGACGAAGGGGACGCCCGCGCCCGCGGGGAGTTGATTGATGCTGACCTCCGCGCCGGTCAGGGAGAGGGCGTCGTGCAGCTCGGTTCTGGTCGCAGTTCCAACGTTCGTCTTTGTGTAGTTTTTCATGGTGTATGCCTCCAAGCAAATATTGCAATTTCTCATTGCGTACTTGTATTTTACCGGCGGGTACTGTAAAATACAAGTACGCACTTTTTTATAACTGTACACCAAAAAGAAAATGTGTCGCGACAGACCCGGAGGTGAGGGAATATGAAAACAAAAGAGGAGCTGCCCGCCTGTCCCGTGGCGACGGCGGTGGCTTTGATCGGCGGAAAATGGAAGCTACTGATCCTGCGGAACCTGAAAAGCCGCCCGTGGCGGTTCAACGAATTGCAGCGGGATCTGGATGGCATTTCCCAGAAGGTGCTGACCGACAGTCTGCGGCAGATGATCGACGACGGGCTTGCCTATCGCCACGATTACCGGCAGATGCCCCCGCGGGTGGAATACGGGCTGACGGAGTTAGGCAGGCAGATGCTGCCGATCATCGACGCATTGGCGGACTTCGGAAACTACTATAAAACAGCTGTAGGAGAGAAATAAGGAGGGACTTTCATGGAAAAGAGCAATATCGACGAGAAAATCAAACTTCTGACGGGAAGCGGCATGTGGCACACGCAGGAGGTGGAGGGCTTGCCCTCCGCCCATCTGTCCGACGGCCCCCACGGCCTGCGCAAGCAGGAGGAAAAGGAGCGCCAGAACAACGTCAGTCTGGTGTCCACCTGCTACCCCACGGCCAGCGCGCTGGCCTGTTCGTGGGACGTGACCGCGGCGGAGCGGCTGGGCAGGGCGGTTGCGAAGGAAGCATGGAACGCGGACGTTGCCGTGCTGCTGGGGCCGGGCATCAACATGAAGCGTTCCCCCCTGTGCGGCAGGAATTTTGAGTATTTCAGCGAAGACCCCTTCCTGGCCGGACGGCTGGGCGCGGCCTATGTCAGTGCCGCGCAGGGCGAAGACGTGGCGGTTTCCCTCAAGCATTTCGCGGCCAACAACCAGGAAACAAACCGGCAGACGTCCAACAGCCAGATTGACGAGCGCGCCCTGCGGGAAATCTATCTCAGCGCCTTTGAATACGTGGTAAAAACGGCGCGTCCCGCCACGGTGATGGCGTCCTACAACCGCCTGAACGGGTATTATGCCTGTGAAAACCGCCACCTGCTCACGGAAATTCTCCGGGAGGAATGGGGCTTTGACGGGGTGGTCATTTCCGACTGGGGCGCCTGCGCGGACTTGGCGAAAGCCGTGAAGGCGGGTATGGACCTGGAAATGCCGGACAGTCACGGAATCCATGCCCGGAAGCTGAAAGCGGCGCTCAAGGCGGGGGAAATCTCAGAGGAAGATATCGCCAAGGCCGCCGGAAGAATCGAAAAACTGGTGAAAAAGTACGCGCCGGACAACAGAGCGAAAAAGGATACGTCGGACGCCCACGAGATTGCAAAGCAGCTTGCCTGCGAAAGCGCCGTCCTGCTGAAAAATGACG
>HF988106.1:60540-61360 GCA_000434635.1 Firmicutes bacterium CAG:110 | reverse complement strand
CTGAAAAATGACGGGATACTCCCGATTTCTCAGGATGCGGACGTGGTGGTCATCGGCGCTCTGGCGGAGCAGATGCGTTTTCAGGGCGGCGGCAGCAGCCATATCAACACGGCCAGCTTCCCCAATGCGCTGGACGCCCTGCGGAAGCTGGGGGTGACGGTCACTTACGCGCCCGGATATTCTCTGAAAGACGAGGAAAACCGGGAGTTGGAGGAACAGACGCTGGCTCTGGCCGCGGGGCAGAAAACGGTTCTGTTTTTCGGCGGCCTGACCGACCAGTACGAGGGGGAGGGCTACGACCGGGAAAGCCTTGCCATGCCCGCAAACCAGCTGCATCTGCTGAACAAAATCTGCGAAGTGAGTCCCAATGTGGCGGTGGTGTCCTTCAGCGGCGCACCCTATGACATGGCCTTTGAGAACAGGGTGCGGGGCATTTTACAGATGTACCTCGGCGGCGAGGCCGTAGGGGAAGCCTGCGGCGAGCTGCTGACGGGGCGGGTGAACCCCAGTGGAAAGCTGGCGGAATCATGGCCTTACGCGGTGGAGGACACGCCATGCCATGGATTCTTTGCCACCGGCAGCGACGACATCGAATACCGGGAGAGCATCTACGTGGGGTACCGGTACTATGACAGCTTTGGGATTCCGGTGCGCTTTCCCTTTGGCTTCGGGCTGAGCTATACGACCTTTGCTTACGACAATTTGAAACTGAGCAGCGAAACCTACGAGGGCGGAAAGCTGCAAGTTTCTCTGGATGTGACCAACACCGGCAGCGCGGCGGGGGCGGAGATCGTGGAGCTGTACGTGGAAAATCCGCCCG
>HF988106.1:58416-60517 GCA_000434635.1 Firmicutes bacterium CAG:110 | reverse complement strand
CCCGCCGATTATCTGCGGGCGAAGAAGGAACTGAAAGGCTTCCAAAAGGTCCTGCTGGAACCCGGCGAGACGAAGCGCGTCACGATGGAGCTGGACGAAAGAAGCTTCTCCATGTTCGACGAAGGCCGGTTCCGGATGATCGGCGGTACATACCGGATGCTTATCGGAAGCTCTGTGCAGGATATCCGTCTGGCGCAGACGGTAACGGTGCAGGGCGAAGCCTGTACGCGCAATGACCGGGAGAGACTTTCCGACTACTTCCAGAAAGATCTGCACGGCGTGACCCGGGAGCAGTTCGCGGCGCTTTACGGAAAGCCCCTCAGCCACTTTGACGACCGGAAGCCGGGGGAATACAGCCTGTATGACTCCCTGAACCAGCTGGCGGAAGCGTCCCCCATCGCGAGAATGGTACGCAAAGCGGCGCGGCCGCTGGTGTATTCCATGTTCAAGGGCATCCCCCACGACGACCCGCAGGTCGTTATGGTCCTGATGGGCATGGAAAACGGCATGATCGACAGCGTGGTGTGCCAGAGCGGAGGAATGCTGCCCATGCGGGTGGCGGAAGCCATGGTTTTGCAGGCGAACGGCCATCGCGGCAAGGCGCTCCGGAAGCTCATAAGGGGATAATGCGGATGAAAAACAGTTTGGATAAGAGAACAAAATGGTGCTACTGCATCGGCGCGACGGGGCGGGACGCCGCCTACGCGCTGGTGAGCATGTATCTGCTCACTTACGTCCAGTACACCATGAAGCTGACCGTCGCCCAGTTCGGCGTGATATCCGCGGCCATCGTGGTCTGCCTGATCTGGGACGCGGTCAACGATGCGCTGATGGGCATTATCATCGAGAACACCCACTTCAAAAGCGGGAAATTCAAGCCGTGGATCATCGTCGGCGCGGTTCTGAACGCGCTGGTGATCGTGGCGCTCTTTACCCTGCGGCCGCAGGGCTGGGGCTTTGTCGCCTTTTTTGCCACAGGGTATCTTCTCTGGGGCATGACCTACACCATGAACGACATCGCCTACTGGGGAATGCTCCCCAGCCTGAGCAGCGACCCCAAAGAGCGGGACACGCTGGTGACGCTGATGAGCGTATTCATCTGCGTCGGCCAGTTCGCGGTGGCGGGGATCGTGCCCACGGTGGTGGCGGGAAACGCGATTCAGGCGTACCGGGTGACGGCGCTGATCGTCGCGCTGGCGTTTATCGCGTTCCAGACTTTAGTGGTTCTGGGCGTCCGGGAAGCGCCCCGCAGGGACGATGCGGAGAAGGTGACGCTTCGGAAGATGTTCACCATTTTCATGCGGAACGATCAGCTGGTGCCCATCGGCATTGCGTCCCTGCTTTTCAACATCGGAAACGGACTGCTGATCATCTTCGGTGTGAATTTTTTCTATTTCGAGTTTGGCTACGCGGACAGCGGTGATCTGATTTTTCTGTTCACGGTGATGTACGGGCTGGGGACGCTGTTTTCTCAGGCGCTGTACGCCTTCATTTCCAGCCGGATGCACCGCATGACCATCCTGAAAATCTGCATGGCGGCCATCGCTGTGGGCTACGGGATGCTGATGGGCTTCGGCTATGTGCTGCCCAAAAACGTGGTGCTGCTGAACGCCATTGGATTCATCATTTTCTTCTTCCAGGGGCTATACAATCTGGCGGTGATCGTGATGCTCAACAATACCATCGAGTACGACGAGCTTCGCTTCGGGGAGCGCCACGACAGTGTCATTTCCGCGATCCGTTCCTTCTCCGTCAAGCTGGCGGGGGCGGTGAATCAGGGAATTTCCGCGCTGGTGCTCATTATCAGCGGCATTTACACCGTCAGCCAGAACATCTCGGGGCTGGAAATTGAAGTGGGAAAGGGCGGCATGACCAGCGCCCAGGCGTTGGAGAAGGCCAACGCTTTCACGGCGCAGGTGCAGCCCCGGCAGACGCTGCTGCTGAGAATCGGCATGGTGGTCATTCCGGTTCTGGCGCTGACGTGCGCCTATGTTCTGATCCGCAAAAAGTACAAAATTACGGAAGAAGCCTATCAGAAAATGGTCGCGGAGATCGCGGCGCGATAATCCTGTAATATCGAGGGCGGCTGCCAACTGGCAGC
>HF988106.1:55797-58397 GCA_000434635.1 Firmicutes bacterium CAG:110 | reverse complement strand
GGCTGCCAACTGGCAGCCGCCTTTCATGTAGAAATTTTGGCATAAATTTTGTGCGGAATGCCAATAGCCACTGCCTTTACATGGACGGGGGAATGCGGTAAAATTATTGCGATATTTGTGGATAATTCTGATTTTCTGCAATGAAAAAATACGTTTTAATACTATTTCCTGATTAAAATCTTAATTTTAATCAGGAAGGCATCGCCTGAAGGCGCTGCCTGTTTTGTGATTTATAAGGAAAGAAATCACAAAACAAGTCTCATATGAACTCCATGCCCTTCAGGCAATTAAAATCTTTTTTAAAGATTTTAATTGGAGTTCGGTATAACGAATATTTTTATTACATTCAGCAATTTGCCTGAACCCCGGCGCAGAAGGCCGGAATTCAGGCTGGGAGGGCTTTTATGACCTGTACTGTTACCGTTCTGCCCGCCGGGAGGAAGCTTTCTGCCCAGCCGGGAGAGAACCTGCTTACTTTGCTGCGAAGCGCGAACCTTGCGCCGGAAGCGCCCTGCGGGGGCAACGGAAAGTGCGGGAAATGCACCGTCCTGATCGGCGGAAAGCCGGTGCTTGCCTGCGGCTATACGGTTTCAGGGGACGTGACCGTCCACGTAACCGAGGCCAAGACCCACGCCCGGATACTCACTGACGGTTACGGGGCAGAGGTGGAACTCCAGCCCCTGCGGGATGGGGCAATGGCGGCTTTCGACATTGGAACCACCACCGTGGTGTGCTACCTTCTGGAAGCGGGAACCGGCCATCTTCTGGCGGCGGCCTCTGCCGTGAATCCCCAGCAGAGCTACGGCGCGGATGTCATCAGCCGCATCCAGCGGGCGCTGGCGGGGGAGATGGAAGCCCAGACCCGGCTCATCCGGGAGCAGATGGGGTCCCTGCTGGGGGACGCCTGCCGTCAGGCCGGGGTGCTGCCGGAAACGGTGGGCGTTATCAGCGTGGTGGGGAATCCCTGTATGCAGCAGCTGTTTCTGGGAATTATGCCGGAAAATCTGGCAAAAATTCCCTTTGCCCCGGTGCTGACCAAAGCTGAGGTCGGGGAGGCGGGAGACATTTTCCCCTGCTGTCCCCACGCGGCGCTCGTCACCGTGCCGGATATTTCCGGCTATGTGGGGGCGGATACGGTGGGGTGCGTTCTGGCATCCGGCCTTGACCGGGAGGAGAAGCGTACACTGCTGGTGGACATCGGCACCAACGGGGAGATGGTTCTGGGGAACCGGGAACGGATGATCGCCTGTGCCACCGCCGCCGGTCCCGCGCTGGAGGGCGCGAAAATCCGCTTCGGTATGCGGGGAGAGCCGGGAGCCATTGACCACGCCGCGCTGGTGGGAAATACGCTGTCCCTGTCCGTGATCGGCGGCGGGGAGGCCGCTGGCATCTGCGGCTCCGGTCTGATTGACATTGCCGCGGTGCTGCTGGATGCGGGCGTGGTAAACGCCCGGGGAAGGCTGGCTGAGCCGGGGACGGCGCTTCCTCTGGGCGACCGGATTTTCGAGACGGAGGGGCAGCGGTGTTTCCGCCTGACGGACAGCGTTTATCTGACGCAGGACGACATCCGTCAGCTGCAAATGGCCAAGGGCGCCATCGCGTCCGGCATCGAACTGATGGCGGCGCAGCTGGGCGGCGGGGTGGAGACCATTGAGCGGGTCTTGCTTGCCGGTGCTTTCGGCAGCTTCATCCGTCCGGAAAGCGCCTGCCGGATCGGACTTCTGCCGCCGCAGCTGCTGGATTGCATTCAGGCGATCGGCAACGCGGCGGGCAGCGGCGCACGGCGGGTGGCCTGCTCCAGGGCAGAATTGCAGCGGGCGCAGACCATTGCCGACAGAGCGGAATTTCTGGAACTGGCGGCGCTGCCGGAGTTCCAGCGAACCTTCGCCCAAAGTATGCGGTTCTGCCCATGAAGACGGTAATTTTATGCTGTGCGTCACTGGAAAAGGAAGTCCGTCTCGCCATGGCGCGCAAAGAAATCTCCTACCCCCTTCACATTCTGACGGACAACAATCACGATGTGCCGAACCGGCTGCGGGAGGCTATTCAGAGGGAGCTGGACGGCATTCAGGACGCGGACCGGGTGCTGATGGCCTTCGGCACCTGCGGCGGCGCGATGGTGGGGCTGCGCACGGGAAACTTTCAGCTGATTTTGCCCCGGGTGGATGATTGTCTGTCCCTGCTCATGGGCTCCATGGAGCAGCGCTACGCCGCGCTGCAGGGGGGCTTCGGCATTTTCCTGACGGAGAGCTGGCTCAGCAGCAGCCGGAGCATGGAGAATGAGCTGGAGCGCATCCGGCGGGTCTATCCCCCCAAGCGGGCGGAGACGATCATCCGGCTGATGTACCGGAATTTTGATTCCCTGAATGTCATCGACACCGGGGCTTACCCGGTGGAGTCGATTTTGCCCAGAACGCAGGCGCTGGCCGAACAGCTCCATCTGACCTACCGGGTTGTTCCCGGAGACAGCCGGTATCTGGAGACCCTGCTGGCAGGCCCTTGGGACGCGGGGCGGTTCATCTGCATCCCCGAAAACACGGTCATCACCGACGCGGACGTGCTTTTGCCCCCGGCTGCGGGAAAATAAAAAATTCTTCCGC
>HF988106.1:53941-55755 GCA_000434635.1 Firmicutes bacterium CAG:110 | reverse complement strand
CGAAAAGCAGCGGAAGATGTATTTTTTAGGGGAAATGGTTATTTTTTCTCCGCCGGGAGGGCATCGTATTCCTTGAAAATGGCGTCCACCGCTTGGCTGCTTTCGGAGACGGGGGCAGGAGACAGAAGCGTCAGGATCACCAGCAGAACCAGAGAAATGGCCAGAGACGGCCACAATGGCTGGATGCCGAAGGGATTCCCGGCCAGGTGCCAGCCCATGGCGACGACGCTGCCCGTGAGCAGAGAATAGAAGCCGCTGTTCCGGTCGACCCGCTTCCAGTACAGGGAGATCAGAAGGATCACGCTGGCAACGGATTTGATCTGGGTGGCGCCGGTGAGCTGCCCCAGAATGGAGGCGGCGTTTTTGCCGATCATGATCCAGATGACCGTCCAGACCACGACGCCTACGTTCACGAAGATCTTCTGCTCCCTCTGGGAGGCGTTTTTCCGGAGCTTGCAGTAAATGTCGTTGTTCAGAGTGGTGATGATGCTCAGCAGGGAGGCCGGGGCGGTGGAGAAGGTGGCCGCCAGCACGGACATACCGATCAGCACATAGCAGGCGGGGTTGAAGGACTGGGCAACATCGAAAAGCACGGCGTTGGCGCTGCCCTCCGGGACGATGACCCGGCAGCACATGCCGATGAGAACCAGACACGCGGCGAAGGGTAAAATCAGCACGGCGCAGATGCGCAGCGCGTTTTTGGCAATTTTGGGCTTGGTGGACGACACCACAGACATAAAGGCCAGAGGACTCGTCATAATGGCGAGAACCGCACCCAGAAGCACGGCGGCGACAGACCAGAAGCCCCCGGAGCCGAAGCTAAAATAGCTTTCCGGCAAGGCAGCGGACAGTCCCGCAAAGCCCCCGGCGGAGCGAAGGCTGGGTACCAGCATAACGACCAGCCCCAGGAACATGAAGAAGGTATGGATCATATTCATGGCTGCCACGCCCTTCAGGCCGCTGAGCAGAGCCATGACGATCAGCACGATGCAGCACAGCCAGCCCGCCGCATCAGAGGACAGCCCGGTAATCTTGGAAATAATGGCGGCGGTGGACAGGGGGATGGTGGACAGAGCGATGGAATTGGTGATGACAATGACCAGAACCATCAATACCCGCGTCCGCTCGTCAAAGCGGTAGGCAAAGGCATCGGGAATGGAGCCGGAGTGCTTCACCACGGCCACTGCCCGGTAAAACCGGAAGACCAGCAGGAGGAACAGCAGGCATCCAACGGCGGTGCCGAGAAGATACCATGCGGAGCTGACGCCTCCTGCAAAGGCCGAAGCCACAGTGCCGGTGATGGTAGAACCGCCGAACAGCCCCGAGAAGATCAGCGGCACGGTAAGCACAAGCCCCAGCTGCTGGGGGGCGACCAGAAGCCGCTGAAGCTCCGTATTCCTGCGGCGGCACAGGAAGGAGACCAGAAGGGTCAGGAAAAAGTAGGCGATAATGATAAGGGAGGGGATATCCATGTGTAGTCACTCCTTGGAACAGACTGTCCGGAAAACCGTATTGGGAAATTTTAATGTCTGGGATCCTTTTTGTCAAGCTCCTCTTCCATGAAGGCAACGGCGACTTTCACGAAGCGGTCGCCGAAGTAAACGGAGGCAAGGGCGGGAACCATAAACACGAGAAACGTCCATCTGCCGATGTCAAGGCCGTTCAGAGCGAGCAGAGCCAGAATGCACAGAACCGACAAGATCAGATTTGTCAGTCCGATCCGGGTACGCAGCGCTTTTTTGATTGCGGTAAGCATCATGGGAAGTCACCTCTCAAGATAAAATTTTAGACAGCCCCGGCGGCTGAAACCAGCC
>HF988106.1:40596-53922 GCA_000434635.1 Firmicutes bacterium CAG:110 | reverse complement strand
AACCAGCCGCCGGGGGATGGGGGTTATTCGGCAGATTGCTTGGCGGTGAGTTCCGCGTGAACCTGCTCCATCTTCTTTTCACTCAGAGGATAGAACAGGGAGGCAACAGCACCCAGAGCCAGCGGAATACCGGGGATCAGGGACACCATGTTCCGGAACATGGTCAGCATTTCGGGAGTGATTGCCGCACCCTTGTCGAAGCCGACAATGCCCAGGCAGATGGAGATGATGGAGCCGGTGAACAGCTGAGCTACGGAGAAGTTCAGGCTGAAGAAGGACAGCAGATAGGAGTGCATCCGGTAGCCGGTCTTGTTCTCGTAGTAGTCGCCGATGTCCGCGTACATGGCGGGGCTGAGAGAGGCGTTCAGGCCGGAGCAGAAACGGCCGAAACCAATGCACAGCGTGACGCCCCAGACGGAACCGGGAGCCACGAAAGCGGCGCAGATGAGACCCAGAGCAAAGCCGGTGTAGGCGATGGTGTTGCAGGTCTTCTTGTCGAACTTTCTGGCAAGGATGGGGGCGCACAGAGAGCCAAGCAGCATCAGTACATTGGATACAGTCAGGAAGATGGTCAGCTTGCCGATGTCGCCGATGTTATTGGTGAAGTAGTAAGCGATGGAGCCGGTGTACAGCATGGTGGCGGTGGCCTTCATCAGGTCGCCGAAGAACAACAGCATAACGGGGGGATTCTTGAAGAAGGAAGCGGCATACACGCTACGGGGATACTGCTTTTCCTTCTTTTCGACCTTCTTTGCCTCGGTGGTGCCGGCAACCTTGTACAGGTCATAGTCCTTGGCAGACCATGCGGTCACGTTGTAGCCAATGATACCGAATACGGCATAGATAATAAATACGTACAGATAGCCCTTGCCCTGGTCGCCGCCGCCCAGCTTGGTGACCAGAGGAACGGTGATGAGGGAGTACAGGACGGTGCCGAAGGTCGCGATGGCGGAACGCTTGGAGGTCAGCTCCAGACGCTCCTTTTGGCTGTGCGCCATCAGCGGGACGAGGGAGAGCTGTGCTTTTTCCGCGTAAGCGCCGAAGAGCATGGCAATGATGTAAACGCCGAAGTAGTAAGCCCACTGAACCCAGGGACTTGCCTGCACATTGACATAGGCCATGGCGAAGAAAACGATGCTGGCGGGGTAGAAGAACATGAGCCATGTGCGGTACTTGCCGTACTTCCATTCCTTGCGCTGCATGATCGCGCCGCTGATGGGGCCGTAGACCAGGCCGACCGCACGGGACAGGGTGGTCACCAGACCCATGAGGGCTGCGGACATGCCGACCACGTTGGTAAGGAAGTAGTAATAGAAGGTGTTGTTGATGCTGTTGGTCATGGTGGAGATCATGCTGCCGCCACCAAACGCCCATTTCTTTGCTTCGCTTAAGGGATGTTGGGATTCCGGACGCTGCTTTTCTGCCATTTCTTTATTCCTCCTGTTTTTTTGTTTTTGCGGGGGCGGATATCGTTTCCCGTAAGGGATAATATCACATGGTTAGGTGGGCGCCCGCCGGGCGGGGATCAGTAGTGCAAAAGGGAATTGATCGTGATGGAAAGAAGTACTCTCTTGACGGCCTCGTTGTCCGTGGGGAAATTCAGTTCCTTCAGAAGCCGCTCGAAAGCCTCCGGGTATTGGGTGTATTCGCCTTTTTCTTCCATAAGCGGAAACCTCCTTTCTGAGGGGTCGCGGGAATTTGCAGAGGCAGTTCTGTTTTATACTGAACTCCAATTAAAATCTTAAAAAAAGGTTTTAATTGCCTGAAGGGCATGGAGTTCATATGAGACTTGTTTTGTGATTTCTTTCCTTATAAATCACAAAACCGGCAGCGCAGATGTATTTTTTTGATTTCCGGCAGCGCCTTCAGGCGATGCCTTCCTGATTAAAATTAAGATTTTAATCAGGAAATAGTATTAGAACCGGTAGGACGTGACGAAGTCGCACACGGCTTTCAGATTCTCGGGCTTCGCGTCGTTGCGGTAAGAGATGAACTTGTCCGTGGTCAGGATGAAACCGCCGTTTTTGGCGTCCATGGCATCGTACAGGTACTCCAGTCTGTCGATGCAATCCTGAGGCGTACCCCGCCCCAGCATGGCGGCGGTCAGGCCACCGGCGATGCAGCAGTTTGGCAGCGCCTGACGGGCTTCCACCACGTCGTCCTGATCCAGATTCAGGGTCACGACGCCCTTGGGGTAGTCAGCGAAGTACCGGAAGAACCGGGAAAGGGAACCCTCCACCGTCAGACGGACGGACTTCTTCTTGGCGGCGGCCGCGTCCAGCAGACGCTTCAGGGAGGGCCAGTAGAATTTTTCCCACTGGGCTTCGCTCATGACGGTGTGTGCCAGCAGCATAATGCCAAGATCGAAGCAGGCGTCCGGATCCGGGCCGTCCTCAGAGGCGTAAACCTTCTCAATGACGGGGTCCAGCGTTTTCTTTTCGTATGCGTGGATGCAGGCCAGCAGGTCATCCGGATTCCGGCGCATATCCAGAGATAAACCACGGATGCCCCGAACCATGCTGAACATTTCCTCTACACCGGCATTGGGGAAGCCGCACTTCAGGGAAGTCAGGGCGGGCAGACCGTACTGCTCCCGCACCACCTTTGTGATCCCGGCAGTGTAGTTGTTGAAAGCGAGCTGCTCATCCAGTGCCCGCTGGAAGTCTTCCTTCTTCAGATGCTGGAAATTGGGGAACTTCCGGGGAAGCATTTTCTCCCAGACGAATTTGTCCGTATCCTGCGCCAGCTCAGCCAGCTCCTGCTTCTCACACAGGGAATAGGCGTGAACGCCCAGGGCTTCCGCTTCGTCGTTTACATAATAGTAGGACTCGCCGATGGCTTCGGGGATGCGCATGGGGTTGCGGACGCCGGTGTCCGTCAGCACGTCCACGTTGTACTTGTCCAAAAAGTTTGTCACGCACTTGCCCATGATGTCGTAATCATGGAGCGCTTCGCTGAATTTGTAGCCTGAATCGATGATTTTCCAGGTTACAATGTTGGCAAGGAACGGAACCCGCTCCGGCTTGCGCCAGGCGGCGCAGTCCCGGAACAGCTGAATGCGGTGCTGTTTAAGCTCCTGTGGGGTCATGGCCGTGCCTCCTTAAATCGCTTCCGCCCAGTCCTTGCAGACCTGAACGGTTTTCTGGGGGCTGTGCGCCCATTCGTCGGCGCCGGTGATCTTCATGGCTTCCTCGCTGACCGGCGCGCCGCCGATGATGATCTTCACATCGTCCATTCCGTCTGCCTTGAACGCTTCCACAGTCGCCTTCATGGAATCAATGGCCAGCGTCAGAACGCCGGACAGGGCGACAATCTTGATGCTGTTTTCCTTCGCCGCTTTTACGATCTCCGAGGCGGGGACGTCGATGCCCAGATCCAGCACCTCAAAGCCTGCCGCTTCCAGCATGGAGCGAACAATGTTCTTGCCGATGTCGTGCAGGTCGTCCTTGACGGTACACAGGATCATCTTCGTCTTGGTGCCGCCGCCGTCGCCGGTGACCAGCGCGTCCTTCAGAATGGATACGGCGTCGGTCATCAGCTCGCCCGCGTAGATCAGGTCGCCAACGAAATACTCGCCGCTCTCAAACCGGGAGCCGACGATGTCCATTCCCTTCTGGCAGGCGTCCATCGCTTGCTGTGCGCCGGAGCCGCCGTCCGCCATGACCGTTTCCAGAAGCTCCTTGACGGTATCCTCGTCCAGATCGCCCATGGCCTCGGCCAGTTCTTCGTAGTCGATCATTGCGTTTCCCCCTTTATTTCTTTACACCGAACCTGCCCTGACGGTAAGCCCGGTTATATTTTCTGCCGCCCTTGTCCTTCATGGTCAGAGCTTCGCAGGCGTAGATGGTGCCGATCATGTCCATGTTGCAGGGATCCATAATGGCGCTGTCCAGCCCCGCCGCGATGGCGTAGGCCATGCAATTCATGTTGACATACTTTCTTGCGGGCATGTCAAAGGAAATGTTGGAGATCGCGCCCGTGACCTTGACGGTGGGAGCGTACTCGTGGATGCCCCGGATGCAGCGCTCGAAATCCTTCATGGAGGTGGGCATGGTGGCGATGGCCATGACGCAGGGGTCGATGTGCAGCTGGTTCAGCGCCACGCCGTACTTGTCCGCCTTGTCGATGATCCGTTTGGCGATGTCGATTTTCTTCTCCGGGTCGGCGGGGATGCCGTCCCGATCACAGGTCAGACCCACCACGTGCCACGGGGTCCCCGCAATCAGGGGGAAAATGGTCTCGCACTTGTCGCCCTCTTCGTTGACGGAGTTTACCATGCCGGGGCGGGCAACGTGGCCCTCTTCCAGAATCCGCGCTAAGAGCTTTGCGTTGGGGCTGTCGATGCACAGCGGCGTCTGGGTCACGCCCTGCATCAGCCCGATGAGCCAGACCATGGTCTCATACTCGATGTCCGTGGCGGTGCTGGGGGCGCAGTCCAGGAAATCTGCCCCGGCGTTCGCCTGTGCCAGCGTCCGCTCCACGATGAGCGCCTCGTCGTGCCCGGCGATGGCTGCCTTGATGGAGGGAATGGCGCCGTTGATTTTTTCGCCAATAATGATCATGATGATCCACGTCCTTTCCGGAGAATTTTCTGCATGCTTCATGTATCTTCAACTTGTCTAGACAAATTATAGTACATGCGGAAGCCCATGTCAACGGATATGGCGAAAATCTACAATTCCCACAATTCCATTCCCCGGGAAATGGTCACTTTGCTGAACGGGTGCTTTTCCACCCTGCCTGCGTGTGAAATATTTCATTATTTTTATTCCAAAACCAGTTTCAAAATGCCGGAAAATGTTGTATACTATTAAATTATAATAGAATCTGACAGTTTAATGCGCCAGACTGTCAAATCAAGATTTTGGGAGGAACGTTTATGGATGGGGTAATTCTGTATCAATCGAAATACGGCGCCGCGAAGAAATATGCCGACTGGCTCGCTGAAGAAACGGGATATCCGTGCATGGAGACAAAGAAAGCGGATATTAAGGAAATTGAGAAGTACGATACGATCATTCTGGGAGGCGGGATATATGCTTCCGGCATTGCCGGGTTGTCCTTCCTGAAAAGGAACATCGGTAAATTAACGGGGAAAAAGATTCTCGTATTCTGCTGCGGCGCGTCGCCTTATGAAGAAAGCGCGTTCCAGCAGTGCAGAGAGCATAACATGAAGGACATGTTATCTGATATTCCCGTCTTTTATTGCCGCGGCGCGTGGGATATGGACGCAATGTCGCTCAAGGACAGAACATTATGCAAGTTACTCAGAAAGGCCGTTTCCAAGAAAGACCCCGCTGATTATGAAGTATGGGAAAAGACGCTGATGGCCGCAGGGGAAGATAAGTGCGATTGGACGGATAAAAAGTACATCGAACCGATCATTGCATACCTTGGAAAATGATTAACGAAACCGACACAAAGAAAGGGAACAGCATGGATCTGAACAGACAGCTTATTGAGGCAATGGCCGATCTGAATGAAGATCTGGTGATCGCCACCGTCCGGCAGATGGCGGCAGAGGGACACTCCTTTGAGGAAATTCAGCAGTGCCTGAACACCGGCATCAGCGCCGTGGGCACCCGCTTTGAGCGGGGAGACTATTTCATTGCCGACCTGATCGTCTCCGGCATGATCTACCGCAGCGCCCTGAACGAGCGGGAGCCTCTGCGTTCCGGCGGCGCGCCCCGGCCTGTGGGGAAGGTGGTCATCGGCGTGGTGGCGGGGGATATCCACGACATCGGCAAGGACATCATCGTCAGTCTGCTTCGGGCGGAGCGGTTCGACGTGGTGGACTTAGGCATCGACGTCAAGCCGGAGCGGTTCGTCCATGCGGTTCGGAACTATCACCCGGATGTGGTGCTGCTCAGCGGCGTGCTGACCACCGCGCAGGAGGCCATGGTCCAGACCATTCAGGCATTGACGGACGCGGGACTTCGGGATCAGGTGAAGGTGCTGATCGGCGGCCTGTGCACCAGCGAGTATCTGATGCATCACGTGGGGGCCGACGGCTGGGCTTACGACAGCAACCGAACCGTGCGGTTCTGCAAGGAGGTAGTGGATGGGAAAGAAGCAGCCAAGTGAGCAGACGCCGGTCTATGCCGTCGTCCATGCGTCTCTGCGGACCCAGATCTTCACGGGGCAGTACCGCCCCGGAGACCTGCTGCCGTCGGAGAGCCATCTGTGTCAGGAATTCGGCGCCAGCCGGGAGACCGTGCGCCGAGGCTTGCAGCAGCTGGAAAATGAGGGACTGATCTTCTCCCGCCCCAAGATCGGCTATTTTGTCAGCCAGCCAAATCACAACGATATGGTTCTGTCCCTGTCCGAGGAACTGGAGGGGACGGAGCTGCAATACCGGGACATCCACGGCATCCTGCCGGACGAGCGGCTGCAGGAGTTGCTGGACATTCCTGCGAACCGGAAGGTCATTGAATTCTCCCAGATATCCCGGGACGGGGAGGGGCAGCCGGTGGCATTTGACGTGAAGTACGTCCCCTATGCCCGGGCGTATCCGTCCGTGGAAAGCGAGATCCGATACGCCGTGCTGCCGGATCTGACCTTTGCCAAGCTGTCCTCGTTTTCGGTGTATTCCCAGATCACGGTCACGGCCGTCGCGGCGGAGGGAGAACCGGCGCGGGCGCTGGAGTGCCCGGAGGGAACGCCGCTGCTGCTGATCGAGCAGATCTTTCTCCAGCAGGACGGCAGCCGGGTGGGGGTACAGCACCACTACAGCCGCGCCCCACGGGGCAAGCTCACGGGAACATCGGGTCACAGACAATAAAATAAGCGAAAAGGGTATGCACCGTCTGGCGCATACCCTTTATGCTACATTGTTTCCAGAAGCGCTTCCAGCTGGGCGAGGGATTCGATCTCGTAGTCGGGAACGATCTCGGGGTGGGGGAGACGGCGCTCGGGATTGACCCACACCGTGGTGATGCCCGCGTTTTTTCCGCCCAGAATGTCGGAGGTCAGGCTGTCGCCCACCATGACGGCCTTCTTGGGGTCAAAGTCCGGGATACGGGCGAAGCAGGCGTCAAAAAATTCTTTCGCGGGTTTGTTGAAGCCCAGCTCCTGGGAGATGAAGACCGTCTCAAAGAAGCGGTACAGGTTGGCGCTGGTCAGTCTGCCTGCCTGAACGGATGCAGTGCCGTTGCTGGCGAGAAACAAACGGTATTTTTGGCTCAGGCTGGCTACCGCTTCCTCGGCGCCGGGGAGGAAATAGTGTCCGACAGCGAGATTGCCTTCGTAGCTGCGGGTACATCGCACCGCGTCCGCCGATACGCCCAGCTCCCGGAGCAGCGCCGCGAACCGGCCGACCAGAACCTCCTCCCGGGTCAGCTTCCCCTGTTCCAGCTGCTCCCAATGCCAAAGGTTGATTCTGTGATACAATGACAGAACTTCCTCGGCAGGTTCCACGCCGAACTCTGTGAGGGTTTTGCTCAGGGCGATGCGCTCAGCCTTGTGAAAATCCAGAATGGTATCGTCCAGATCAAGAAACAGGAATTCCATCATGGCCGCATTTTCTCCTTCTGGCGGACGATCTCGTTGGCGATCCGGGCAAATTCCGGGATGCCCAGAGTTTCGCCCCGCACGTTGGCATCGAAGCCTGCCGCCGCGATCACCGCTTCCGCGCCTGCCTTTCCCAGCTCCGGGAAGCCGGAGGAAAGACCGTTGGACAGCTTTTTGCGCCGCATGGCGAAGCTGGCACGGACGGCGCGGAAAAACACGGCTTCATCGGCAATGTCCCACGGGCGCTTCTGCCGGGTGCGCAGGGTAATGACCGCCGAGGTGACCTTCGGTTGGGGGAGGAAGCAATGGGCGGGCACGTCGAACAGAAGCTCCGGCTCGGCGTAATACTGGCAGAATACGGTGAACGCGCTGTAATCCGGGGTGCCGGGCTTTGCCGCGATGCGCTGCGCCACTTCCTTCTGCACCATGACGGTGACGGACTGGAAGCACTCCGCTTCCAGCAGCGCCGTGAGAATGGGGGAGGTGATGTAATATGGGAGGTTGGCGCAGGCCATGGGGCGGAGAGTGCCGAACTTCTCCTTCACCAGCGCGGGGATGTCCTGCTTCAGCACGTCTCCCCAGAGAATTTCCAGATTGGAAAAATTCCCCACGGTGACGTCCAGAATGGGCTTCAGGCGTTCGTCCACCTCCACCGCGCAGACCTTCCCGGCGCGGAGACACAGCTGCTGGGTCAGCGGGCCGATGCCGGGGCCGATCTCCAGCACGCCCGCTGTTTCGTCCACCCCGGCCTGTTCCGCAATGGACTGGGGCACCCACGGGGCAATGAGAAAGTTCTGCCCCTTGGCCTTGGAAAAGTGGAAGCCGTGGGCAGCGAGCATCGGCTTCATCACCTGAATATCGCATACATCGATCATACACAAATAACCGCCTTTCTTCGGCTATCATACCAGAAGAAGGGCGGTTTTGCAATGGCATTGTTGGTTTGTATCAATCCAGAAAATAGATGGTACACACCCGGCGGCCAAACTGGATGCACTCGTTGAAGGTGGGAAAATACAGATCCATCCGGTCGCCCTTGATGTCGCCGCCGCAGTCCTCGGCCACGGCGATGCCGTAGACATACGCGCCGTCGTTGGAGACGATGAACATCCGGGTGCCGTAGGGAATGTAGCGGGGGTCTACCGCGACCGTACCCTTGTGGACGGTGGTGCCGGTGTAGGTGGTCATGTCGCAGCCCGCGTCCGTGTGGGTGTAGGCCGTGGCGCGGATAGTGGCGGTGTCGGAATAGGTCAGCACCTCGCCGGTGGGAAGGGTGATGTAGCCGTCGGCGATCACCGGCATTTTATCGGGGTCGGAGGCTTCCGCTTCCGCGCCGGTGCCCACGGCGATGACCTCCGCCACGGGCGCTCTTGTGACGGTCTCGCTGAGCACGGCCCGTTCGACCTCCTCGCCGTTGACGTAGAGCACGTCGGCGGTGCACAGCAGCTCGCCGTCCGCACCCAAAGTCAGCACCTCCTGAATGCCGGCGGGGATGGTGGCATCATTGCAGTAAGTAATGGTGTGGGGAATGGCGGCGGTGTAGGTCTCCCGGGTCTTGATGACGCTGTCTACGCGCAGAACCATGCCGTCGCTGGTCTGGGCCTCCGGAGCGTGGGAGAGTACATCGTACTCCCCCACCTCCAGGTTCAGCCGGGACAGCAGCTCCCCTGCTGTCTCGCCAAAGGTGGTTACCGTCATTTCCTCTCCGTGGTAATCCACCGTGACACGCTGGGAGCGGCAGATGGTGATTTCCTCCACGCCCTCCCCGGTCTGTGTAGTGTAGGTATCGTATTGTTCCAGAGTCAGTCCGGCCTGATCCAGCACCTCGGCGGGATCGGTGGCGAAGGTGGTGTAGGTCACGACCCGGTCGCCGTCGGTGATGACATAGGTCTTGGCGAAGGCCGTCTGGCGTACCAGCGCAAGCGCCAGCAGTGCGGTCAGCAGCACGGCGAAAAGACGGAGTATTGTTTTAACGGCGCCGCTGCGTACCAAGGCGAACCCTCCCATCCAAAGTGCTTCCAAAACGTTTTTATCAAAAGTTATCAAATGATTACAAATTGCATATCCAAACGGTTCGGATGGGAATATTATAACAAATAAAACTAAAAAGTCAAGCTTTTCTTTATTTTAACATGATTTCTACAACTTTTGACATTATTTTTATGACTGCATTATGTCAACTGTCAAACAAGATATTGGTCGCAGAAACACGCATTTTGCAATATCTTGTGTCAAAAGGTTACATATGTTTACATAAGCTGTCGGATTATGTTACCTCTTTAACCTGCTGGTTGCGGCAGCGTTACCGGCGGTTTTGCCGGGGATTTGTGCGGCTTTTTCCCGGGGCAAACCCCGGAAAACCGTTTCCGGGCGGGCATCGGAGGGGGAAGAAGCGCACGCCGTCGATTTTTCCGATTTTTTCTTCCGGTTTCCCGCCGCGGGGATTGACAATCGAGAGAAAATGTGCTAAATTGCAGGTGATAAAAGGCTGCGAGGAAGACACGCGGTTCGGTAAGATGCTTCAGAGAGAAGCCGGTTGGTGAAATGGCTTCGTACCCCTGCCGGAACCGATACCACTTCTGAGCCGCAGGTCGGAAATGGCCTGCCGGGTGCGCCCGTTATTGCGTCAATGAGTGGCGGCGATTAACCGCAACCAGGGTGGAACCGTGGAATACTGCTGTATCCCACCCCTGATTTCGTTCAGGGGGTGGGTATTTTTTATCCCTTCCCCACACAATACGAGGCGGGAAAGAACCGCCGAAACGGAGGTATTATTATGGAAAACGAGTTCACCTTTGAAAACCCGGAGTATCGCAAGACCTACTGGCACACCTGCTCCCACATCATGGCGCAGGCCGTCAAGCGCCTGTGGCCGGAGGTGCAGCTGGCCATCGGCCCCGCCATTGACGAGGGCTGGTACTATGACTTTGACGCGCCCTTCACCTTCACGCCCGAGCATCTTGCCAAGATCGAGGCGGAGATGAAGAAGGTCTGCAAGGAGCGTCTGCCCATCGTCCGCAGCGAGAAGCCCCGTGCCGAGGCCATTACCTACATGCAGGAGCGCAATGAGCCCTACAAGGTGGAGCTGATCAACGACCTGCCCGAGGACGCGGTCATTTCCTTCTATACGCAGGGCGATTTCACCGACCTGTGCGCAGGCCCCCATCTTGATCACACCGGCCGGGTCAAGCACAACGGCTTCAAGCTGCTCAATTCCTGCGGCGCTTACTGGCGGGGCGACAGCAACCGGAAGATGCTCCAGAGAATCTACGGCATCGCCTTCCAGAGCAAGGAAGAGCTGGAGACTTACCTTCAGCGCATCGAAGAGGCCAAGAAGCGTGACCACCGCCGTCTCGGCAAGGAGCTGGGACTGTTCATGCTCACCGATTACGGCCCCGGCTTCCCCTTCTTCCTGCCCAAGGGCATGGTGCTGCGCAACACCCTGATCGACTACTGGCGGGAAGTCCACAAGCGCTACGGCTATGTGGAGGTCTCCACCCCCATGATCCTGAACCGTCAGCTGTGGGAGCAGTCCGGCCACTGGGATCATTACAAGAACAATATGTACACCACCGTTATCGACGGCGAGGATTACGCCATCAAGCCCATGAACTGCCCCGGCGGTATGCTGGTCTACGCCAGCGAGCCCCACTCCTACCGTGACCTGCCCCTGCGGGTGGGCGAGCTGGGTCTGGTGCATCGCCATGAGCTGTCCGGCGCGCTCCACGGACTGTTCCGCGTCCGGTGCTTTACCCAGGACGATGCCCACATCTTCATGACCCGGGAACAGATGGAGAGCGAGATCCAGAACGTTGTCCGCCTGTTCGACGAGGTGTACAACGTGTTTGGCCTGAAGTACACCGTAGAGCTGTCCACCATGCCCGAAGACCACATCGGCACCGTGGAGGAGTGGGAAGCCAATCAGGAGATCCTGAAGAAGGCCATCACCGGCATGGGCAAGGACTTCGTTGTCAACGAGGGCGACGGCGCGTTCTACGGGCCGAAGCTGGACTTCCACATTGAGGACTGCCTTGGCCGTACATGGCAGTGCGGCACCATCCAGCTGGATTCCCAGCTGCCCGAGCGGTTCAATCTGGAGTACACCGGCGAGGACGGCCAGAAGCATCGTCCCGTGATGATCCACCGGGTGGTGTTCGGCTCCATCGAGCGGTTCATCGGCGTCATTACCGAGCATTTTGCCGGTGCCTTCCCCCTGTGGCTGACCCCTGTTCAGGTCAAGGTACTGCCTGTCACCGACCGTGCCCACGAATACGCCAAGAGCCTGACCCAGAAGCTGGTGGACGCGGGCATCCGCGCCGAGGACGACTGCCGCAGCGAGAAGCTGGGCTACAAGATCCGGGAAGCCCAGATGCAGAAGATCCCCTATATGCTGGTAGTGGGCGACCGGGATATGGAGAACGGCACCGTTTCCGTCCGTACCCGCAAGGGCGAGGATCTGGGCGCCATGACCATGGACGCCTTCCTGTCCAAGTGCCTGTCGGAGATCGCTTCCAAGAGCAAGGACATCTAAATGATTCTGATCGGTGTGGTTTTTACGGGCGACCCGCGGATGCAGCAGGTTTTCCGGAGCAACTACGGCAAGGCCGTGCGCCGCGGTGGCGGCGTCCCGGTGTTCCTGCCCTGGAAGCCGAAGCACGCGGCGTTCTGGGCAAAGCATCTGGACGGCTTCCTGTTCACCGGCGGGGGCGACCCTGACCCCAGATACTACGGCCAGTCCATGCGCCCGGAATGCGGCACGCCAACCCCGGCGAGAGACGAATTTGAGCTGGCGCTGCTGAAAGCCGTCATGGATACGGGAAAGCCGGTTCTCGGCATCTGCCGGGGGGAGCAGATACTCAACGTGGCGCTGGGCGGAACCCTGATTCAGGACATCCCCAGCCAGCGCCCCGAAGCCGCCGGGGAGAACCACCGTGACAATGAGCACCGCTATGCCCCCGATCATCCCGCCCGGGTGCTTCCCGGCACGTTTCTGCACAGTCTCATGGGCTGCGACGAGCTGCTGACCAACAGCGTCCACCATCAGGCGGTGGACACCCCTGCGCCGGGGATGCGGGTCTGCGCCCTCAGTCCTGCGGGAATCGTGGAGGGCATTGAAGCTACGGACGGACGTTTCCTTCTGGGGCTGCAGTGGCACCCGGAGGCTGTGGCCGCTGTGGAGGAACGGATGCAGCGCCCTTTCACCGCGCTGGTGCAGGCAAGTCGGGATTTCAAGTCCCACCATTAAGATTTCCTGAATTTGCAGGCCGCCCCCGCCGGGGCGGCTTGTTTTCTTTGGGATAATGTGGTAAACTGCAGGGTAGAATCTGGCACAACGCTGCTGAGCGAAAAGCGGCATTGGCCGTGACACTATTTTCTACTTGGAGTTTTCTGAAATGAAAGCCTTTTTTCATCTTCTCGGCGCGGGACGAATCGCGGCGCTGATTTGCTGCGGCGTTCTGGCAGTGGCGGCTCTGTTCCTCAAATTCGCCGTCCCGGGCTACAGCTTTTCCGCGCTGGTGTGCCTGTGCCTGATCGGCATTATCCTGTTTTACACCCTGTTTCCCCTTGTGGGGCTGAAATTCCCCGCCTTTGCAAAAGCGGCTCAGACCGCCGTCACCGTGATTCTCGCGGTGGGGGTGCTGGTGGTCGGCATTACGGAGGGGATCATCATCCATGCCAGCTTCGGAAACCCGGAGGAGCCGGTGGATTATGTGGTGGTTCTGGGCGCCAAGGTGAACCGGGACGGCCCGTCGGTCTCGTTGTGGGATCGGATCTGCGCCGCCTACACCTATCTGGACGAGCATCCAAACGTGACCG
>HF988106.1:32091-40570 GCA_000434635.1 Firmicutes bacterium CAG:110 | reverse complement strand
CCGCCGTGCTTTCCGGCGGTCAGGGTACGGACGAGCCAATCACCGAGGCGGAGTGCATGTACCGGGAGCTGGTGAATCTGGGCATTGACCCCCAGCGCCTCTGGATGGAGGAGGATGCTACCTCCACATGGGAAAATCTGAACTTTTCTCTTGACCTCATCGAGGAAAAAACCGGTGAGCGTCCTCAGAAGCTGGGGGTGCTGTCCAGCGAGTACCACCTGTACCGCGCCAGCCGGTTTGCAAAAGCGTGCGGCGTGGAATTCGTGGGAATTCCCGCAAAAACATCCCGTTTATCCCAGAAGATCAACCATTTCATGCGGGAAGTGGCTGGTGTCTGGCACTATATTTTACTGGGAGGAAACTATGATTAACGAAAAATATGCGGACTACGCATGGGAGCAGACCGCCGCGCTGCTGGCTATCGACTCTCCCTCCGGCTTTACCCGCCGGGCGGCCGAATGGGTGAAGACGGCCTTTGAAGCGTTGGGCTTTCCGGCGAAGATCACCACCAAGGGCGGCGTTCTGGCCGATCTTGGCGGCGAAAATGCCGACGATGGCCTGTTTCTGGAAGCCCACAGTGATACCTTGGGCGCAATGGTCGCCCAGATCAAGGGCAGCGGTCGTCTCCGCCTGACGGGGGTGGGCGGCATGGAGCCGAACAATGCCGAAGCGGAAAACGTCCGTATCTACACCCGTTCCGGCAAGGTCTACGACGGCACCTGCCAGCTGTGCAATGCCTCCGTCCATGTCAACGGGGAGTACGGCTCTACCAAGCGCAGCTATGACACCGTGGAAGTTGTGCCGGACGAGGACGTCTCTACCGCCGAGGACACCCGGAAGCTGGGCATTGAGGTGGGGGACTTTGTGTGCTTCGACCCCCGCACCCGCCGCACGGCGTCCGGCTACCAGAAAAGCCGTTTTCTGGACGACAAGCTCAGCGTGGGTATTCTGCTGGGCTTTGCCAAATATCTTGCCGACAACCACATCACCCTGCCCCGGAGAACCTACGTCCATGTGACGGTGTACGAGGAAGTCGGCCACGGCGGCGCAAGTTCCGTTCCTGCGGGGGTGACGGAGGCCATTTCCGTGGACATGGGCTGCGTGGGCGAGGGCCTGAGCTGCACCGAGCGGCAGGTCTCCATCTGCGCCAAGGATTCCGTAGGTCCATACAGCTACGAGGTGGTGGGCAAGCTCATTGACGCCGCCAAGAAGATGGGTGCGGACTATGCCGTGGACGTCTATCCCCACTATGGCTCAGACGTGGACGTGACCCTGCGGGCAGGCTTCGACATCCGTCACGGCCTGATCGGCGCGGGCGTCTACGCCAGCCACGGCTACGAGCGCAGTCACATCGACGGTGTGTACAACACCCTCAAGGTGATCTGCGGATATCTGGACGTGTAAACGGGCAAGCTTTTTCGAGGGACAGGCCAAGGCGGCCTGTCCCTGCTGCTTTTTGGGAAAATATTGCCTGCGTGCTTGACTGCGTGCGGCAAATATTGTATGATAATATCAAACATATGGACGAAAGGGGAGAGACGCTACGGACACGAATCGTGTAAAGAAGGCCGCGGAATGGTTCTACATCAACGTTTTCCGGGACGAAGCCATTCAGCCGAGACCCCAGATGCCCCGTGAGCCGCTGCCTTCGCCCCTTCTGGCTGCCCGCTCGCTGGAAAACGGTATGCCCGCCTACCGGCAGTCCCGGGAGTCCATTTTTGTCAAACAGGGAAAGCTGCTGGCAGGTTACGAGGACGACTATGTTTACGACCGGCCGGTGCTCCGCTATTTCCCCACCTACCAGTCCCTGACCGACCCGGAGCTGCGGGGATATTTCTCATGGCGGACGAAGCTGCGCCGGGGGAATTTGCAGGAAACGTCCCTGAGCTATGCGTTTTTGTATATCTACGAGCTGCTCAATCAGATCGGCGTCGCCGACCCCATGGACGGCTACCGGAAGCTGACGGAGTTCCGGGACGCATACGGCGCGCTGAACGACGGTATTCTGCCATATCTGAACCAGTGGCTGATGGACTACGTGGTCTATTATAATCTGGACGCCGGGCTTCTGGCGGATAACCCCCGGGTGCGGTTCAACAGGAGCATTGCCGTACTGGACAGCATCCGGAGCCGTGGCGGCGAAGAAGTCATCCGCGCGGTGAAGCAACTGTCGCCGAAATGGCTGGAGCGCTCCAAATTCTACAGGGAATACCGGGAGGACTGCGACACCGTGATCGTCCGGGTGCTGCGGCGGATGGCGGAGCATTACGATACCCGATGCAAAAAGACCATGGTCGAGCAGTATTTTGGAAGCTTTACCCAGTCTCAGGTGATTCTGTTCGACTCGGCGGTTTTTCACAGGCGTCAGGAGCAGGGCAGCCGCCAGTACACGGTGGACGAAAAATATATCTACCGCTGTCATAACGGCCTGTGGAGCGTACAGAAGTACAGCTGCATTCCCCATTCCAACGGGAAGCTGGGGGATGTTCTGAAAGCCATCGACGCCGTAATGCGGGAATGCTATGGCTACGGCCGCCCCATTCAGTACAAGCTGGAAACCAAGTGGATCATAAAGATCATTCAGGAGGAAGCCCAGAACCTTCTCGCCGAAAAGAAGGCGGCGGAGGAAAAGAAGATCACCATCGACTATTCCCGGCTTGCCAGAATCCGGGATGACGCCGCCGTCACCCGGGACAGGCTGATGGTGGACGAGGAAGCGGAGGAAGAAGCGCCCCCGGTGCAGCCCCCGGAACCTGCCGCGGAACCGGAGGACACTCCCCTGACCCCGGACGAGTACCGGCTGCTCCAAAGCCTGCTGTATGGCCGGGATTATGGCTGGGTACGGTCTTCCGGGCTGATGCTGTCCGTTCTCGTAGACGGCATCAACGACAAACTGTACGACACCTTTTCCGATTCCGTTCTGCTGGGCGACGACCCGCCGGAACTGATCGAAGACTATATTGCGGATTTGAAAGAGATGATTCATCCATGAAAATACCAAAAAGAATTGCTCAGACGCTGATAAACTCCCTGAAAGGCGGCGTCGTTCCCCGCGTTGGCCTGCCCTACGTCACCGTGGGGCGGAAGGACGAAATTGACGCCCTGCTGCGGGACGTGGACATCATTGCCGACGGAGGTGCGTCCTTCCGCTTCATCGTGGGAAAATACGGCAGCGGCAAGAGCTTTCTGCTCCAGACCATCCGGAATTACGTGATGGCGAAGAATTTCGTGGTGGTGGACGCCGACCTCTCTCCGGAGCGCCGCTTGCAGGGCACCCGTGGGCAGGGACTGGCGACCTACAAGGAGCTGATCCGCAATATGTCCACCAAGACCAAACCGGAGGGCGGCGCGCTGCCCCTGATTCTGGATCGGTGGATCAGCAGCGTGCAGCAGGAGGTCATGGCATCCTCCGGCCTTGGGGTGACCGACCCCGGCCTTGCGCCGCTGGTGGAAAAGCGGATCTCCGCGGTGATCGGCGCATTGAACGAAATGGTTCACGGCTTCGATTTTGCGAGGCTGCTGACGCTGTACTACAAAGCCCACTGCGCCGGTGACGACGAGACGAAGGCCAAGGTGCTCAAATGGTTCCGGGGCGAGTACGCCACGAAGACCGAAGCCCGGCAGGAGCTGGGGGTGAATATTGTCATCACGGACGACGACTGGTACGAATACCTCAAACTGTTCGCCTGTTTTCTCAAGCAGGCGGGCTACGCCGGTATGCTCATCCTCATTGACGAGCTGGTGAACATCTACAAAATTCCCAACGCCATCACCCGGCAGTATAATTACGAGAAAATTCTGACCATGTACAACGACGCCATGCAGGGCAAGGCGCGGTATCTGGGCTTCATCCTCTGCGGTACGCCCCAGTGCATGGAGGATCCCCGCCGGGGCGTTTACAGCTACGAAGCCCTCCGTTCCCGCCTGGCCGAAGGTCACTTCTCCGGGGAGCATAAGGACTTGCTTTCCCCCGTCATTCGCTTGCAGCCCCTGACCTACGAGGAAATGCTGATCCTGACGGAGAAGCTGGCGGATATTCACGCGGGGCTGTACGACTATCCCCAGATCGTGACACAGCAGGATATGGTGGATTTCATTGAGATCGAATTCGGCCGCATCGGGGCGGACACCCATATCACCCCCCGTGAGGTCATCCGGGATTTTATCGAGGTGCTGGACATCGTCTACCAGAATCCCGGTATCAGCGTGCGGGGGCTTCTGGGTTCCAATCAGTTCCGCTATGCCCAGAACGCGGTAAAAGAGGAACAGACCGACGATTCCCTTGCGGAATTTGAGCTGTAAGGTGGCTGAATATGCGTGCATTTGACCGATACGCGCCCTTCGTGCAGGAATATATCTATCAAAACCACTGGGAAAACCTGCGCTCTATTCAGGTCGCGGCGGCGGACGCCATTTTCAACACGGATGAAAACGTGCTGCTCACCGCTTCCACCGCCTCCGGCAAGACGGAAGCGGCGTTCTTCCCCATCATCACCCTGTTTTCCGAGGATATGCCCTCCAGCGTGGGCTGCATCTATATTGGCCCACTGAAGGCGCTGATCAACGACCAGTTTTCCCGGCTGAACGACCTATGCGCCGAAGCGGATATCCCGGTGTGGCACTGGCACGGGGACGTTGCCCAGAGCCATAAGGCAAAGCTCATGCGTCACCCCTCCGGCATTCTCCAGATCACGCCGGAATCGCTGGAAGCGCTGCTTCTGCACAAGCACGCGGCCATTACAAAGCTGTTCGGCGATCTGCGCTTTGTGGTCATCGACGAGGTGCATTCCCTCCTGCGGGGCGACCGGGGCGGGCAGACGCTGTGCCTCATTGAGCGGCTGTCCCGAATTGCGGGAGTCAATCCCCGGCGTATCGGATTGTCCGCAACCATCGGCGACCCGGAGGGAACCGGCGAATTTCTGTCCCTGGGCACGGGGCGGAAGACCATCATCCCGAAAATCGACGCCAAGGGCAGCAAATGGCGGCTGAGCATGGAGCATTTCTACGTCAAGGACGCTCAGGCCGCGGAGGATAAGCAGATTCCCGGCGCACTGCCCGTGCTGGAAGAAAAAACCGACGACGCCCCCGCCAACGCAGACCCCGGCATTGGGTATATCTTCGAGCATACCCGGGGCAAAAAGTGTCTGGTTTTCGTCAATTCCCGGGAAGAATGCGAAATGGTGACGACCACATTGCGCCATTACTGCGAGCTGAACCACGAACCCGACCGCTTTCTCGTCCACCACGGTAACCTTTCCGCCTCCTACCGGGAGACGGCGGAGGGGATCATGAAGGACGATTCCCAGTACATGACCACGGTGACCACCGCAACGCTGGAGCTGGGCATTGACATCGGCCGGTTGGAGCGGGCGTTTCAGATCGACGCGCCATGGACGGTATCTTCGTTCTTGCAGCGCATGGGACGCACCGGCCGGCGGGAGCTTCCGCCGGAAATGTGGTTCGTCATCCGGGAGGACGAGCCGGAGGTGCGGGCCATGCTGCCCACCACCATTCCATGGAAGCTATTGCAGGGCATTGCGCTGGTGCAGCTGTATCTGGAAGAACGCTGGGTGGAGCCGCCCCGGCTGGACAGACTGCCATTCAGTCTCCTGTACCACCAAACAATGTCCACACTGGCTTCCTGCGGCGAGCTGTCCCCACGGGCGCTGGCTGACCGGGTGCTGCGGCTGCATTACTTCCACAGGATCACCCAGGAGGACTACCGGGTGCTGCTCCGGCATCTCATCGCCACAGACCACATTCAGCAGACGGAGCAGGGTGGTCTGATCGTGGGACTGGCGGGGGAGCGGGTCATCAACTCCTTCAAGTTCTACGGCGTGTTTCAGGAAAGTGAGGAATACACCGTCCGCAGCGAGTCTCAGGAGCTGGGGACGGTGGTTTCGCCGCCTCCCGTGGGGGAGAAGCTGGCCATTGCGGGACATGTCTGGCAGGTGCTGGACGTGGACCACAAGCGCCGCCTGATCTACTGTCAACAGGTGAAGGGCAGCGTCCCCGCCTATTTCGGCCAGTGTCCCGGCGACCTGCACACCAAAATTCTCACAAGAATGCGCCGGGTGCTTCAGGAGGACAGGCAGTACCCCTATCTGATGAAAAACGCGGTGGCGCGGCTGGAGCAGGCCCGCTTCACCGCCGCTCACTCCGGCGCGGCGGAAAAGCCGCTCATCAATCTGGGCGGCAACATGTGGTGCCTGCTTCCATGGGTAGGGACGTACACCTTCCTGACCATGGAGCGCTTCCTGAAAATCAAGTGCGCCGACCGCCTCGGCCTGCGAAATCTGGATTCCGCCCGCCCGTTTTTTATTCAGTTCACCATGAAGGCCGACGAATCCGCTTTTTTCCGGGTGCTGGCCGAAGAGATACGCAAACCCATTGGCCCCATGGAGCTGGTGTATCCCAAGGAGCTGCCTCTTTTTGACAAGTACGACGAATATTTGCCGGAGGAGCTGGTGAAAAAGGGCTTTGCTTTGGGCGTTCTGGACGTGGACGGCCTGCGGGAAAAGGTTCTGAGTTGGGAGAAGTGACAAAAAATGCATTTTTCCCAATTTGCACTTGCATTTTGGGGAGAGCTTAGTATAATTATTAACATCTATATGACGCTTGCAGGAAATGCGGCTTGCCGCAACCGAAGGAGTAACACTCTCAGGTGTCCAGCATGGATGAGGACTGTAAGCTGATAGAACTTTGGAGAAGCTCATTGAATTGAGTGCCGAAGGGGCAAAACGCATTGCGCGTCAATCTCTCAGGCAAAAGGACAAAGTGATTTCCATACCGTCCGTAGGGGAAATGTTTGTTTTTTTGGACAGATTGCGCGTTTTGCGCAGTCTGTCTTTATTTTTTGTTGGCTTTGCAAAGAACGCGAAGCCGGAAAGAGAGGATACGTATGGAGAATTTTCTGACCACACTCGCCGAGATCAATGACAAGATCAATGCCTTTATCTGGGTGAAGATCGGTTTGGTCCTGCTGATCGGCACGGGTATTCTGATGACCTGCTGCACGAAGTGGTTCCAGATCTCCCACATTGGCTACTGGTGGCAGCAGACCATCGGCGGCATGTTCCGCAGGGACAGCGGTGTCCACGCGAAAACGGACAAAAAGACCATTTCCCAGTTTCAGGCGCTGTGTACGGCCCTCGCCGCCACCATCGGCACCGGCAATATCGCCGGCGTGTCGGCAGCCATCGTCATCGGCGGCCCCGGCGCGGTGTTCTGGATGTGGGTTGCGGCCTTTTTCGGGATGATGACCAATTTCTCCGAAAATGTGCTGGGCATCTACTACCGCCGCCGCAACAGTCAGGGCGAGTGGTCGGGAGGTGCGATGTACTATCTGAAAGACGGTCTGGGCGGCAAGAAGCACTGCAAGACCATCGGCAGCGTCCTTGCGGTTCTGTTCTCCATTTTTGCCATTCTGGCATCCTTCGGCATCGGCAATATGGGGCAGATCAATAAGATCGTCCTGAATATGAAATCCGCGTTCTTCGGCGGCGTGACTGCTACCGTGGGCAGCATGAGCGTGGTTTCTCTGGCCTGCGGCATTGTGCTGATGATCCTCGCGGCGCTGATCGTCATCGGCGGTCTGCAGCGCATTGCCACTGTCGCCGAGCGGGTCGTGCCGTTCATGGCGGTGCTGTACATCATCGGCTCGCTGATCGTGTTCTTTACCCATATCAGCAGCGTCGGCGCCATGTTCGCGGCGATCTTCCGCTTTGCCTTCGGAAGCAAGGCCGTGGCGGGCGGCGCGGCGGGCATCGCCATCCAGCAGGCCATTACCCAGGGCTGCAAGCGGGGTGTGTTTTCCAATGAGGCGGGTCTCGGCTCCTCCGTCATGGTGCATTCTTCCTCCAATGTCAAGGAGCCTGTCGCTCAGGGCATGTGGGGCATCTTTGAGGTGTTCTTCGATACCTTCGTGGTCTGCACCATGACCGCCATCGTGGTTCTGTCTTCCGGCTATATCGATCTGGAGACCGGCCTTGCCGTGGCGGGTGTGGACGACGCGACCCTGGTCGCCCGCGCCTTCGGCAATGTTTTTGGCCCCCTTGGCGAAAAATTTGTGGCTCTGGCCATGCTGCTGTTCGCCTTTACCACGGTGCTCGGCTGGTCGCAGTACGGCACCAAGGCGGTGGAATATCTGTTCGGCGAAAAGGCCACGAAAATCTACAAGGTGATCTTCGTCGTGATGATCCTTTCCGGCGCGGTCATGACGTCCTCTCTGGCGTGGGACATCTCCGACACCTTCAACGGCCTGATGATGCTGCCCAACCTGATCGGCGTGGTGGTTCTGTGCCCCATGGTCATGAAGATCACGAAGAATTATGTAAACCGTAAGATCAAGGGCATTCCGGAGGAACCGGTACTGTCCCATTTCCCCGACATTCAGGCCGAGGCAGCGGCTTCCCAGACCGACGAGGTCTAAGAAGGCGCTGACGCAATCGTCTGCGGCTGTGAGCGGATCTTTTCCGCT
>HF988106.1:30239-32084 GCA_000434635.1 Firmicutes bacterium CAG:110 | reverse complement strand
GGCTGTGAGCGGATCTTTTCCGCTCACAGCTTTTTTCGATTTCGTCAGAGCTTTCCGAAAGGCACGGGGATTGAAAACAGGTGAAAATCTGCTATAATGATGACAAAAGGAGGATATCACTGTGATACTCTGCATTGCATCTGCTCCATGCAAAGCCGGATAGGACAGGGCCGCATGGAGAAGTGACTGTCCTTATGGCTTTGCATTCCGGTGAAATTCAGAATGAAGGAGCAAAGTCATCATGAAACAATATCTATCCGATCTTAAGGAAATGCGCAGCTATCTGCTGCTGTGGTTTACCCAGATGATCTCCGGGCTGGGCAGCGCCATGACCGGCTACGCGCTGGTGGTCTGGTCGTACACACGGGAAGGCTCGGCCCTCCGCACGGCGCTGCTGATGGTGTGTTCCTACGCGCCCTACGTGATTTGCAGCATTTTTGCCGGTGCGCTCAGCGACCGCTGGGACAAAAAGAAGACCATGCTGTGGTGCGACACATTGGCGGCGCTGGGGACGCTGGCGGTCTGGCTTCTGCTGAAAGCCGGGTGCCTGCAAATCTGGCACCTGTACATCGTCAACGCCATGTCCGGACTGATGAACACGGTTCAGCAGCCCGCAAGTGAGGTAGCGACCACGGCGCTCCTGCCCCGCCGGTTTTACCAGAGGGTGGGCGGACTGCGATACCTTTCTTCCTCCGTGACTTCCATCCTGACGCCCATTTTCGCCACGGCGGTGCTGGGGCTTTGGGGAATGGACGCGGTGGTTGCCATCGACCTGGCGAGCTTTCTGATCGCCTTCGTAACGCTGCTGTTCTTTATCCCCATTCCCCGGACGGACGCGTCTGGGAAGACGGACGGCGTTTTGAAAAGCGCGGCGGAGGGCATTCGCTGGTTGAAACGGAACCCCGGAATCCTGCACCTGATGCTGTTTCTGGCGGGCATCAATCTGGTGGCGTCCATGTACAATGCTGCGTTCCCGGCCATGGTGCTGTCGAAGGTTTCCGAGTGGGCTATGGGCGTGGTCAACACCGTCATCGGCATTTCCACACTGCTGGGGAGCATCCTCGCTTCCTTCATGAAGACGCCCAGAGGCCGGGTGAAGGCCATCTGGAGCTGCCTGATGCTTTCCATGTGTACGGAGAATTTCTGCCTTGCTTTCAGCGGGAGGGTCTGGGTCTGGTGCTTCGGTGCGTTTCTCGGCTGGGTGAGCATCCCGTGGATGAACGCCAATCTGGACGCCATCAACCGCCTGAGCATCCCGGCGGAAATTCAGGGGCGGGTCTTTGCCGCCCGGAACGCCTTTCAGTTCTTCACCATCCCGCTGGGATATTTTCTGGGCGGGCTGCTGGTGGACGCCGTATTTGAGCCGGTGATGGCGACCCAAAGCGGGGACAGTCTGCTGACGCGGCTGTTCGGGGCCGGGAAGGGAAGCGGCGCGGCGTTTCTGTTTGCCGTGCTGTGGCTGATGGGCATGGGCGTATGCCTGCTGTTCCGCGGCGACCCCCACATCTGGAAAATGGACGGTGAAGGGTAATACCACCAACGTCTGACAAACAATAAAATCAGCCCGGGATTGGTTCGTGCGCGTCACGCTTCCAATTCCGGGCTTTGCTCCTGCAATATGCCTTGCTGTTTTTAGGTTTCCGGGTAACGGGGTTCAGCTGTCCCCATGTGTTCCGGCGGGACAAGTCCCGACTGCGCTTTTCCTTCTTGGAAAGCTTCTCGTATGGAATGAATTTTTCCATCAATATCTCCTCCTTATGGTGCCTGGGGAGTATTCTATCAGAAAAAGGGAGGCGGGTCAAATAAACGATTTGTAAATAACGCAAAAAGGTGCTGCCACCGGGC
>HF988106.1:26490-30225 GCA_000434635.1 Firmicutes bacterium CAG:110 | reverse complement strand
GCCACCGGGCAGCACCTTTTTGCGTTGCAGGATATCTTACTCGATCAGGCCGCTTTCTTTCAGCAGCAGCTCCACGTCCGTTCCTTTGACCTTCTTCATCACGGTGTGCAGCAGCTGCTTCTCCATGAAGGACAGCTTCACATCGGTGATGGGCTTCTTGTCGATGGCGTAGTAGCAGGCGCGCAGCAGTTCCCGGACATCGTACTTGCTGCCCCATACCTCCGGCACGCCCCGGTCAACATTCAGCAGGGTGTAAACGGACTCCATACCGGTACGCATGGAGTACTCGGTGGTGAAGATGGTGTCCCGGGGTGTCTCGGCGAACTGGCCGATGAAGGCGAAGTTCACAGCGCCGTCGGGCACGACCTTCGGGCGGTCAGACTCCTTGCGGGGCTGGAAGAAGGCGTTGATATAGGGCATGAAGCAGGTGGTGGTGTTGCAGGCATCGTGGGCCAGAGCGGCGATCCGATCCTCCGGCACGCCAATGTGGTACAGCCACTCCCGGCAGACCTCTTCACCGGTGCAGTCCCGCATGGCCTTCTTGACGTAGTTGCCTTCCCTGTTGGTGTTCAGGGAATACAGCCACACCAGAACCATGTTCTTGTCCTGAGACCTGAACTGGGGCTGACGGTTGATGGTCCAGGACAGATACCAGTTTTCGGTGCTGTCCTTGACGGTGACGATGCCGCCGGTGGTCACCTTACCGGAGCGGGGGTCACGCTTGCAGACGTTCATGATGTGCTGAATGATCTCCTCGTTGGAGGTGGCCACGGTGGCGCTCATCCAGTTGGTGGCGTCCACATCGGAGCAGAACGTATCCGGGTTGCCGAACTCGCCGTGCTTTGCCTGAGCGGCAATGGCCTTCCACATATCCCAGGATTCGCCCGCGCCGTTCTTTACCTTGGACAGGTCGGGGGCATGGGTCTGGTCGCCGTAGCAGGAGGTGTCGGTGCAGCAGCCGTTGGTGATGAACACCAGATCGTCTTCAATCAGGTCAATGGTCTGCTCCTGACCGTCCTTCACGTAGACGATCTGCTTGGCAACTTTCTTGTTGCCCACAGTCTCGATGATGACGTTCTTGACATCCATGCCGTACTCCACCTGCACGCCGTGGCTTTCCAGATACTTCACCAGCGGAAGGATCATGCTCTCATACTGATTGTACTTGGTAAAGCGCAGGGCGCTGAAATCGGGCAGACCGTCGATATGATGCACGTACCGGCACAGATACCGCTTCATTTCCAGAGCGCTGGACCAGCGCTGGAAGGCGAACATGGTCTGCCAGTAGAGCCAGAAGTTGGTGTCCCAGAAGGAATCGGGGAGAACGTCGGAGATCTTCTTGTCCTCCAGATCCTTTTCCGGGGTCAGGAACAGCTTGGAAAGCGCCATGGCGGACTCTTTATCCAGCTTGAACTGCTTGTCGGTATGGGCATCCTCGCCGCGGTTCACACTGGCGCGGCACAGGGAGTAGTTGGGGTCGTGCTTGTTGAGCCAATAATACTCGTCCAGAACGGAAACGCCCGGAGTCTCGATGGAGGGAACATCCCGGAAGGTGTCCCACATGACCTCAAAATGGTTGTCCATTTCCCGGCCGCCGCGCATATAGAAGCCCTTGGTGATGTCCCGGTAGCCGTCGCAGCTGCCGCCGGCCAGCTCCAGCTTTTCCAGCAGATGGATGCGCTCGCCCTTCATCTGGCCGTCTCTGACCAGATAGAAAGCAGCAGTCAGACCGGCAAGGCCGGTGCCGATGATATAAGCGGATTTGTTGTCTACGCCCTCCGGCTTCTCGGGATGGGCAAACGCTTCGTAAGTTCCAGCAGAATAATACATAATACTAACTCCTTTGCTAAATCGTTCATTTGCCTTTCGGTGGCCTTATTGTATGTCCGGAACCCACTTTTTACAATAAACAGAAATGCCTCCATGATGAAGATTTCATCACGGAGGCAAAAGTGCCTGAAATTTTATCAATCCGCCGGGTTTGATAAAGGTTTATCCACCCGGAACCGGTTCAGTGCGCAGGAAACGTCGTCCTGAATCACGAGGGCAAACCGATTTACCAGCGTTTCCGGGTCCTGCTTCATCTCGTCCTTGATCCAGTCCAGCATCAGACCCACGAAGGCGTAGGAATAGACCTGCGCAATAAAGGCTTTGTCCTCGGCGCGGACGACCATACCCGCCGACAGCTCGTTGATTACGCCCATCAGAAGATCGTCCGTCAGGGGCGTCAGGTATTTTTCCACCTGCTCCCGGCTGACGCAGCGGTAGACGTTCATGATAAAGGGTTTGTTCTCCCGGACGGCGTCGAAGATACGGACAAAGCCCTGCTGCCAGGTCCCGTAGGTTTTGTTGTCCGCCAGCGCCTTTTTGGCGTCCTCCATGCACACCCATTCCACCAGATCGTAGATGTCCTTGAAATGATAGTAGAAGGTCATGCGGTTGATGCCGCAGTCCTCGGTGATGTCGTTGATGGTGATTTTGTTCAGCGGCTTTTGCAGAAGCAGCTTTTTCAGGGAGTTTTCCAGTGCGTATTTGGTAAATTGAGGCATAACAGTCTCCTTTTTAACGGGGGAAGGTTGTCATTTCTTATCCCAGTCGAACCCCCGGAAGACAGGGACGCCGGTGTAGCGGTTGGCTTTCCGCTGACCCCGGAGCACTTCCAGAACGGCGTCCGCCATGGCTTCCTGCTCGCACTCGCCGGGGTAGACGGCGATGGGCGCGATCCAGCCGCAGCGCCGCTCTACGCCCTTCAGAATGTCGTCGTAGCGCATCAGGCCGCCGGTGAGCAGAATGCCGTCCACCTTGCCTTCCAGCACCGCTGCCATGCCGCCGATGGATTTGCACAGCTGGTAGATCATGGCGTTCCAGACAGTCACGGCCTTTTTGTCCCCGGCATCTACCAGCGCGTGGACTTTGGCCGCGTCGGAAGTCCCGAAGTGGCTGACGAAGCCGCCGGAACGGGAGAGCATGGAGCGCATCTGAGCGGTGGTGTGTCCCTCGTCCAGATATTGCAGCACCTCCATCACCGGGATGGAGCCGAGACGGGTGGGGGTGAAGGGGCCGTCGCCGCCCGCGCCCTCGGTGCTATCCACCATGCGCCCGGCCTTATGGGCGGTGACGGTGATGCCGCCGTCCACATGGCAGACGATCAGGTTCAGATCCTCGTAGCGCTTGCCCAGCTTTTTCGCGTGAATGGCGGCAATGCCCTTCTGGTTCAGCACATGGGTCTGGGCACGGCGGTAAAGCCCCGCAATGCCGGTCAGACGGGCATAATCCCACAGCTCGTCTACGTTGGTGGGGTTTACGGTGTACATTGGCTTGCGGTACTCGCAGCCAAGCTCGTAGGCCAGCATGACGCCCAGCTTTGCCGGGTGGTCGCTGCCGCCCTTGTCGGCGGCGGTGTCCTGTACCAGCCGCTCGTCGATCTCCATGACTCCGGCAGCCTGAGAATAGGCGCAGCCGCCCCGGCCGATGAATACATCCATGTCGGCGGGGGTCATGCCGTGGGATTGCAGAAAGTCCAGCAACACCTGCTTGCGCATGGGCATCTGGTCGTTGGTGGTGGGGTATTTCAGCAGCTCCGGGGCATCGTGGAAGATGCTCTCGGTGTAGATGTTCTTTTCGTCTTCAAAGTAGCTGACCTTGGTGGAAGTGGAGCCGGGATTGATGACCAGCATTTTTATGGGGGCGTTCATGGTGATAACCTTCTTTGCGTGAATCGGCGGCGTGAGCCGC
>HF988106.1:24045-26473 GCA_000434635.1 Firmicutes bacterium CAG:110 | reverse complement strand
TGAATCGGCGGCGTGAGCCGCCTTTTTTCTCTATCATACCACCTTTTTCGGAAAAAAGAAAGAGGCTGGCTTCATTTTTCCTCCGGGGAGAGTCACAGGCGCCTTGCTGACGAAGAGGGGGACGCGCCTTAAATCAAATTTAAGGAACGCGCCCTTCCGCAAACCCTGAGTGTGGTGTATAATATCTATAAAACTGACACATTCGGATGCAAAACCGGCCTATAGAATCCGGCGTTTTTCCTGTACAATACAGCGTGAAAGGAAAGAAGACTATGCTGACACTGGATAGAAGAATCGAATTGACCAACCGGCTGTGCTACCTGTTCGTGATCTTTCTTATCGGCTGCCTGACCGGCTGGATTTACGAGGAGATTTTTTACTGGTATACGGAGGGGATGCTCCGAAACCGGGGCATTCTGTACGGCCCATGGCTGCCGATTTACGGCGTCGGCGCGCTGGGCATCTACGCCATGAAGCCCTTCAAGAAGAACCCCGCCGTCCTGTTCCTGCTCAGTGCGGGGATCACCGGCGTTGTGGAGTACATTATCGGCTGGATCGCGATCCACTGCTTTGGTATGCGCCTGTGGGATTATCGGGGACTGTTCGGGAATATCAGCGGGATCATCTGCGTCCGCAGTGTGGTCAGCTTCGCCCTGCTGGGGCTGGTGTTCCACTATCTGATCGAGCCATCCACGGAGCGCGTGATGGGCAGGCTGAGCAGGAGAGCGGTTTATGGCGGGTGCTCTTTGCTTGCGGTGCTGCTCCTGACGGACTGTATTCTGAGCGCACTTTATCGGACGCCCATTACATATTGAGGAAGAAACCATGAAACAAAAGTCAAGATTCTGTACAGCCCGACGCATCCTGATTTTCTGGACGCTGTTCATCGGTCTGGGTGCCGTGGCGGGGGCGCTGGCGATGCTGCTGGACCCCAGCGGAAAGAGCCTGGGCATGGACGCTATGCTGCCTTACTTTCAGGTGCTGCCCTTTGCGGATGCGGTTTTTCAGGACTTCACCTTTTCCGGCTGGGCGCTGCTGATCGTGAATGGCCTGACGAATCTGACGGCGGCGGGGCTGCTGCTGGCGAAAAAGCATTCCGGTGTGGTGCTGGGCGGCGTATTCGGCGTGACGCTGATGCTGTGGATCTGCATTCAGTTCTATATGTTCCCACCGAATTTCATGTCCACGACTTACTTTTTCTTCGGCCTGGCGCAGGCGGCCACCGGCTATGCCGCGTGGGTGTTTGAAAAGCAGGAAGCGTTCCGGGTGGACATTTCCGACTATCCGGACATCGGCACGAACCCGGAGCGGCTGGTGGTGTTCTTTTCCCGCATGGGCTATGGGCGGAAGCTGGCCTATGAGGAAGCGAACCGCACCGGTGGGGCGGTGTACGAGATAACCTCTACCGAACGGACGGAGGGAACGCTGGGCTTCTGGTGGAGCGGCCGGTTCGGAATGCACAAATGGCCGATGCCCATTGCGCCCATCGGCGTGGATTTGCCGCGCTATGCCCACGTGACCATCTGCTCGCCCATCTGGGTGTTCGCGCTGGCCGCGCCTGTGCGCAGCTTCTGCATGGAGGCGGCGGGGAAAATCAAAGAGGCCGATTACATTCTTGTTCACCATCAGAACAGCGTCTATGAAAACGCCGCCGAAGAGATGGACGAACTGTTGGGAATCACCCATACCGCACTGCGCAGCGTGCGGTGCAGAGAAGGCACATACAAGTGCATCAAAGGAGAAAAGCGATGAAATATCCACTGGAAGAAAAACTGCCCTACATGTGGCTCGCATTGGCTGTTCTGGCGATTTTTTACGGCATTTACTTCAGCAAAATGCTGGTGCAGAAGCGCCGCGGCATCCGCACCCACCAGATCGGGCGCAGAAAAGAAAAGACTCTCCACACCATAGAGATGCTGATGGGCATTGCGACCCTCGGCGCGCCGGCGGCTCAGCTGCTGTCCATTGCGCTGGGCTGGAGCTGTCTGCCCGCAAACGCGCGCTTCACCGGCTTCTGCATCGGAATGCTGGGCGATTTGATTTTCCTAGCCTCCGTTCTGTACATGAAGGACAGCTGGCGGGCGGGCATCCCTGACAAGGACAAGACCGAACTGGTCACCACCGGCATTTACCGCTACAGCCGCAACCCGGCCTTTCTGGGCTTTGACCTGCAATATGTGGGCGTACTGCTGATGTACGGGAATCTGCTGACGCTGGCCTTTTCCCTGTTTGCAATGGTCATGCTCCACCTGCAGATCTTGCAGGAGGAACGGTATCTGACGAACGTATTTGGTGCGCCGTATCAGGCGTACCGCAGCCATGTGTGCCGCTATCTTGGACGGCGATAAGGGAGCCTCTGAATAAATCGCCTTCGGCTGAGCAGCGGATCTTTTTCCCCAGCTGTGCGGTATTATACTGAACTCCAATT
>HF988106.1:18585-23873 GCA_000434635.1 Firmicutes bacterium CAG:110 | reverse complement strand
GAAATAGTATTAATCAGAGCTTACATGAGAAGGAGACATTATGAAATTCATCAAAACAGTTATCATTACGCTGCTGGTCATGGCGATCCTGTTCACCGGCATTTTTATGGCGGGGCGCTATGGCTGGAAGGTTTTCGGCTTCCGCGCCTGCGAGGAAGCGGCCATTACATCCGTGGACGTGAGCGAAAGCGCCGTCACGATCAAGGGCTTCTATCCCGGCTCCTTCCCGGAGGGCTTCTGCGGCTGCTACACCGAGGAACTGGGCGGCAAGCTGTATGTCGGCTTCCGTTTCAGCGCGGTATTCGGCATTTTTGAAACAGGGGATTTCCATGTCGCCATCCCCGTGGAAGGAGAAATCGACGAGGTCATCCTCAAGACGGGGGCTGGAGAAACCAGCATCTGGAAAAAGGAAGCCGCCGCTCCCGATGACGGAAGCAGTCACGACACCGCCGCGACCGAAGTGCCGACAGAGGTACCGACCGAGGCACCGACTGCGGCAGCGCCGGCACTCACGCTGCCCATTCTGGACGATATTGACGAAAACGTCATCCCCGGTATCTCCGGTTCTTCTCTGCGGGCGGTGCAGGTGGCCGTCAGGCTGCTGGACTGGGGCGTGAACACCGGCCTTGGGGCGGATGAGATCGGCGAAGCGGCCGCCGCGTGGTTGGCCGCCAAGGGTGACGATCAGGCGCTGTGCGTGGAAAAACTGGAGCTGGTGGACTATGCCTATCAAGAGCTTCTGACCGACGAGGCAGACGACATGCTGGACGTTGCCGGATGCGCGGATATTCACCGTTTCTGGGGAAGCGAGCCGGTAGAGAGCATTGAAGCCATCATGCAGGCGGCGGGTCTGCGGGGCTGACGAAACAGAAAAGGAGAGGTACGATATGCTGAACATTGAACATCTGACAAAAACCTACGGGGAAAAGAAGGCTGTGGACGACCTGAACCTGCACATCCGTCCCGGTGAGATTTACGGCTTCATCGGCCACAACGGCGCGGGCAAGACCACGACGCTGAAATCCGTGGCGGGCATTTTGCAGTTTGATGCGGGAGAAATTTACATCGGCGGCGATTCCGTTCGGGAAAAGCCTATGGAATGCAAGCGGAAAATCGCCTATATCCCGGACAATCCCGACCTGTACGAGTACATGACAGGTATCAGGTATCTGAACTTCATCGCGGACATTTTCGGCGTGGATGCCGCTCTGCGGCGCGAGCGCATCCGCCGGTACGCCGACGCCTTCGAGCTGACCGGCGATCTGGCGCAGCCCATCGCGGCCTATTCCCACGGCATGAAGCAGAAGCTGGCCATCATCGCCGCGTGGCTCCACGAGCCGCAGCTTATCCTCATGGACGAACCCTTTGTGGGCCTTGACCCGAAGGCGGCGCACCTGCTGAAAGGCATGATGCGGGAGATCTGTGACCGGGGCGGCGCGATCTTCTTCTCCACCCACGTGCTGGAAGTGGCGGAAAAGCTCTGCGACAAGGTCGCCATCATCAAGGGCGGCAAGCTCATCCGCTCCGGCACCATGGAGGAAGTCAAGGGCGACGACTCTCTGGAGGAAGTGTTCCTTGAGCTGGAGGGAGAATCATGCTGAAACTCTTGCTGAAAAAGCAGCTGCTGGAAATTTTCCGCTCTTATTATTACGACGCGAAAAAGAACAAAGCCCGTTCCAAGGCGGCGACCATTGCGTATATCGCTATGTTCGCGGTGCTGATGGTAGTTGTTCTGGGCGGCATTTTCACGCTGCTTTCGGTTAAAATGTGCGTTCCCATGGCACAGGCTGGCATGGGCTGGCTGTATTTTGCGCTGATGGGACTTCTGGCGGTGTTCCTCGGCGTGTTCGGCAGCGTGTTCAATACCTATGCCAGCCTGTATCTGGCGAAGGATAACGACCTGCTGCTGTCCATGCCCATTCCGGTCTCCGTGCTGCTGGCCTCCCGGCTGCTGGGCGTTTACCTGATGGGACTGCTGTACTCCGGAATTGTAATTCTTCCGGCGGTGATCGTTTACTGGGCAGTGGCCGGTGTCACACTCGCCAATGTGCTGGGCGGCGTGCTGCTGACCGCGCTGATCTCCGTTTTTGTCATGACGCTGTCCTGCGCGCTGGGCTGGGTGGTCGCGAAGATCAGCCTGCTGAAGCATAAGAGCTTTGTGACCGTCGTCATTTCTCTGGCGTTTTTCGGTGCGTACTATTTCTTCTATTTCCGGGCAATGGCGCTGATTCAGGAGCTGCTTGCCAATCTGGCGGTCTACGGTGCCGCCGTCAAGGATGGCGCCTACCCCATTTATCTGTTTGGCAGCGTCGGCACGGGAGATGCCAAAGCGTGTATCATTGTGACCGTGTTTGTCGCGGCGCTGTTCGCCATCATGTGGGCGCTGATCTCCCGCAGCTTCCTGAAAACCGCGACTGCCACGGGAAAGACCGCCCGGACGGTGTACCGGGAAACCACTGTGCGGCAAAAGAGCATTCCCGCGGCGCTGCTTGGCCGGGAATTCGCCCATTTCGGCGCAAGTCCCAACTATATGCTCAACTGCGGCCTGGGTACGTTCCTGATGCCGGTCTGCGCGCTGCTGATCCTATGGAAGGGCGGCGAATTCCTCTCCACGGTGGAGACCCTGCTTGACGGCCTGGAGGGGAGCGTGCCGGTGATGCTGTCCATCTGCCTGTGCGGGGTCGCTTCCATGAATGATATGACCGCCCCCTCGGTGTCGCTGGAGGGGAGGAGCCTGTGGCTCATGCAGTCCCTGCCGGTCACGCCGTGGCAGGTGCTGAAAGCGAAGCTTTCCATGCAGATCATTCTCACGGCAGTTCCCATGGCGCTGTGCATAGTGTGCGCGGCGGCAGTCTATCCGTTCCTGCCTGTGCAGCTTCTGATGATGACGCTGTTGGTAATGTCCTACGTGGTGCTGATGGCGCTGTTCGGCCTGTTTCTGGGAGTGAAAAATCCCATCCTGACCTGGACGAACGAGATTTCGCCCATCAAGCAGAGCGCCCCTGTGATGATCGCCCTGTTCGGCAGCTTCGGCTATACGATACTGCTGTTCGTGGGCTACGTGGCGCTGCCGGGGTGGAAGCTGGGCTTCTTCGGATACATGGGCTGCCTTGCGGGGCTGAATCTGATCCTGTGCGCCCTGCTGTATCTGTGGCTGAAAAAGAAAGGCAGCGCCCGGTTCGCCGAACTATGATGCACTGAGAAGGGGGAGGAACGCGCATGCTTCGGATGGAGATCGCGCTGTTTCTGGTGGTGGCCTTTGTCGCCTATATGTATTTCACGGCGGAAAAGGAGCATACGGCGCTCCACAAAACCTTTTTGGTGCTGCTGGTGGCGGTGCTGGTGCATCTGGCGCTGGACGGCTGCACCGTCTACACCGTCAACCATCTGGACACCGTGCCGATGCTCCTGAACGGGGCGCTGCACCGGCTGTTTCTGGGCAGCATGGCGGCGGTGATCTACCTGTTTTATCAGTACATCGCCATTCTGGTGCAGGAGGAAACGGGCAAGCCCCGGCAGCTGGACTGGCCGGCGAAGGCGTTTCTGGTGCTCGCGGAGCTGGGGAATTTCCTGCTGCCCATTTCCTACACCGTCACGGCGGAAGGCAACTATTCCGCGGGGGCTTACATGCTGGTTCCCTATGCCGCCGTGGCCTTTTACCTGCTGCTGTGCGCCGGACTTCTGGTGGGAAACTGGAAAGCCATCCCCGGAAAAAAGCGTTCTGCCATCGGCGCGGCGCTGGTCATTGAGTTTACCGTGTGCGTATTGCAGGGATTGCACCACACATGGCTTATCAGTGGAATGGGCATCACCCTGATGACCCTTTCCTTTTACCTCACGCTGGAAAATCCCGAAGCGCTCCGGGCGGAGCTGGTGGAGCAGAAGCTGTCAATGCTGTACCTGAAAAGTCAGGTCAACCCCCATTTTCTTTACAACACGCTGGATACCATCCGCATTCAGGCACATCTGAACGGGGATAAAACGGTGGCAAGCCTGCTTATGCGGCTGGTGGATTTTTCTTCCGGCTCAGCGTCAAGGTGGACAGACCCATGGTCACGCTGGACGACGAGATGGAGCTGCTGGAAGCCTATGTGGAGCTGATGTGCTGCCGTTATCCGGAACTTTGCTGCGAATATGACATCGACCCGGAGCTGGGGGGTGCACAGGTGCCGAACTTCATTTTGCAGCCCATTGTGGAAAACAGCCTGCTCCACGGTCTCAAAAACAGGGGCTACCGGGGCACGGTGGTGATCTCGGCGCAGAAAACGGCGGACGGCCGCATGGAAGTTTGCGTCCGGGATACGGGCAGCGGCTTTGCTGACGGCAAAAAGGCCGCCATCGACGCCATGCTGGCATCCTACGATAAGCAGCCGCCAAAGCTCACTGGCAACAGCATCGGCATTCTGAATGTGCAGAAGCGCATCAAGCTGCTCTGCGGCCGGGAATGCGGCCTGAGCTATACGGAAAACGAGGACGGCGGCGTGACGGCGCACGTCGTGCTGCCGCTGAAGGAGGAAGCGGAATGAAGAAGCTGCGTGTGCTTCTGGTGGATGACGAAATCATGATCCGGGAGGGCTTCAAGCGCCTGTTTGACTGGGAAGCCCACGACTGCGAGGTGGTGGGAGAAGCCGCCGACGGCATGGACGCCCTGACGAAAATTGACACACTCCAGCCGGACATCGCCATCATGGACATCAACATCCCCATTATGAACGGCCTGAAGGTCATCCAGCTGTCCCGGCTCAAGCACCCGAACACGGCCTTCGTCATCGTGTCCGGCTACGACGATTTTTCCTATTGCCGGGAAGCCCTGCGGCTCCAGATTACGGACTACATCCTGAAGCCGGTGAACTATGAGGAGTTCGGCACCTGCATTGACAATCTGAAGATCGCCATGTTCCGGCATCAGTCCGCGGGGGAGACGACCTGTCAGGAGGAACGCCCCATCCACGGCATTACCCGCTATTTGCAGGAGCATTTGGCCGAGGAAGTGAGCCTTGGCGTGTTGGCGGAGGAATTTCACCTGAATCCCCAGTACATCAGCCAGCTGTTCAAAAGCGAGATCGGCGTCAATTTCCTGACGTATTTCACCAACATCCGCATGGAGCAGGCGAAAAAGCTGCTGCTGACCACATCATTGCCCATCGCGGAGATATCGGAGCAGTCCGGCTATGCCGACTACCGGGTGTTCACCAAGGTGCTCAAAAAGTCCGAGGGCGTCACGCCCTCCCAGTACCGCCGGGATTTTCTGGAACAGAACGCATAAAAACAGCGCCATCCACAATCGG
>HF988106.1:4723-18506 GCA_000434635.1 Firmicutes bacterium CAG:110 | reverse complement strand
GCCAATCAAATGGGTGTTGACGGTTAAGCCTTGCCGGCGCAGCCCAGAACGTCCACCAGCTTGTGGCGAACCAGTTCCTTGATGTTGGCACGGGCGGGCTTCAGGTACTCGCGGGGGTCAAACTTGTCGGGATGCTCGTTGAAGAACTGACGGATGGTGCCGGTCATGGCAAGACGCAGGTCGGAGTCGATGTTGATCTTGCAGACGGACAGCTCGGCAGCGTGGCGCAGCTGCTCTTCGGGGATACCCACGGCGTCGGGCATCTTGCCGCCGTTCTCGTTGATCATCTTCACGTAGTTCTGAGGAACAGAAGAAGAACCGTGCAGAACGATGGGGAAGCCGGGCAGGCGGCGGGAGACCTCTTCCAGAACGTCGAAGCGCAGGGGAGGCGGAACCAGAATGCCCTGCTCGTTGCGGGTGCACTGGGCAGCGGTGAACTTGTAAGCGCCGTGGCTGGTGCCGATGGCGATGGCCAGAGAATCGCAGCCGGTCTTGGTCACGAACTCTTCCACTTCCTCGGGACGGGTGTAGGAGGCGGCGTGAGCAGCGACCTTGACTTCGTCCTCGATGCCGGCCAGAGTGCCCAGCTCAGCCTCAACGACGACACCGTGGTCATGAGCGTACTCAACGACCTTGCGGGTGATCTCGATGTTCTCGGCGAAGGGCTTGGAGGAGGCGTCGATCATGACGGAGGTGAAGCCGCCGTCGATGCAGGCCTTGCAGGTCTCGAAGTCGGGGCCGTGATCCAGATGCAGAGCGATGGGGATCTCGGGGCACTCGATGACAGCAGCCTCCACCAGCTTTACCAGGTAGGTGTGGTTGGCATAGGCGCGGGCGCCCTTGGAGACCTGCAGGATAACAGGAGCCTTCTCCTCGCGGCAGGCCTCGGTGATGCCCTGAACGATTTCCATGTTGTTGACGTTGAAAGCGCCGATGGCGTAGCCGCCGTCGTAAGCCTTCTTGAACATCTCAGTTGTGGTTACAAGAGCCATTTGGAATCATCCTTTCTTAAACTGCGGGTCATGACCCGCTTTTATTCCGCTGACATTATAGCATATTTTTCGGGTTTTTCAATATAAATATTTTGATACTTCCGTCCCGGCAAAATGTTCATTTTCACCAGAAAAACGCCCCCCGGTGGTGCCGTCAGTGCCGATTTGAAAGGAAAACCGGAATCCTGAAAGTTCTTCCGGGAAAAAATCAGAATTTTGCTATTTACGTTTGGCGAAAAATAGAGTATAATCTCCTTTGAACAAAATTCAGTAAGGAGTGTATACATCCATGAAACTGTCCCCTCTCCAGGTAGCAAGATACCAGTACAGTCCCAAGCTTCCGGGTATGCTCAGAAACGGGATTTCTGATATTTGTGTGTGCAGCGGCGGCGCCACCGAGAGCGTCGCGGATCAGGAAAAGATCAAGGCGCTGTTCCCCAATACCTACGGCAAAAACGAGATCACCTTCCAGAAGGGTAAGAACACCTCCGCGCCTAAGAAGCAGATCGTGGGCGTGATCCTTTCCGGCGGTCAGGCGCCCGGCGGCCACAACGTCATCTGCGGTCTGTACGACGCGCTGAAGGCCTGCAACAAGGAAAATGTCCTCTACGGCTTCAAGGGCGGCCCCAGCGGCCTGCTGGAGGACAACTACGTAGTCTTCGACGACGAATACATCAACCAGTACCGCAACACCGGCGGATTCGACATCATCGGCTCCGGCAGAACCAAGCTGGAAACCGAGGAGCAGTTCGCCGTTGCCGAGGGCGTCTGCAAGAAGCACGGCATCACCGCCATCGTCATCATCGGCGGCGACGACTCCAACACCAACGCCGCGGTTCTCGCCGAGTACTTTGCCGCCCACAACAGCGGCATTCAGGTGATCGGCTGCCCCAAGACCATCGACGGCGACCTGAAGAACGAGGACATCGAGTGCTCCTTCGGCTTCGACACCGCCACCAAGACCTACAGCGAGATCATCGGCAACATCGAGCGTGACGCCAACTCCGCCAAGAAGTATTGGCACTTTGTCAAGGTCATGGGTCGTTCCGCTTCCCATGTGGCGCTGGAATGCGCCCTGGAAACCCAGCCCAACATCTGCCTGATTGGCGAGGAAGTGGCCGAGAAGAAGATGTCCCTTGCCCAGATCGCGGATTACATTGCCGACTCCGTGGCCACCCGGGCGGCGAAGGGCTGGAACTTCGGCGTTGCCATCATCCCCGAGGGTATCGTGGAGTTCGTTCCCGAATTCTCCGTGCTGATCGCGGAGATCAACGAACTGCTGGCCGGCGAGAAGACCGCCCAATTCAACGCCCTGCCCACTTGGGAAGAGAAGTACGCCTTCATCAAGAATGGCCTCACCAAGCAGTCCATGGACGTGTTCGCCATTCTGCCCCAGAGCATCCAGCAGCAGCTGTTTCTGGAGCGCGACCCCCACGGCAACGTGCAGGTCTCCCTCATTGAGTCCGAGAAGCTGTTCTCCGCTCTGGTCAGAGACAATCTGGCTGCCCGGAAGGCTGCCGGAACTTACAACGGCAAGTTCTCCACCCAGCATCACTTCCTTGGCTACGAAGGCCGCTGCGCATTCCCCTCCAACTTTGACGCCGATTACTGCTACTCTCTGGGCTACAACGCCTTCATGCTGATTCAGTACGGCTACACCGGGTATCTTTCCAAGGTCTCCAATCTGTCCAAGCCCGCCGAGGAGTGGGTGGCAGGCGGTATGCCCATCACCAAGATGATGAACATGGAGAGAAGAAACGGCAAGGACAAGCCCGTTATCCGCAAGGCTCTGGTGGAGCTGGACGGCAAGCCCTTCCGGTTCTTCGCCGAGCACAGAGCCGAGTGGGCGGCAGAGACCTGCTATGTCTACCCCGGTGCCATTCAGTACTTTGGACCCCGTGAGGTCTGCGACCTGACCACCAGAACGCTGGCTCTGGAAAAGGCGTAATCAAACAAAAATGTCTCCGGCTGCGTGCCGGAGACATTTTTTCGGTAGACTCAGTCCCTCCGGCGTGGCCGGAGGGACTGGTTTTGTTTTATTCGGCCAGAGAGTAGCTGCTGACCTTCCATACGTCGTTTTCTCTGACAACGACGATGGTCAGGTAGGCAATTTCGCTGTCAACGTTCTCGCGGTAGGGGTAGGCAAATTCGTAGGTGCCGTTGGCGTCTGCCTCTTTCCACATGTCCACCGTGACCTCATGCCAGCACACAATCACGTCGTTTGTATTGCCGGAATAGGCTTCCACTCCGCCTGTGTAGTCCTTGGAGAGCAACCGGGGCAGCGTATCCATATCTCCGTAAAAATAGGCATACGCAAACTCCGTAACGAAGGCGTTGAGTGCCTCTGTGCCCTGCTGTTCCTCCGACTGGAGGATCCGACTGAAGAACATACTGGCGGGAATCACGGTTTCACCGTTCACCGTCACATCCTTGCAGTCGTGGAAGATCATGTCGCTGCCGCCCAGATCCCGCAGGGTGTTGTTTTCCATTACAATGCCCTCGGAGCTCCAGAACTGGACGCCGCCCTGGCTGCACTCGTAGATGTCGCAGTTGGCGACCCGTATATCGGTGCAGTATTCCGCGTCTACGCCCAGAATGCCGCAGCCGTAGAGACCGCATTTGTCCACGGTGATGTGGTCGCTGTACTGGAACCGCAGAACGCCGCCGATGCAGTAACCGGGCTCTCTTGTGTGACCGGCGGTGAAGCCGGAGAGGGTGATGTAGCTGCACGACTGGAAGGTCAGGACGTTGGCGTAGCGGGGGATGGCGGCGATGGTGTGTCCCGTTACGCTGCCGTCATTGCTGCGGATGGTCAGATTGTCCACCCCGTCGATGACCAGCTGGGGGCCGTCAAATTCGTCCAGCCAGTAGTAATAATCGCCCTTGGAGGTGCCGTAGCCGGTGGCGGTGCTGAGGTCGTAAAGCTCCGCGTCCAGCACGATGTCCACATTGGGGCCGATGGCGGCGATCAGCTCGTCCACCGTGGAAACGTGGATCTCCAGCTGCGCCTGAGTCGGTTCCGTCGCGCCTGTGGAGTACAGCTTGTTCATCTGCTCATCGGTAAGAGGATTGCCTGCGCCGTCCGTGATGGTACCGTCGACTCCAAACCAGCGGCGGACGCTGCAATTTTCAAACCGGTTGCCGTCCAGAACCATACTCGATTCGTCTGCCGGCGTCTGGGTATCTTCGTGGTACTCATACTTGAAGTTGAATGCTTCCAGCTGGCTGCGGTTGTTGGAGAACAGATTGCCCTTCATCTGAACGGTGCTTCCGGAAACGATTGCCAGATACATAAGGCTGCTGTCGCTGATTTCGCAGTTTTCCACCGTCACATTCCGGCTGGAACTGATATCAAAATAGGTGTATCCGCCGTATCCCTCGGAGCCGATGCGGTAAATGCGGGTTCCGGAGATGGAGACGTCTTCACAGCTGATGATCTCGGCGGCGCTGCTGGAGCAGTCGTACACGTCGCTGTCCGCGAGGGAAATGTCCTTGGAATCCGCCGCCTGCAATCCGATCATGCCGCAGCCGTAGATGCCCAGACGGTTCATGTCGGTGCCGGTGCAGTTTTGCAGGTAAATAACGCCGCTGCTGCACTGACCCAGTTCCAGGGTGTGACCGGCGGTGAAATCCTCCAGCGTGACATTTTCGCAATTCTTCAGATTGATGACGCTGGCAGACCGGGGGCCGCATTCCAGAGTCGTGCTCACCTTGCCGCTGCCGCGGATGGTCAGGTTCTTTACGTTTTGCAGCATCAGCTCAAAGCCGTCGTACTTTTCCGTCCATGCGTAGTAGGGGCTTTCCGAGGGCAGGCCGTAGCCTGTGGCACTGGACAGGTTGTAGGTTCCCGACTCCAGCTGGATGACGGTGTCCGGCGCGATGGCGGCCAGCAGCTCGTCCACATTGCGGACGGTGACGGCATCAGAGGAAGCGGTTGGCTCGGTATCCCCGACGGCTGCCGCATCCTTTCTCGCGGGGCTGGTCACCAGGCACACCGCCACGAAGACGATGGCGATCACGCCCACCAGACTGATCCAGAAGCCGGGCTTCTTATAGGAAAGCACCGACTTGATGCGCTCCTTGACGCTCACCTCGCCGAAGGCCACGGGACAGGCCGCGAAATGCGCCCGATTGGTGGAGCAGTTCAGCAGGGCGGCGGAGTAGGCTTTCCGCTCCTCCAGCTCCATGAACTGCACCACCCGCTCGTCGCAGGCGATCTCGATGTCCTTGCACAGCAGGATGTAGGCTGCCCACACCAGCGGATTGAACCAGTGCAGTGCCAGCGCCAGAAAGCCCACCATCTTGAACCAGTGGTCGCCCTTGTCCAGATGGGTGCGTTCGTGGGCGAGAATGTATCGCTGTTCCTCGGGGGTCATGCCCATGGGGATGTAGATATTCGGGCGGATGAAGCCCAGAATAAAAGCGGTCTCGATGCGGTCGCATTCCCAGCCGCCGGGGATCCTGACGGCCTCCCGAACCTTCAGCTTCAGGGTCAGGTAGGTGTACAGACTGTAAATGCCGAAGCAGCAGGCAATGCCAAGCCAGAACCATGGCAGAACCGACAGGAAATCAAAGCCCGTATCCGGTTCCGGCGCGGTTTCCGGGGCGGGGGAGGGGGTGCTGCTGATAACGGTGGTGACGGGAGTCTGGATGTCCGGAAGCGCTTCGGGCGTCTGCACCGGCGCCGGGACGTCCAGATCGGCCGGGGAGAAATCTTCCGGCGCGGCGGGCGCCTGGGAACGGCTGATCTGCTGCTGCACCTGTGCCACCGGGTCGGCGCTGGGCTGTAAGCTCAGGTCGCTTTGAATCTGGAAGGGCATCAGCAGCCGCAGTCCCGCCAGCAGCCAGAGCAGGCAGATATACTTTCGGGGCGTTTTTTTCAGCACCAGCCGCAGCAGCATGACGGCCAGAATGACGATGCTGCCGTGGAAGCTGGCAGTCAGGATGTTCTGGAACAATGTGTTCATGTTCGATCCTCCTCGTAATTGTCAATGAGTGCTTTCAGCTGTGCCACCTCGTCCCGGGTGAGCTTCTTACTCCGGGAGAAGGCGGCGATAAAGGCGGGCATGGAGCCTTGAAAGGTTTCCTCCACCATTTCGTCCAGCCGGGATGCCTGCGCCTGCTCCTTGGAGACAAGGGCGGTGACCACGGCGTTCTCGTTCTTTACCACGCCCCGCTCCGACAGACGGCGGATGACGGTGTAGGTGGTGGCCTTCGACCAGCCCAGCTGCTCCTTGCACAGCTCGACCAGATGGGTGGAATTGATCGGCTCATGCTCCCATAGAATCAGGCAGAAGCGGTATTCGCTTTCAAAGATTTTGGGCACTTCCAATCAGAATACCTCCTTTGGGTGTATCTGGAAATACAAAAGTTTAATGAATTAAACCTTTCGAAAAATAGTTTAACATAGTAAACCCCTATTGTCAAGGGGAAAATTACAAAATTATGACAAAACTGAGAAAATCTGGAAAAGTTTCGCAACAGAAAGCCATGGGAATTTTCCAAAACAGCGGAGAAAGCCGCGCTTTCTCCGCTGTTTGCAGAACAATATCTATACGTTTGCGGCATTTCCCTCCCGCTGCTGGCAGGTGAACAGAATGACCTGACGCGCTTTTGCCATGTCCTCCAGAATGGCCAGCGCCGCCTGCATCCGCGTATCGTCGAAGCGCACCAGCGCGTCGTCCAGAATCAGCGGGGAATCCGGGGTCAGTTCTTCCGCCACAGCCAGACGAAGGGCGAGGTACAGCTGGTCGATGGTGCCGTCGCTGCGCCACAGGGCGTCGTGGAGGGTTTCCTCGTCACCGGTTCCGGCTTGGAGGGAGAAGTCCTCGCCCATGGAAAGGCGCTGGTAGCGCCCGCCGGTCATGGCGGAAAGATAGGTCTGCGCCCGCTGGGAAATTCGGGGGGCGAATCGCCGCTGTAACTCCGACCGCGCCTGCGCCAGCGTTTCCTGCGCGATGGTCAGGGCGGTGTAGGTCTTTTCCAGCTGGGCAAGACGGGCGTTGACCGACGCCAGCTGCTTTTCCAGCTGCGCCCGGTCGCCCAAGGCTTCCATCCGGCCTTTGTACTGGCTGATGCGGCTTTGCAGCCGCTGCTGCTCCTCAGTGCAGTCCGACAGCAGCCGCGCCGTGTCCGCCGGGGAATGGGTCAGGGTATCCACGCCAACGGGAGGCCGGACAGGCTTTGCCATGGCGCTGAGGGTATCCACCAGATTCTGCGCCCGCTGGGCTTCCCGCCGGGCGGTGTGGTAGGCTTCCCATTTGTTCGTGATCTGCTGCCAGAATTCCATGACAGCATCCGGCTCCTGTGCGCCGCACAGGGAATCCCGGCGCTTGCGCATAACCATCAGACGCACTTCCACGTCTCCCTGCGCGTCCTGATATTCCTTCTGGGCGGCGTTGTACGCCCGGAGGGCAGTCTCATATTCCCGCAGGGAATCCGTCCAATGGGCGGGGTCGGCGGTTCCGTATTTCTTTTCCAGCGCGTCGGTCTGCTTTTTCAGCCTTTGCATTCCAAAGAGGCTGAGCGCCTGAAGAAGCACGGAGACCATGCCGAGGATTCCCGCCGGGAGGTAATTTCCCATTACCAGCAGCGCGATTGCCCCGGCCATGATGATAGCGCCCAGAATCAGCAGCAAAATCGGCATTTTGCTGCCCCGCAGACCGGTCATGGTCTGACGGTCCGCGTTGACCATTTCCATGGCTGCCGTCACGTCCATGTCAGCGAAGGGGTCTTTCTTCGCCGGGGGCAGGGGGGCGCGGGGAAGCATCTGCAGCTCCATTTGCAGGGCGTTCCACTCGTCGCGGAAGGCGCGCAGCTCCTTGAGCTTCTTTTCCGCGTCCTCCTGAGACGGCAGCTTTTCGCAGGCGGCTTCCCGGATGGCAAGTAAATCCTGCGCCTGTTCCAGCGCTTCCCGCGCCTGCGCGACCCGCCCGGCGTCCGCCTCCGCGGCGGCATAGTCCAGCGCGGCCTGATGGGTGTTCAGCTGCTGCAGCCATGTCTTGACGTCGTCCAGACGCATTTTCAGCTTCTTCACCTGTGCGTCCAGCGCGTCCAGTTCCTCGACCTTATCCTGTAAGGCATCCCGCTGGCTTTCCAGCTGGGGGAGAAGACCGCTTTTGTTGAAGCGGCAGCGGTTTTTCAGGTCCCGCAGATTTTTTGCCAGCTTGTCGCTGGTACCGCTTTCGTCGCCGGTGGTCACAAGGTCGTTGAGCCTGCGTCGAAGGGCTTCATCCTGCGTTACGGGCAAGTCCGACTGACGGATAAACCCAGCCCTGCGGAACACCGTCTGCTCCACGCCCAGCAGCTGCTGGCCGCAGTTCGCTGCCGTCAGCTCCGGGACAGGCAGCCCGGAATCGGTTTCGTAGGCCTTGAATTCACCCAGAGGGACTCTGCCCTTGGTGCGGCGCTCAATGGTAATGTCCCGGCCGTTCCAATTCAGGTCAATGCGACCCGCCATGGGATTGCCCGACCATGGGGCGTAGCGCTCCTTGTCGGCGAGGGTGGTTTTCGTGGTTTTGGCGCGGGTGTCCAGACCGTAGAGCATGGCAACAAGAAAGGCGCACCATGTGCTTTTGCCCCACTCGTTGGGGGCAGTGAGGATGTTCAGCCCCGGCTGGAGGGTCAGCTCCGCGTGCTCCAGCTTGCCGAAGGTGGCAGTCATTTTGTAGATTTTCACAGCGTGACCTCCCGTCCTTCCAGCAGCTTCCGGGAAATTTCCGCCGCAAGCTGAATTTCCTCCCGGCTGTCAGGGTCGGCCTCCATGGCCTCCCGGAGCAGCCGGAAATACACGCCCTCCAGCGTGTCCGCGCCGGTGTCCCCCCAGATGTCCAGGGGCGGAAGCGTCTCGTCCCGGAGCGTCAGATTGGGAACGGCGGAAAAACGCCGCGTGAGCCTGGCAATATCCGCTTCGCCGCTTCCCGTAAGGGTGACCCGGAAAAAGTCCCGGCTTCCCGCGGGAGGCAGGATTTTTTCCAGCGCCGCTTCCGCGCCGGAGGAAATGTCCGCTTTCAGCTCGTGGAAGCGGATGGTGTCCAGCGCCACCGCCCGAAGGGAGGCGCTGTCCTCCACGGTCACGATGCACACGCCCTTTTCGCCGGTTTCGTCCCAGCCGCGCCCCATGGGGCAGCCCGGCCATGCGCACAGCGTCCCACCGGCGTGAAACGCGCCCGCTTTATGGATATGTCCCAGCGCCAGATATTGCAGCCCCGAGTCCCGCACCTGCTGGGCGGTGATGGGGCAGTAGGGGGAGTCCTTCCGGGTGGGATCGCCGTGGAGCACGGCGATGCAGTATTTTTCGCTGCCCTCCGCCCGGAAATTTTCCAGCAGGGGGGCGCTGTCCATGCTCTGGTAGCCCGCACCGTAGACCCGGCAGTTTAAGTCGGGAATCGTGACGGCTTCCAGTCCGCCGGTGAACACATAGACGTTTTCCGGCCAGTTTTCTTCCAGCCAGAGGGAGCCGGGGGCGCAGAAATCGTGATTGCCCGGCGTGATGAAGACCCTTGCGCCGCACTCGGACAGCGCTTTTTTGAGGGCTTCCACCGTCTCCCGGGTGGGTTCACCGTCAAAAATATCTCCCGCGAGGAGCATCAGATCGCACTTTTCCCGGCGGCAAAGCTGGGAAATTTTGCCGGGGATACTCTGCTGCTCCTGCCGCAGAAGCGCCCGCTGGCTGTCGTCGAAGCCCGCGAAGGGGGAGCCTAAGTGCCAGTCGGCGCTGTGTAAAATTTTCAGTCCCATTTGTCGACCCTTTCTGCCTTGCGGCATTTTCCGGTTTCCGAATCGATGGTGAACAGCACGGCCTCGATCTTGGATGCGCCTTCCGCCCAGCGGTAGCGCTCCGGCAGATCACCCCGGAATTTGGCGATGGACAGCTCCGGCCGGATGCCCAGAACGGAGTCCCGGGGGCCGGTCATGCCAAGGTCGGTGACGTAGCCGGTTCCCTTGGGCAGCACCCGGGCGTCCGCCGTGGGAACATGGGTGTGGGTTCCCCACACGGCGCTGACCCGTCCGTCCAGCATATAGCCCATGGCCAGCTTTTCCGAGGTGGCTTCCGCGTGAAGCTCCACCAGAATGATCTTGGCGGTGATTTCTTTCAGAATTTTGTCCACCATCAGGAAGGGATTTTCCGGGCCGTAGTCCATATTGCACCGCCCAATGAGGTCGATGACGGCCACGTCGCCTGCCGCCGTCTGCACCACCTGCCAGCCCCGCCCCGGAACCTGAGGGGCATAATTGGCCGGACGGATGATCCATGGGCAGTCGTCCATATAGGGGACGATCTCCCGCTTGCTCCAGGTGTGGTTGCCCATGGTGACGATGTCCGCACCGGCGTCCAGAATGCTGTCCGCCTGATTGGGGGTGATGCCTACCACGGCGGCGTTTTCGCCGTTGACCACCGCAAAGTCCGCATGATACTGCCGCTTCATCTGCCGCAGATTCCGGCGGATCTGCTCCAAACCCGGATTGCCTACCACATCGCCAACCGCCAATACCCGAAAGTCCATAGCTGCCTCCACACAAATACTGGAATATACGTTCATTATAGTACAGAATTCCCACTTTCGCAAGCCTTAAGACGCAGAAAGGCAGAAGCGCAGCCAAATGCCGACGCTTCTGCCGGGAAATCAGTTTTTCTTACCCTTTACCAGAAAAATCGCGATCAGCGAGCTGACCAGCAGCAGATACGGATAGAACAGATACCGCATGATGGAGAACGCCGACAGGGCAAAGCCCATTTCCGCTGCCGCCGAGATGGCGACCAGCATCTGCGCACCATAGGGGATAATGCCCTGAAAAATGCAGGAGAAGGTGTCCAGCAGGCAGGCCGTGCGGGAGGGGGAGATGCCGTAATCCTCGCTCATTTCCTTGGCAATGGGGTTTGCCATGACGATGGCGACGGTGTTGTTGGCAGTGGCGATGTCCATGGCGCCTACCAGCAGCCCCATGCCCAGCTGACCGCCTTTTTTGCCCCGGAAGACCTTCCGGATGAAGCTCAGCAGCGCGTCAAAGCCGCCGTAGACCCGGATCAGGGCGCACATCGCGGCCACAAGGATGGCGACCATGCTTGTCTCGAACATGCCCGCCGCGCCGTTGCCCATGCTGGCGAGAAGAGCGGTGGCTTCCACCTGCCCGGTCAGGAGCATGATGACAGCGCCGGAAACGATGCCCGTCAGCAGAACGATAAACACGTTGATCCCAGCGACGCCTCCCGCCAGAACCAGAACGTAGGGAATGATCTGAACGAGATCGTAGCTTTCGTCAATGGGCGCGGTGTCATGCCCCATGGTCAGAAGCAGGATCAGCACCAGCGTGGCGATGGCCGCGGGCAGGGCGATCCAGAAATTGCCCTTGAATTTGTCCTTCATGGCGCAGCCCTGACCATTGCAGGCGGCAATGGTGGTGTCGGAGATGAAGGACAGGTTGTCGCCGAACATGGCTCCGCCCACGACGCTTCCGGTACACAGCGCCGTGTCGAGGCCGGACGCCTGCGCGACCTCCAGGGCGATGGGCATGATGAGGGTGATGGTGCCGACGGAGGTTCCCATGGCAGTGGAGACGAAGCAGGCGACCACAAACAGCACCGCCACGGCGAACCGGGCGGGGATGATGTCGAGCATGAAGTAGGCGACGCTCTGGGCGGAGCTGCGCCCCACCACGCCGACGAACGCGCCCGCCGTCAGGAAGATCAGCAGCATGGTGATGATGTTCTTATCTCCCACGCCCTGCCCCATGATGACAAGCTTTTCCTCAAAGGGAACCGCCCGGTTCTGAAGACAGGCTACTAAAATAGACACGAGAAACGCGATGACGATGGGGATGTTGTAAAAGCCCATGGGGATGTGCAGACCGTACTCAAACAGCAGCCCCAGCCCAAGATACAGCACGAGAAACACGCCGATGGGCAGCAGCGCAATGGGGTTCCCTTTTTTCATTTTCCAAACCTCTCAACGAACAGATTTTGCGTATTCTGTGGGGGTAATGCCGAACTTCTCCTTGAACTGCCGGGAGAAGTGATGCACCGTGGAATAGTGGAGCTGGGCGGCGATCTCCGTGAAATTCAGGTCGTTTTCCCGGATCATCTGCTTGCTCTCCTGAAGCTTGATCCGGCGGATATACTCGCCGGGGGAAATCTGCAGATTCTTGTGGAACAGCGCCGTGAGGTAGCTGGGGCTGACGTCCACCTGCCGGGCGACCAGCGGCACCGACAGCTTCTCCCGGATGTGGGCGCTGATGAACTGCTGCGCCTGACGGATGATCTCGTTCTCGCTGTGGACGGCGTTGGAGGTCTGCAGCTTTCCTGCCTTGGGGGACGCGGCCTCCCGCTGAAGCTGAAGCAGCAGCAGATTCAGCTGGTAGAGGATGATGTCGTTGGAGTAGGCGTCCATAAACTCCTGCTCCCGGAGCATATTCTGCAAAAGCGTCGCCACGCTCTGGGGCGCGGTGAATTTCCGGTTCAGCAGGGGAGCAAGGTCAACACCGCTGACGTCAAAGGAAATGGTCACGAACCGGGGGGCGACGCCGATGTCGGCGTACTGCATGTGCCACTGCCCCGGGCCGTAGAGGACGATGTCTCCCTGCTTGAGCAGAAGATCCTGCCCGTCCACCACGCTGTGCAGCGCCCCCTGATCCACGTAGGTCAGCTCGGTCATGGGGTGGGATTCCCCGGAAAACAGGAAGCCCTGCTCCTTTTCCTGATAGAAGAAGGTGTAAATGCCCTCCACCCGCAGCTGATGCTCCACCCGGGCACTGCTGGGGGCGCGGCGACCCAGCTCCTCCGGCGGCTCCTGAGCGGACACCATCACTGTGGCGTCCCCCTGAAACGGCTCCAGGAGGAAGTAGACGCCCTTGCGGAGAACGGCGGGTTTGTCCAGATAGAAGCGCTGGTAGGTTTCCCCGTCCGTGCTGGCGGACAGGACGCTCATGCCCATACCGCAGCTGATCCGCGTCTCCGATGCGGCGCGGTAGACCACTGCCTCCGTCCGCGACAGCCGTACCGCAGCGGCATCGTCCCGGAACAGATTCCTGTCCGTCTGAGTGCGCTCGGACGGAACGCTGCCGAAGCAGCGGAACGTGACCTGATTCAGATTGTGGATCATGGAAATCAACCCCCGGAAATAATATGGTTCGCGCTAACCAGCCGTATAAGAATTATTATATCGAAAAAAGAAAGGAATGGCAAATGGTTTTCCGCGCGTTCCGAAAAACCGTCAAAACGCCCAAAGAACGGCGATTCCTGCCATGTACCGTACCTGCGTTTTCGTCGGAAAACGCCCTGCCCAGAGGGGAAAACTCCGGTTGGTCATTTCGCCGGTTTTAGGGAAGGCGTGACCCGCAGACAGCAACAGCCGGGGCAGGTCTGAAGCCTGCCCCGGCTGTTGGAAATTATTTGAAGAACGATGCCTTACCGCTGATACTCAAACTCAAAGTCGTAAATATCCACGGTGTCCCCGTCGGCGATGCCCATTTCCTCCAGGCGGGCGAACAGACCTACCTTGCGGAGCTGCTGGTCGAAATAGTTCCGGGACTCGTAATCCTCGAAATTGATGTTCTGCACCAGCCGTTCCAGCCAGACGCCGGTGACCAGCCATGTGCTGCCGTAGTGCTCGATGTCGAAGGCGTTGGGGTCGGTGGGCTCGGCGATGACCTCCACGTACTCCGGCTCGTAAATGGTCACGGGGGGCAGGGTGCGCAGCCGCTCCGCCACCGCCCGCATGAGATTCCGGGTGCCCACGGTAGTGCCGGCGGAAATTTCGTACAGTTCGCAGCCCGCTTCTTCGGCGGCGGCGCGG
>HF988106.1:2908-4703 GCA_000434635.1 Firmicutes bacterium CAG:110 | reverse complement strand
GGCGGCGGGGAGCCGCTCCAGATTGTCGCTGTCCGGGGGCAGCAGGTCGGTCTTGTTGGCGGCCACGATCATGGGGCGGTTGCTGAGGTCGATGCTGTAGTTTTTCAGCTCGGCACAGATGGCATGGAAATCCTCCACCGGATCCCGCCCCTCGCTTCCGGACACGTCTACAACGTGAACGAGCAGGCGGCAGCGGTCGATGTGCCGGAGAAAATCGTGCCCCAGACCCGCGCCCTCGGCGGCGCCCTCAATGATGCCGGGGATGTCCGCCATGACGAAGGACACGCCCTCATCTACATAAATAACCCCCAGATTGGGATACAGAGTCGTAAAATGGTAATTGGCGATCTTCGGGTGGGCGTTGGAGGTGACGGAAAGCAGGGTGGATTTACCCACGTTGGGAAAACCCACCAGACCCACGTCCGCCAGAAGCTTCAGCTCCAGAATCACGTCCCGCTCCTGTCCCTTAAGACCGGCCTTGGCAAACCGGGGAACCTGACGGGTGGGGGTGGCGTAATGGGCATTGCCCCAGCCGCCCCGTCCGCCCTTGGCGAGAATGAAATCCTCGCCGGTGGACATGTCTACGATGATCTGGTTCGTTTCGGCGTCCCGCACAACGGTGCCCCGAGGGACTTCGATAATCAGGTTTTCGCCCCGTTTGCCCGCCATTTTCCGACCCTGACCGCTGACACCTGCGGCGGCCTGATACTTGCGCTTGTAGCGGAAATCCAAAAGAGTGGACAGGTTGTCGTTGACCCGGAGAATGACGCTGCCGCCATGTCCGCCGTCGCCGCCGTCCGGGCCGCCGGAGGCCACATATTTTTCCCGGTGGAACGCCACCGCTCCATCGCCGCCCCGTCCGCCGATGACGGTGATGCGCACTTTATCCACGAACATAGTTGTACGTCCTCCTAATCTATGGAAGTACGGGTACTTCCCTTTATTCAGCCGATTCTGCTGGCCAGCTCGAAAGCCAGCAGGGCAATTTTTTCCTTGTCTGATAGCCGGGCGTGTCCGGACAGGCTTCTGGGGTCCCACTGGGGGTGATCCAGATTGTCCCCGGCATAGAAATACTGAAAGAATTCCACACCCCGGAAATCGCACATGGCCTGCATGGCCGCGCACTCCATCTCCACGCATACCGCGCCCATACGCCGCCGGGCGGCAACCTTTGCGGGGGTCTCCCGGTAAAAGGCATCCGTCGTCCACGCAGCGCCCTGTACATAAGGATACCCAAATTCCCGAAGAACCTCGATAAATTCGGGAATATAGCGGGTGTTGACGTCGATCAGATCGCTTGCCGGGGCATAATGATAGCTGGTGCCCTCATCCCGGATGGCTTTTGTGGGAATGATGATGCCGCAGTCCTCGATTCTTTTGTCCAGAACGCCGCAGTTGCCCAGCAGGATGAACCGGCGCGCGCCCATGGCGATGATCTCCTCAAACTGCCCCGCACAGGCTGGCGCGCCCACCCTTGCTTTGCAGAAGCCCAGCCGGCTTCCCCGGTAGGTGACCTCATAAATGGGCCAGTCTCCGTCCGCGTCGCGGGTATGGGCGATGCGCTTACCCTCCAGAAATGCGGCCACGGAGGCAAAAAGCTGGTGGGAAAAGACGGCGACCACCGTTTCCGGGAAATTCTCCACCGGCTTTATATAATCCGGGTTGATAACGGCGCGGGGCGTGGGGTCAAATTCTGCCAAAAGCACGATGGGTGCCTCCTTCCTGCGGCATGCGCACAATGGCACGGTATTATTTCGGAGTTTCCTTATAAAAAGGCTGCCGCAATCAGTGATGC
>HF988106.1:0-2888 GCA_000434635.1 Firmicutes bacterium CAG:110 | reverse complement strand
GCCGCAATCAGTGATGCGGCAGCCTTCCTTGTCCAGATGATCTTACTGCTCGGCGTACACGGAGCACTGCCGGCGATCCTTGCCCAGACGCTCAAACTTGACGGTGCCGTCAACCTTGGCGAACAGGGTGTCGTCCTTACCGATGCCCACATTGACACCGGGATGGATGTGGGTGCCTCTCTGGCGGACCAGAATGTTGCCGGCCAGAACGAACTGACCGTCGGCACGCTTCACGCCCAGACGCTTGGACTCGGAATCACGGCCGTTCTTGGTGGAACCGCCGCCCTTGTGGTGAGCGAAGAACTGAATACCAATCTTCAGCATGGTGTTACACCTCCAAAACTTCGATATTATCAGGATAGTCGTCCCGCAGCGAACACAGAGTCACCAGCATTCCGGCAAGCACAGCCTGAACGGTGTCCTCCTCGTCGCAGGACGCGGGGAGGGTCAGGGTGATGCGGTTATCTTCCCCATCCTTGACCCGAACCTTGGCCTTGGCGCCGCACACATCGTTGATGGTGGCTTCGGCCATGGTAACGACAGCGGAGACGGCGGCGCAGACAATGTCTTTTCCCGGCTCGTCATAATCGCTGTGACCCGAGACGGAGAATCCGGTGATCCTCTCGCCCTCGGTGTGAAATTCGCATCTTGTCATAAATTACAGAGCGATCTTGGTGATCTCCACCTTGGTGTAAGGCTGGCGATGACCGATGTGCTTCTTCTCGTTCTTCTTGGACTTGTAGCGGATGATGTCGATCTTCTTGCCCTTGCCGTTCTTGACGACCTTGGCCTCGACGCTGGCACCCTCCACAGTGGGCGCACCGATCTTGGTGTTCTCGCCGTCCAGAACAGCCAGAACCTGATCGAACTTGACGGTAGCCTCGGCTTCCGCGCCCAGCTTCTCCACGAACACGATGTCGCCCTCGGCAACGGTGTACTGCTTACCACCGGTTACGATAACTGCTTTCATTTGTTTCACCTACTTTAATTGTGTAGTCTCGCTCTGGGGGCGCGGTGATTTTGGACGCACCGACTGAAAGCCCCTTCAATGCGGCCTGTTCATTCTAGCATTGCAGACATAAAAAGTCAAGAAATATTTGGGACTTTTTCTTGCGTTTTTCATTGACTTTTGCTATACTGCCAATGGAATCGCAAATCTTTCCCGGCGAGGTGGCTGCCCTGTGAAAACAAAAACGTGGATATTGCTCATTGCGGCCATTGCGGCGGTGTGCCTTGGATTGAGCATCTTCCTTCTGCTGCCCGGCGACGACGCCGTTTACGCTGAGATCAGCAGCGGGGGAAAGATTGTCAGAACCGTAAATCTGCGCATCGATCAGCAGTTTACCGTCGTTGGGGAAACCGGCGGCAGCAACACCGTCACCGTCCGGGACGGGCGTATTGCCGTCACGGCGGCGGACTGCCCAGACCACTACTGCATGGAGCGTGGCTTTTGCAGCAGTGGCACGCCGATCGTGTGCCTTCCCAACCGTCTGGTCATCCAATTTCAGGGGGAACAGAGCGTTGACGCGGCAGCAGGATAATTTCTGGAAAAAACGCTTGACAAATGGCGAATGGTTGTGTATACTAATCAGGCATTCAGTTGAGTGCGCTGACGGACGATTAGCTCAGCTGGCTAGAGCATCCGCTTGACGTGCGGAAGGTCATAGGTTCGAGTCCTATATCGTCCACCAAACGAAAGAAATCCGAACTTCTTCCCTATTGGGGATGGGTTCGGATTTTTTGTTTATATCAGAGATATTTCATATTGAGTTTTGTGCCAGCAGTGCCGGGTTGATACCGGTCTGCTGGCACTTATTTTATTTCCTGTTCCAGTTCATCGAACTCCTTTGTGGAGAAAAATTCACCCAGCGTAATTTCCAGCCCATCGCAGAGCTTTTTGATCGTAACTGTTCCTGGATTTTTGCTTTCTCCGTTTAGGATGCTTTTGACTGTAGCCTGAGGAACGGCGGAAATATTACTGAGCGCATTGGGCGTGATTTTACGTTCTTTGCACAACTGGCGAATACGATTTGCGATGGCTTCTCTTGTATCCATAAAAACCTCCGGGCGATTTATCACTGCTATGATACATCGTTCGGATTTTCAATATTAGTGATACTTCACTAATCGAAAATAATATGCTATATTAGTGATATACCACTATCCATATCATACAACAGGGTTAGCAAACTGTATTACAATTTATCCGAATACCGATAAATTGGAGGTTTGTATTATGGAATATGGGTATATCCGTGTTTCTACAAGAGAACAAAATGAACAGCGGCAGCTCATTGCAATGCGGGAGTTTGGAATCTCCCCAAACAAAATCTACATGGACAAGCAATCCGGCAAGGACTTTGAGCGGAAGAACTACAAGAAAATGGTCCGGAAACTGAAAAAGGACGATACCCTGGTGGTAAAGAGCATCGACCGGTTGGGGCGGAATTATGAGGAGATTCTGGAGCAGTGGCGGATCATCACCAAGGAAAAACAGGCGGCCATTGTGGTGCTGGATATGCCGTTGTTGGACACCCGGCAAAACCGGGACCTGACCGGAACGCTGATCGCGGACATTGTTTTGCAGCTTCTGTCCTATGTGGCCCAGACGGAGCGGGAGTTTATCCGGCAGCGGCAGGCAGAGGGAATCGCCGCTGCAAAGCGAAACGGAGTGAAATTTGGGAGAAAGCCTATGGAACGACCGAACGGTCTGGAATCGTTGAAAAAGCAGTGGCTACATGGGGAATTATCCGCAAGAGCGGCGGCAAAACAGCTTGGAGTGACGCATAGCACCTTTTTGAGATGGGTAAAGGAATGCAACGGATAAAAAAGTACAGTTTGCTAACCACACAAAATATCGCAGATATTTATGTCTTTTATTATAACTC
>HF988105.1 GCA_000434635.1 Firmicutes bacterium CAG:110 | reverse complement strand
CAAAGTGGTATACCTCTTCGGCAGGATCAGCCCGCAGTTGTCGCTTTTCCTTACGATCCTGCTGCGGTTCATCCCCAGAGTTGGCCGGGAGGCGAGGAAAATCAACCTCGCTCAGAAAGGCATCGGCCGGGGCAGCAATCAGGGGAATGTTTTCCAGCGATTCATCAACTGCCTACGGATATTCTCTATGCTGATAACCTGGATGATTTCAGCGCTCTGATCACGTGGATGATCTCCGCACTGGCGCTGGAATCCGACGCCATGCGTTCCCGGGGCAGTCTGCTTCGGGGACGGACGGCATTTTCCATCTACCGCTTCGACAACCGGGACAGGGCGTTTGTGATTACCCTGTTCACCTGCATCACCCTGACGGCCATGGGCGTGATACTGGGAGCCAGCAAGATGTGGTACAACCCCAGAATCATCTGGCGGCCATTAAACGGAATTGGCATGACAGCGGCCGTCGGTTATCTGGCGCTCTGCCTGCTGCCCCTTGGGCTGGAGCTTTGGACAGAGTATCGGTTC
>HF988104.1:31855-42124 GCA_000434635.1 Firmicutes bacterium CAG:110 | reverse complement strand
CACCCGCTGCACTGCTTCCAGCCTTATTTCATTGCTTATTTGGGACATAATATGACCCCCAAATGTCGGATTCTCTGTCCAACATTTGGGGGTCATATCAACTTGGCGAGCATCTTACCCTCTCATTATGGTTATGGGGAAATTTTAAAAAAACAGGCTAATCACAGGACAAGGTCATTTGAAAAAACAGGACAAACCCTCTTTCTTTTATAGAACATATGTGTTATAATAAGCAAAAACAAATTTGGAGGGGCACATGAAACATAATATTCTATCTCTGGATTTCTGGCAAGACACCGCAATCTATGGCGGTAAGAGCTTCCCCAGCGGAACGCTGGGCTGCGATGCATTGAGCATGCGATATCCTATCTTTTGAATTGTCAGAAGGAGAAGCTGCCGAAAGAAAACGTGATTTTGAGGTGTAAAGGACATAGACTGTTGTTATTTTTCATAAATTTACATACAAAACATTGGGGGAAATCCCTATTGACACCGGTAAATTGAAGACCTATACTGAAGGAAAGATTGTAACCGGTTCCAATGGAGAGAAATATGAAGCCAACCATTCGTGACGTAGCCAAATATGCGGGCGTTTCTGTGGCGACAGTGTCCCGCTACCTGAACAACAGCCCGCTGATCGCACCCCAATCCGTGGAAAGAGTCCGGCAGGCCATTGAGGCGCTGAACTATCAGCCAAGCATGATGGCCCGGGGCCTTCTCCATGGCAACAGCTATACCGTGGCGCTGGTGGTGGACGACAGCAATGTGGAGACCTACGGCAACGACTATTTTCTGCGGATCCAGTATGGCCTGGAGCACGCGCTAGCACGGGAAGGCTACTATCTCATGATCTGCCATATTGGCAGCAAGAATGTTTCCACCTTGGAATCCATTGTGAATGAAAACCGGATCGACGGCGTGGTTCTGCTCAGCGAACTGGCCAATGCCCAGGTTCTGGAGGTGCTTTGGAAAAGCAAGATTCCCTTCGTCATCGGCGGCCGCTCCTCTGTGGAGCAGGCGGCGTGGGTGGACATTGACAACATTGAGGCGGGGCGGTGCGCGACGGCATGGCTTCTGGAAACCGGCGCGTCGGAGATCGGATTTTTGACAAACAGCTTTGAAAAGGTGTTTGCGGCGGAACGGTATGCCGGTTACAAGAGCTGCCTGGAGGCGGCAGGGCTTTCCGAGCCTGCGTGCGGTGCAGCGAAAGGACTGCTGACACCGGCGGATATTGCCGCCTATGTGGAAGCCCATCGGGATCGTCTGTGCCGGGCTTATGTGGCCTCGGACAGCGCCATTGCCTTCCATTTTATGCGCGAACTCACCAAGCGTGGGGTTCGTATCCCGGAGGATGTACAGGTGGTTGCCTTTGACGACAGCGTACTCGCCAGTGTATCGGAGCCTGCAATGACGGTGGTGAAAATTGATGTGGTCAGTCTGGGCATGGCTGCAGCCAGAATGCTCATTCAGCAGCTGCGGGCAGGTGAGCAGCGTCCGGAACATCTGCTTCTGCCTGTCAGCATTATTGAGAGGGGGTCAACAAAAATGCGCGAATAAATAAAACGCGTTTTTTTACTCAAAAATGTAACCAGTTACAATTGAGAGATTGTAGGGGATTTCCTTTAAAACAGAATCTTTTCATGGTGATAGCAAACACAGCAGCGGACATTTATCCCACACTTTAAAATTGAACGGAGGAAACCATATGAAGAAAATTTTAGCGTTCATTCTTGCGGCAGCCATGCTGCTCTCCCTGTCGGCCTGTGCAAAGGACACCCCGCAGAATCCGGGTACGGAGGCAAATGCCGCCCCTGCGCAGACGGAGAATAACCCGGCCGCAGAGGCGCCGGATACTCAGGAACCGGTTGAAATCACCTTCTGGCATTCTTACAGCGAAGGTGAGGAAAAAATCTTTACGGAGAGCGTTCTGACTGCGTTTGAACAGCAGTACCCGAATATCAAGGTAAACGCCATCCGGATGCCCTATGAGGGGCTGGACGAGCAGCTGATCACCGCCGTTACAGGTGACGCTGCCCCGGATGTGATCCGTCTGGATCTGACATGGGTTCCCCAGATGGCAAAGCTGGGCGCTCTGGAATGTCTCAACGATTATGCAGGGTTTGACGACATATCCGCCGGCATTATGCCCGGCTCCATGAGCACCACACTTTATAAGGGGCAGAATTACGGCCTTCCCCTCAATGCCAACACCACCGTTGCCGTATATAACAATGCAGTGCTTCAGGAGTATGGCTTTGACGCACCGCCTGAGACGCTGGATGCGCTGATGGGCGCTCTGGACAAAACCAACCCCGCCGAGGAAAAATGGCTGTTTGCCGTGTCCGGCTCCTATAACTGGGCGATGCTCCCGTTTATCTGGACCCTGGGCGGTTCCGTCACCGACGCAGATTATACGACGACTTCCGGTTACCTGAACGGGCCGGATACGGTGAAGGCGCTGGATACCATCGTGGGATGGTACAAGGACGGCATCATTGGCCCCGCCATTATGGGAGAGCAGCCCGATGGATGGGGCGGCATTGAAGCCGGAAACTATACGATGATCGTGGAAGGCCCCTGGTTCTTCAGCTCTGAGGATAAGCTCGACACCTATACGCCGGCGCTGATGCCCTCTGTAGACGGCCGGAGCATCTCCATTGTAGGCGGCGAGGACATCGTCATGACCTCGACCAGCAGCAAAAAGGACGCGGCCTGGACCTTTATGAAGTTTATGCTGGAGGACGCACAGCAGGTTGCCATGGCGGGCGCCGGCATGATCCCGGTTACTTCCTCCGCCATGGAAAAGGTGGATACCAGCGGCTCGCCGTACGTAGAGGTGTATATGGAACAGCTGAAGACGGCGCAGGCGCGGATCCCGTGCTCCAGCTGGCCGACCATTGAGACGATCCTCAACACTGCCTTTGAGAGCGTGCTCCGGGGGCAGGCGTCCTCTCAGGAGGCGCTGGATGACGCGGCAGCGCAGATCGACGCGCTGCTGGCACAGGAATGATCTCCGGTTCCGCGAGGGGGGTTACAGCCCCTCGCGGAAGAAATCAGGCGAATCGAGGTGCAGCGATGCAGACGGGAAAAAGAAAATTGCAAGCCGGCCTGCAGCAGTGGATGCAGGCATTGCCGTTTCTGCTGGCCGGTTTTGTGCTGATGGCGCTTTTTGTGCTTTATCCGCTGGTTCGGAATATCTGGATCAGCTTTACAGACTTCAATGTCATCCAGAACCGACCCAATGCATGGGTCGGCCTCCGGAACTATCTCAGCCTGCTGTCAGACCAGAACTACCGGGTCGCGTTCCGGAACACCATTCTGTATGCCCTGGTGACGGTACCCGGACAAATGGCCTGCGGACTGGTGCTGGCATGTCTGGTCAATTCCGTCCGGCGGGGACAGACGGCGTTCAAGGTGATCTGTTACCTGCCGGTCATCACCTCCTGGGTTGTGGTATCCATGGTGTTCAAATATCTGTTTATGTCCGGCAAGGGCGGCATGGTCAACTACATTCTGATGCAGCTGCACCTCGTTGAAAGCCCGGTCTCCTGGCTTCAGCATACCTGGACTGCCGACCTGGTGTTGTGGTTGTTTGGTATCTGGAAGGGGACAGGCTGGGTCATGGTGATTTACATGGCCGCTTTGCAGGGAATTCCCCAGGAGATCTATGAGGCGGCTGAGCTGGACGGTGCCAATGGCATCCGCCGTTTCTTTGCCATTACGCTTCCCATGGTACGCAATACCACAAATTATTTGCTGACCGTTCTGACAATCGGCGCATTCGGCGCATATATCCATGTCATGATGATTACGGACGGTGCGCCGCTGGGCACGACCAATGAACTGATGAATTATATGTACAACACTGCATTCTCGACCTTCGATTTTGGCTCCGCCGCAGCACAGGCCGTGCTGATGGGCGTTATTGTGCTGCTTCTGACGCTGCTGCAGCGAAGAGTCTCCCGGGATCAGACCGCGTAAAGGAGAGACGGTATGAGACGTATTATGACTTTAGTCCCCAAATATCTGGCGCTGATATGCTTTGCGCTGGCGGCACTGATCCCGTTTCAGTATATGCTGGCAACGGCCATGACGCCGTCCAGCTACTCCATGCCGTATCCGCCGATTCTGTTCCCGGAAACGATGTATGGGGGAAATTTTGCGGAAGCGTGGAATGCCAATCATTTCAGTCAGTACTTTCTGAACAGTCTTATCATTGCGGCAGTGGCCACGGTGGTGATCATGCTGGTGTCCTCTGCCGGGGCATATGCCTTTGCGCGGATGAAATTTCCCGGCAGGGATGTCCTGTTCTATCTGTACCTGTTTTCCATGATGGTGCCGACGGTAACAAACCTGATCCCGCAGTTCCTGCTGATGAAGGATATGAAGCTGGTGGACAGTTATCTGGGGCTGCTTCTCATCTACATCGGAATCGGTGTCCCCCAGAATACATTCTTTTTACGGAACTTTTTCCTGGGGCTGCCCAAAGAGCTGGAGGAGGCCGTGATCATCGACGGCGGAAACCGCTGGCAGATCTACTGGAAAATGGTTCTGCCGCTGTCCAAGCCGGCGCTTGGCACCTTTGCCATTCTGGCCTATTCCAATGTCTGGGACGAATTTCTGATCGCCCTGACCATGATCAAGACACCGGAAAAGCGGACGCTGCCCATTGCGCTGCGCCTGTTCCAGGGGCAGAATCTCAACAACTGGGGGCTGATTTTCGCGGCGTCGCTGATTGCCGTAGTCCCGATTTTGCTGATCTATATTGTCATGCAGAAAAAACTGATCCATGGCGGCGCCATGGATGGAATGCTGAAAGGGTGAGTTATGCAGATTTTACGTTATGAAATCGAGCATCATGCCGCCTATCCGTGGCAGCTTGTGCAGGGCAGGATCTGCCATCTCCGCCTGCGCACCGGGGAAGCGCTGCAATCGGCTGCGGTTCTGTACGGCGACCCCTTCTGGTTTTCCGGTGCGGAGAAACAGCCTGTACTGGCGCGAAGCGAGATGCAGCCTGCTCTGCGCTGCTCTGGGGAACAGTATTATTCTGTTTCGGTTCCCATGCGGACCCACAAGCTGCGCTATCATTTTGTGCTGACGTTGGAAGATGGGGATACGGTGTATCTCTCGGAGCTGGGCGTCACGCCGCCGCTGCCGGAATCTGTGCTGCGGCCGTTCAATGTTCCCTATGTGTATGCCGGAGATCACCCTGCCCCTCCAGAGTGGGCGGAGGGTTTCCTCTGGTATCAGATCTTTCCGGATCGTTTTTGTGACGGGAAGGAAAACCAGGGGGGAGAGGATTTTATTCCGACACGGGAAAATTTCTTTGGCGGAACCTTGCGGGGAATCACCGGGAAAATCCTCTATCTCCGGGAACTTGGCGTACAGGGAATTTATCTCAATCCCATTTTCCGGAGCGATTCCAACCACAGATATGACACCGTTTCTTATACCGAGCTTGACCCGCGTCTCGGCGGGAAAACGGACTTCCGCATCCTGGTCGAAACACTTCATCAGGCGGGAATGCGGATCATGCTGGACGGCGTGTTCAACCACTGCGGCTGGCGTCACCCATTATGGCAGGATGTGCGTCTTCGCGGCAAGGCATCCCGGTATTACAACTGGTTTTGCGTCTATGACGCCGGGGAGCTGTCCCGGCTGCCGCTGGAACAGCTTTCGGACCGGCGCATGAAAGAGGCCCCGCCCTATGAGTGCTTCGCCTTTGCGGCCAATATGCCGAAGTGGAACACCGAGAACCCTGAGGTGATCAGGTATCTGGTTTCCATCGCGGAGCAGTGGACGAGGGAATACGGCATTGACGCCTGGCGGCTGGATGTCCCGGATGAGGTCAGTCTGCGGTTCCTCCATGCATTCCGTACCCGGATGCGTAGCTGCAATGCGGCGGTATATGTGATTGGGGAGATCTGGCAGGACGCTGCGTGGTGGCTGGAACAGGCTGTCTTCGACGGCGTCATGGATTATCCGCTCTACCATGCCATCCGCGATTTTGCGATGACCCATACAGACCCGCTGGAAACCTTTGCCCACCGGATCCGGCGCTGGTATGCCGCGGCGCCGGAGGCGGTTCATCCGTACCAGTGGGCGTTCTGCTCCAACCATGATGTGCCCCGGGCGCTTTCCCTCTGCGGCGGGAACAAATCGGATTTCCAGCTTGCCTATGTGCTGGCGGCGCTGCTGGGCGGCAATCTGAGCGTGTACTATGGGGATGAAATTGCGATGGACGGCGGCCAGGATCCGGATAACCGGCGCCCTATGCGCTGGACGGATCCGGAAGAGGAAATCCGGGGCTTTTTTCACAGCCTGCTGCGGCTGAAACGGGATGTACTGCGGCACTGCCGCCTGACGGCGATGGAGCTGACAGACGCCCTGTATCTGCGCTTTGACGGGTCTGGTTATGGAATTCTGGCAGTTGTAACGGAGCGGGGACAGGCTGTCACGCCCCAATTGGACGCTTCTGACAGCCTGCTGCTGGAAGCGCCGGAAGGGCACGCGGCGGAGGGAACGGTGCAGGGCTTTGCCGTGTTCCGGCGGGAGGTAACGCATGATGGAAACACATAACTGCTGGTGGAAGGAACGGGTGTTCTATGAGATCTACCCGCGCAGCTTTCAGGATTCCAATGGGGATGGAATCGGAGATCTGCGTGGTATTATCTCCCGCCTGGACTATCTCCAGTGGCTTGGGGTAGGTGCCGTGTGGCTCTGTCCCATCTATGACTCGCCCAATGCCGACATGGGCTATGATATCCGGAACTATGAGTCAGTCATGGCGGAATTCGGAACGATGGAGGATTTCGACGAGCTGGTGACGCAGCTGCACCGCCGCGATATAAAGCTTGTAATGGATCTGGTCGTGAATCACACCTCAGACAAACATCCGTGGTTTCTGGAGGCCAGAACGGCGAAGGACAGCCCATACCGGGATTATTATATCTGGCGTGATGGAAAGGATGGACGGGAACCAAACAACTGGGCATCGTTTTTTACTCCCTCAGCCTGGAGCTATGACGAGACCACAGCACAGTGGTATCTGCATCTGTTCTCCGAGAAGCAGCCGGATCTGAACTGGGAAAATCCCGAACTTCGGCAGGAAATTTACGGGATGATGAACCGCTGGCTGGATCGCGGTGTAGACGGGTTCCGGATGGATGTGATAAGCCTTCTGGCCAAGCATCCGCAGCTGCCGGATGGAACGGGAAGCGGCTATATGTTTTCACCAGAGTATTTTGCGTTCCAGCCCAGGCTGCACGACTATCTGCGGGAAATGCGAAGGGCGTGCTTTGACGGGCGGGACTGTATGTGTGTCGGGGAAACCAGCTTTGTTACCACACAGAACGCCGGTTCCGTGGTAGACGACGGGCGGGAGCTGGATATGCTGTTCCAGTTTGACGTCATGGGCATGGACGGCGGCGAGACCAAGTGGGATGCACGTCCCTTTGACCTGATGCGGTTCAAGCAGATCATCTCCGCATGGCAGGCGGCCATTGGGTGGAACACGCTGTTCTGGGGCAATCACGATCAGCCGCGCCTGGTCTCCCGGTTTGGCTGTACGCGGACAGAGACGCTGCGAAGGCGGAGCGCCACATGTCTTGCCACTGCCATGTATCTCCTGAGAGGAACCCCATTTTTGTATCAGGGTGAGGAGATCGGCATGACCAACTGTCCTTTCTCTGATATCGGCGAACTGCGGGACGTGGAGAGCCTGAACCTGCTGCACCAGGCCGAAGAAAGCGGCAGGATGGACTGGGCATGGCGGGGTGTCCGGAGCAAAGGCCGGGATAATGCCCGTACACCTATGCAGTGGGATGCGTCACCCAATGGAGGCTTCACGGGTGGGGCGCCGTGGATCATGGTCAATCCCAATGTACAGGAAATCAATGTGGCTGCCGCTCTCCGCGACCCGGATTCGGTGCTGCATTATTACCGGGCGCTGCTTGCTCTGCGCAGAGAGCGGGATGTTCTGCGGTATGGTGATTTTTCGCTGCTGCTTCACGAGCACCCGCAGGTATTTGCCTATGCGCGGACTTTTGAGGGACAGCAAATACGAATCTATTGCAATTTTACAGACCGGGATGCCCCGCTGCCGGAAGCCTTCTGTAAAGAGAAGGTGCTTCTGACCAACGTGAACTATGAGAAAACCGATGTTTTGCTTCCTTACGAAGCTGCGGTCGTTATGGCATAGAGCGGGAATACCCGTTAAAAACGGATTTATTCGTGGAGCTTGTCTCCAGGATATTTCCGCTGCCGCAGCTGCAAATCATGGGTGCAGTTCAATTGATTGGGTCTGTCGCAAATGCTTGCGGGGTTGATTTTCTCCAGATCAGATATTGGGGATTTGTCCCTCTTGATTTCCCATAAACCTTGCTGTATAATAGGAATTACAGAATTCCACTTGGAGGCAGCGGTTATGTTGATTTCCACAAAGGGGCGGTACGCACTGCGCGTGATGATTGACCTTGCTGAGCATCGGTCAGGGGAGTTTATTTCCCTGAAGGAGATTGCCCAGCGGCAGGAGATTTCCGAAAAATACTTAGAGAGCATTATCCGGACGCTGGTAAAGGCAAAGGTCGTGGAAAGCCTGCGGGGCAAGGGCGGCGGATACCGGCTGACGAAGAACCCCGAGCAGTACACGGTGGGCAGCATCCTGCGGCTGACGGAGGAGTCCCTCGCCCCGGTGGCCTGTCTGGAGGGAACCGCTGAAGCCTGCCCCCGGTCGCAGCAATGCCGCACGCTGGCGTTGTGGCAGGGACTGGATAAGGTGATTCAGGATTACCTGGAAAGCGTGACCATTGCCGATCTGATCGAGCAGTGTCCCGTTGGAGACGATTACGTGATATGAGAGCAAATTGCCCGCTCCGCATTTGATGGGTCGAGGTACAGCCACTTGGCTCCCCTTCTCCGTCTTCGCTTCGCTCAGACACCCCTCCCATAGGGAGAGGCAAGGGGTGCAGTTCCATTATCCCGCTGTGTTTGTTAACTGTCTAATGCGGCCCGCCCATTCCGTGGGGCGGGCTTTCACCTGATGATCGATAAGCCTATATTCCCTACCAGAAAAATAGGAAAATATTTCTTCAAAACCTATTGACAAGATAGGAAAGTGGGTGTATTATCTAGCCATCGAATCTAAGCAGATAAACGAAAGGAGCGGAATGCAATGTTTGAAATCCATTCTTATGCAGCACAGTCTTGTTGTCGAATGCGTATCTCCCGGGCATATCCGTATGGCGGGGTGCATTCGTATACATTTTGTTGCACCTGAAACGTGATTTTTCCGAAGGGATATCATAACGCCATTTGCCCGGGAGCTGATTGAAGCCCCGGCATTTTTTGTGCTTGGATTCCCTGAATTTAATCAAAAAGAGAGGAATTTTCCGTGAAAAACTTTATTAAGAAAATAGGAGCCGTTTTCCTGAGCCTGACCGTCGCCGCCTCCCTGCTTGCAGGCTGCGGCGCAAAGACGACCGAACCTGCTGACGCATCTGCAAGCAAGGGCACCTTCCGCACGCTGGAGGAGATCAAATCCAGCGGCACCATCAACATTGGCGTATTCTCCGACAAGAGCCCCTTCGGCTACGTGGACGAGAACGGCGAGTATCAGGGCTATGACGTGTACTTCGCCAACCGCATCGGCGAAGATCTGGGCGTGAAGATCAACTACGTCTCCACTGAGGCCGCCAACCGCATTGAGTATCTGCAGACCGGCAAGGTAGACATCATCCTCGCCAACTTCACCGTCACCCCTGAGCGGGCGCAGGAAGTGGACTTTGCCCTTCCTTATATGAACGTGGCGCTGGGCGTTGTCTCCCCCGAGGACGCGGTGATCACGTCTCTGGACGAGATTGGCGCTGACGATCAGGTCATCGTGATCTCCGGCACCACCGCCGAGACCTATCTGGAAAAGAACAACCCCGAGATCAAGCTGCAGAAGTACGACGCCTACGCCGAAGCCAAGACCGCCTTCGAAAACGGCAACGGCGTGGCCTGGGCCAACGACAACACCGAAGTCATCGCTTTCTCCATTGAAAATCCCGGCTATGTGGTAGGCATCCCCTCTCTGGGCAGCGCGGACACCATCGCCCCCGCCGTCACCAAGGGCAACACCACCCTGCTGGACTGGCTGAACGACGAGATTAAGGCCCTGGGCGAAGAAAACTTCTTCCATGCCGACTATGAAGCCACCCTGCTGGACACCTACGGCAAGGACTATGAGGACACCCTGGTCGTTGAGGGCGGCGCAGCCGCCGGTGCCGA
>HF988104.1:24208-31845 GCA_000434635.1 Firmicutes bacterium CAG:110 | reverse complement strand
AGCCGCCGGTGCCGAGGTTGCGGAAACCGTAGAGCCCAAGGGCACCATCACCGTGGCCGCTTCTCCCACGCCCCACGCGGAAATTCTGGCAGAGGCCGCAAAGCTTCTTGCCAAAGAGGGCTGGACGCTGGAGGTCACCGAGTTTGAGGACTATGTGCAGCCCAATCTGGTGGTAGACAGCGGCGAGATCGACGCCAACTACTTCCAGCACACCCCCTATCTGGACGATTTCAATGAAAAGAAGGGCACCGATCTGGTCGCCGTGGCCGCCATCCACTATGAGCCTTTCGGCATTTATCCGGGTACCAAGGCCGCGCTGAGCGATCTGGCAGACGGCGACGTGATTGCAGTCCCCAACGACACCACCAACGAAGCCCGCGCCCTGCTTCTGCTTCAGGACAACGGTGTTATCAAGCTGGCCGACGGCGCGGGTCTTGCCGCCACCGTCAAGGACATTGTGGAGAACCCCCACAATGTGAAGATTCAGGAGCTGGAAGCCGCGCAGGTCTCCCGCGTCAAGGACGAAGTGGCCTTCGTGGTGCTGAACGGCAACTACGCCCTGCAGGCGGGCTTCTCCGTCGCCCATGACGCGGTGGCCTACGAGACCAGCGCATCCGCCGCCGCCAAGACCTATGCAAACGTTCTGGTGGTGAAGGCGGGCAACGAGAATAACGAGGGCGTTCAGGCTCTGGTCAAGGTTCTCAAGTCCGACGAGATCAAGCAGTTCATCAACGACACCTACGACGGTGCGGTGATTCCTTTCGAGGACTGACAAATAAGCGGGCAGCCGCAGAATGCGGCTGCCCTGCTGTGCTATCTTGAATATGGGGTGACGACATGGCGCAAACCTATCTGGAAGTTCATAATCTATGTAAGACCTTCACGGCCAAAAACGGCAGCGTGGAGGCTTTGAAGGGTGTGTCCCTCTCCATCGGCAAGGGGGAAATTTTCGGCGTGATCGGCCTGTCCGGCGCGGGCAAGAGTACGCTGGTGCGATGTATGAATCTGCTGGAGCGCCCCGACAGCGGGGACGTTCTGCTGAACGGAGAAAGTCTGCTGAAGCTGAGCAAAGAGCAGCTTCGCCTGCGCCGGCAGAAGATCGGCATGATCTTCCAGCATTTTAATCTGCTGGAGCAGCAGACGGTGCTGGAAAACGTCTGCTTCCCGCTGGAAATTCGGGGCATCCCCAGAAAAGAGCGGCGGGAAAAGGCGCTGGAGCTGCTGGAAAAGGTGGGGCTGGCGGACAAGGCAAACGCCTACCCTGCCCAGCTTTCCGGCGGGCAGAAGCAGCGGGTGGCCATCGCCCGGGTGCTTGCCAACGAGCCGGAGGTCATATTATGCGACGAGGCCACCAGCGCCCTTGACCCGGAGACAACGCAAACCATTCTGAAGCTGCTGAAAAGCATCCGGGATACCCTTGGCATCACCATCGTGGTCATCACCCACGAGATGCGGGTGATCCAGCAGGTGTGCACCCGGGTGGCGGTGCTGGACGGCGGACTGGTGCAGGAGGAAGGCCGCGTTGCCGACATCTTTGCCCATCCCGCGTCCCGGGCGGCCAAGCGGCTGCTGCTGGTCGAAGACGAGGAGGAAGAAAGCTATGCTGGATAAAGCGATGATTGAAATGATGGCGCAGGGCATCTGGGATACCTGCTACATGACCCTCGTCTCCACCTTTTTCGGCTACGTGATTGGCCTGCCGCTGGGCATTGCCCTGACGCTGACGGACGAAAACGGCATTACCCCGAACCGGGCGGTATACCGGATTCTGGATATCATCATCAATGTCACCCGGAGCGTTCCCTTCCTGATCCTGCTGATTGCGGTCATGCCCCTGACCAAGCTGCTTGTGGGCAAGAGCTACGGCTCTACCGCCACCATCGTTCCTCTGACGCTGGCCGCGGCGCCGTTGGTCGGGAGAATGGTGGAATCCTCCTTGAAGGAAGTTCCCGCCGGGGTCATTGAAGCGGCGCTGAGCATGGGCGCGAAAACCGGCACCATTGTCCGGAAGGTGCTCATCGGCGAAGCCAGAACTTCCCTGCTGGTGGGCGGCACCATCGTTCTCGGCACGGTGCTGGGCTACTCCGCCATGGCGGGCGTCATTGGCGGCGGCGGACTGGGCGACATCGCCATCCGCTACGGCTACTATCGCTACGACACCGGCGTCATGCTGGTGACGCTGGTGTTCATCGTCGCCATCGTACAGCTGCTGCAGGGCATGGGCAACCTGGCGGCGCGGAAAATCGATCACAGAAAGTAACAGGAAAGAAGTTCCGTATCAGGCGGAAACCGGAGGGTGCTTATGGATTTTGAGGTCATGAAAGCCTATCTGCCAAGGTTCTGGGACGCGCTGCTGCTGACGCTTCGCATCGGCTGGCAGGGCGTGGCGCTGGCACTGGCGCTGGGCGTTGCCTGCGCGGTGGCAGTACATTGGAAAATTCCCGTGCTGCGGCAGATTGTCGGCGGGTACATTGAACTGTTCCGCAATACGCCTTTGCTGGTGCAGCTGTTTTTCCTGTACTTTGCGCTGCCGAAAATCGGCGTCCGCATTTCGGCGGAGACCTGCGGCAAGCTGGGACTGGGACTGCTGGGCGGCGCGTACATGGCGGAGACCTTCCGCAGCGGGCTGGAAAACATTCCCATTATCCAGACGGAAAGCGCCCAGAGCTTAGGTCTGCGCCCGGCGCAGGTGTTCGGCTACATCATTCTCCCGCAGGCGGTGACATCCAGCGTCCCCGGATTGCTGGCGAATCTGATTTTCCTGCTCAAGGAGACCAGCGTGTTTTCAACCATCAGCCTGATGGATCTGATGTTTACCGCGAAAGACCTGATCGGCATGTACGCCAAAACCATTGAATGCCTGACCCTGCTCGTGGCTTTCTATCTGGTTATGCTCCTTCCCGTGTCCATTCTGGGAAACTGGCTGGAAAGGAGGCTGCGCTATGCAGAGTTTGGGAATTGACGTTCTGTTCAAAGGCACGAATTTCCTGCGGCTGCTGGGCGGATTGTGGGTAGCGCTGCGTATCAGCCTGATCTCCGTTGCCATCAGCATCGTGCTGGGCATCGCCATGGGAATGCTCATGACCTCCAAAAGCCGGGTTCTGAAAGCCATTTTCCGGGTTTATCTGGAAATTGTCCGGATTATGCCCCAGATGGTGCTGCTGTTTGTGGTGTATTTCGGCACGACCCGGGTCTTCGGCTGGAATCTGGAAGCGGAAGCGGCGGCCATCATCGTGTTCAGCTTCTGGGGTACGGCGGAAATGGGCGATCTGGTGCGGGGCGCGCTGCAAAGCATCCCCGTCATTCAGTGGGAGAGCGCTCAGGCGCTGGGCATGAAGCCCATTCAGGTGTACACGCTGGTGATTCTGCCCCAGACCGTCCGGCGGCTGATCCCGCTGTCCATCAACCTCATCACCCGGATGGTGAAAACCACCAGCCTCGTCATGATGATCGGCATTGTGGAGGTACTGAAAGTCGCCCAACAGATCATTGAGGCCAACCGGCGCACCTCTCCCAATGCCGCGTTCGGGGTCTTCGCAGTGGTATTCTTGCTGTATTTCCTGATTTGCTGGCCCATCAGCCGTCTGGCTGGGTACTTGGAGAAAAGGTGGTCATAACTGTGGAAAATGTGCTGTTAAGCGTGCGGCATCTGAAGAAAGCCTTCGGGGACCACGTGATTTTTGAAGATTTTGATCTGGACGTCCGCAAGGGCGAGGTGGTCGTGGTCATCGGCCCCTCCGGCTGCGGAAAAAGCACCCTGCTTCGCTGCCTGAACGGTCTGGAGCCGATTCAGGGCGGCGAAATCCTGCTGGAAGGGGAGCCGGTTCTCCGGGAGAGTAAATCCATCACCCGGATGCGGCAGAAGATCGGCATGGTCTTCCAGAGCTATGAGCTGTTCCCCCACAAGACCATTCTGGAAAACATCCTGCTCGCGCCCATGAAGGTGCAGAAGCGCCCCCGGGCCGAGGTAGAAAAAGAAGCATTGGAGCTTCTGGAACGGGTGGGGCTTGCCGACCGGAAGGACGACTATCCCCGGCAGCTGTCCGGCGGACAGAAGCAGCGGGTGGCCATCGTCCGTGCGATGTGTATGCACCCGGAAATCCTGCTGCTGGACGAGATCACCGCTGCTCTTGACCCGGAAATGGTGCGGGAAGTGCTGGATGTGGTTCTGTCTCTGGCAAAGGCGGGCAGCACCATGGTCATTGTCACCCATGAGATGAACTTCGCCCGCGCCATTGCCGACCGTATCCTGTTCATCGAAAACGGCGCGGTGGTGGAGCAGTCCGACGACCCGAAGGCCTTTTTTGCAAGCCCTGCTACCGACCGGGCAAAGGCGTTTCTCAAATCCTTCGATTACGAATAACGGAGAATCAGGATGTTGAATCCATTTTCCAGAACCGAGCTGCTGGGCAGGGACGCCATGGAGCGCCTTGCCGCGTCCCGGGTGGCGGATATCTACAAGACCCGGGTTGATCCTCCGGCGCGGGTCATGCGCCGGGAGCTGAAAAAGCGGGGCATCCGGAAATTGAAGGCCGTCTATTCCAAGGAGCAGCCTCTTCGCCCTATTGAGGACATGGCCATCAGCTGCCGGGCGCACTGTATCTGTCCTCCCGGCACCAAGCGCCACTGCACCAACCGCCGTGACCGTCATAAGCAGAAGAACGCCGCCGCACGGTTCCCTTCCCGGAACGTGTGGCGGCGTTGTACGATTTGGGATGGACGCTTTTACTCACACTCTTGCCTGCGCCAGACAAATGCTTTTCAGCTCCCTTACAGCCGCGGCGGCGGGGTGCTGGGTGGATTCCACCATGCAGACCTTTCGCAGCGGGACGGTTTCCGTCAGGTCGATGCGGTATATGGAATGCCCCCAGTCCTCCTCCGACGGGAAGGACGCCGGAACAAAGCCGATCCCCAGATTTGCTTTCACCATGGGGAGAATCTGATCTGCCGTGGCCGCTTCGATGTCCGGCTCAAAGGGGACGTGATGCTCCCCGAAAAACTGCCGGTAGAGCCGGTAGGCGCTGCCATCCGCCCCCAAAGAGATCATGGGATACTCCGCCAGCGCTTCCAGCGTGACCGGGGAACCTGTCAGACTGCGGTAAGCGCTGCCGCATACGGCAATCTCCTGCACATCGGTCAGGGGCGTGCTTCGCAGCTTGTCCGTCATGTCAATGGGTGACGTGACGAAGGCAAGGTCTGCAAGGCCGTTTTTCAGCTCGTCGATGGCGGCCGGGGTAGAGCCGTTGAACAGCCTGATGTGGACGCCGGGGTAGCGCCCCCGGAACCGGGACAGCACCGGAAGCAGGAAGACGTGCAGCGCGATCTCCGTTGCCGCAATCCGCAGAATGCCGCCGTCCAGCCCGCCGCCCCGGAGCAGCGCTTCCTCCCCCGCCTGAAGCTGCTCAAAGGCCGCGCTGACGTGGCGGTACAGGGTCTCCCCCTCGGCGGTCAGCTCCACATGGCGGTTGTTCCGAAGAAACAATGTGCAGCCCAGCTCCCGCTCCAGATTCTTGATGATCCGGGTGATGTTGGGTTGGCTGTTTCCCAGCGCGTTTGCTGCCTGCGTAAAGCTTCGGGTTTTGGCGGTATAGTAGAAAACGCGATAGGCTTCGTAGCTGATATTCATAGATTTCTCCATATCAATTTGATATTACGCCATAATAAATATATATTTTACATATCGTTCCATTTGGATTATAATGTGCCTTTGGTTAGAAGTCAATCAGAAATTGGAGGTTTATCGTGGAATTGCGGATGATGCTGAGCATGTGTACCGCTCATGGCAATGCCGTCTGATTCCACGGGAAGGAAGGTCATCATGAATAAGGATCTAACGGTTGGGAATCCGTCAACGGTTCTCTGGAAATTCTGCCTGCCCCTGTTCGGCAGTATTGTGTTCCAGCAGCTTTACAACATCGCCGACAGCTGGGTCGCGGGTAAATTTATCGGCCAGAACGCCCTCGCCGCCGTGGGCAACAGCTATGAGATCACCCTGATCTTCATTGCCTTCGCCTTCGGCTGCAACATCGGGTGCTCCGTGCTGGTGTCCCAGCTTTTCGGTGCGAGGGAATACGGCGACGTAAAGACCGCCGTATCCACCGCCGCGCTGTCCAGCAGTCTGGTGTGCCTGCTGCTGATGCTGGTGGGCATCCTCGGCTGCGACGGTCTGCTGACGCTGATCAACACCCCTGAGGAGGTGTTCGCCGACTCGGCGCTGTATCTGGACATTTACGTCTGGGGTCTGCCCTTCGTATTCTTCTATAACATTGCCACGGGCGTTTTCTCCGCCCTTGGCGACAGCAAGACGCCCTTTATCTTTCTGGCGGTGTCTTCCTTGAGCAACATTGCCGTGGATATTCTGTTCGTTACGGCCTTCAAGATGGGCGTGGCGGGCGTGGCGTGGGCAACGTTCCTGTGTCAGGGTATCAGCTGCGTGCTGGCGGTGGCCGTGGTCATTCGCCGCTTGAAGCAGCTTCCCAGCCAGGGGAAGACTGTGCTGTTTTCCGGCGATCTGCTGGGACGGTTCGTGGTCATCGCCATCCCCAGCGTTTTGCAGCAGAGCTTCATCTCCGTGGGCAATATCCTGATTCAGAGCGTCATCAACCGCTTCGGCACGGACATTATGGCGGGCTATTCCGCTTCGGTGAAGCTGAACAATCTGGTCATCACTTCGTTTACCACCATCGGTAACGGCATTTCCAATTATGCCGCCCAGAATCTGGGTGCGGGCAAGCTGACACGAATTCAGGAAGGCTTCCGGGCGGCGCTGAAAATGGTGTGGCTGATCTGCCTGCCGCTGGTGGCGCTGTACTGCACCTGCGGCCGGGCGCTGATGAACTTCTTTATGGAAGACGCCACGGAGGCCGCGCTGGGCAGCGGAATGCGGTTTTTGTGGATTTTGTCCCCCTTCTACTTTGTGGTCTCCGCCAAGCTGGTGGCGGACGGCATTCTCCGGGGAACGGGGAAAATGCGCCAGTTCATGGCAGCGACCTTTACCGACCTGATCGTGCGGGTGGTGCTGGCCTTCGTCCTGTCGGGGACGGCGCTGGCCTCCACAGGCATCTGGTGCGCATGGCCCATCGGCTGGACGGTGGCGACGGTCATTTCCATTCTGTTCTACAGGAAAGGCGAGTGGAATACCGTGCCGGAGGAGGTCGGCGAGGCGCTGGCAGCGGAGGGTGCTTCCGTGTAACGGCAATATCCGAAAAGAATTTGCAAGGTATTTGACAATTCGTTCCCGATGGGGTACAATGTTTTCACGACCGGGTCGGACAGCCGCGGACGCATGCCGAAAGGCAGCGGATGAGGAAAGTCCGGGCTCCACAGGGCAAGGATAACGGGTAACGCCCGCCGAGAGTGATCTCAGGACAAGTGCAACAGAGAGATACCGCGTTCCGCGTCCTCAGGGTGCAGAACGTAAGGGTGAAAAGGTGGGGTAAGAGCCCACCCGGCCTGTGGAAACACAGGTTTTACGATGTAAACTCTATCCGGAGCAACGCCGTGGAGGAACACATGGTCTGCCCGACCGTTCCGAGGAGGCGGCTTGATCCCGGGAGCAACCCCGGGACTAGATAGATGGCTGTCAAGACAGAACCCGGCTTATAGACCCGCGTCGCCAAAACCGGCCCAGCTGCTAA
>HF988104.1:22167-24181 GCA_000434635.1 Firmicutes bacterium CAG:110 | reverse complement strand
TAAGCAGCTGGGCCGGTTTTTTGTCATTTTTCCGTTTTGTCCGCGTCGGTGTCCTTCTTCTTGGGAAGGGTGTCCCAGTTGGCGCGGCCGGTGCGCTTTGCCATTGCCAGAAGCTCCTGCGCCAGAGCGTCGGTGAGCTGCCCCGGCAGCAGGCGCCAGCGCCAGTTGAAGCCGACGGTGCCAGGCTGGTTCATCCGGGCTTCGTTGCCCAGTCCCAGATGATCCTGAATGGGGACGATGCAGTCCTTCGCCACCGCAGTCATGGCCAGATTGATGAGAACCTTGTACATCCGGTCATCCGGGGTGTAGTAATCGCTCAGGTAGTTGCGGACCTGCGTCTTTGCTTCGATGCTGAGGCCCGCGTACCAACCGGCCAGCGTCTCGTTGTCGTGGGTGCCGGTGTAGACCACACAGTTGGAATTGTAATTGTGGGGCCAGTAGTCGTTCGCGCCGCCTACATCCGCCGGGTCAACGGCGAATTGCAGCACCTTCATATTGGGATAACCGCTGTCCCGCACCAGAGCGCGGACGCCGTCGGTCATGAGTCCCAGATCCTCGGCGATAACGCTGACATTCCCCAAGTGACGGCGGATGGAGTTGAACAGCTCCATGCCGGGACCCTTCTCCCAATGCCCGTCTCTGGCGGTTTTTGCGTCCGCGGGGATGGAGAAATATTCGTCAAAGCCCCGGAAGTGGTCAATACGCACCACGTCGTAGAGCTTGAAGCTGTACCACATCCGGCTGACCCACCATGCAAAGTCCGTGGCGCGGTGGAAATTCCAGTTGTACAGGGGATTCCCCCAGGCCTGACCGTCCTTGGCAAAGGCGTCCGGCGGACAGCCCGCGATGGCGGTGGGGGCATTGTGCGCGTCCAGCTGGAACAGCTCCGGGTGTGCCCAGACGTCCGCCCCGTCGGGGGAAACGTAGATGGGGATGTCACCCACAATCTGGATGTGCTTGCCGTTGGCATAGGCTTTCAGGCGGCTCCACTGCTGGTTGAATTTGAACTGCATGTACTTCTGGAACTCTATGTCAAAGTACAGCTCCCGGTTGTAATGCTCCAACGCAAAGCCCCAGTGCATCCGGATGTCCTCCGGCCATGCGCGGAAGGGCTGGTCGTGGAAGAAGGTTTTCAGCGCCATGAACAGAGCGTAGTCGTTCAGCCACCAGCCGTTGTCCCGGATGAAGTTCTGATAGTCCGGGTTTGCGCTTATGCCGCTGCGCTCGTAGGCCTTGCGCAGCAGGGCAAAGCGGTGCTCGTGGAGCTTGTCAAAGTCCACCTTGGCGGGGTTGTCGCCGAAGCTCACGCCGTCGCATTCCTCCCGGGTCAGCACGCCCTCCTCCACCAGCGCGTCCAGACTGATGAGATAAGGGTTTCCCGCAAAGGCGGAATAGGCCTGATAGGGGGAATCGTCGGAGCTGCCATAGCTGGTAGCCCCCAGAGGCAGAATCTGCCAGTAGCGCTGACCGGCCTTTTGCAGCCAGTCCACGAAATCATAGGCCGCCTGGTCAAAACAGCCGATGCCGTATTTGGACGGCAAGCTGGTAACGGGCAGCAGTACACCTGCGTATCTTTTCATTTCCTTTGGCTCCTTGCTTCAATATGTCCCTGAAAACCCGCCGACCCTTCGGAGGAAGCCCCGGAAAATCAACGTTTTCGCTGAAATTATAATCCCTGTCCTGTGGAAAATCAACAATTTTTTGCAGGAAATTTTCTTTTTTCAAAAGGCGGCGGGAAGCATTGCATTCATCCCCAGGATGTGCTACAATGGCTCCGCTTTTCCCCCCCCAAAAAAACGGTTTGGGGAAACACTGTGATGAACGCCTGACCCAAAAGGAGAATTCCATGAAATCCAAAATCGCCCCTGGCACGTCGGAGCGGCTTCCCTGGCAGATTCTGCTGTTCAGTCTGCCGCTGATGGCCTCCAACGTGCTTCAGGTTCTGTTTAATATGGCGGATATCGCCGTCATCGGCCGGTTTGCCGGCTCGCTGTCCATGGCGGCCGTCGGCTCC
>HF988104.1:21152-22150 GCA_000434635.1 Firmicutes bacterium CAG:110 | reverse complement strand
GCCGTCGGCTCCACCGCCACCGCCGTAACGCTGTTTACCGGTATTCTCATCGGTGTCGGCGGCGGCATCAACGCCCTCGTCGCCCGGTATTACGGCGCCAGAGATCGACAGGAGCTGCAAAGGACTGTCCATTCCTCGGCCATCATCTGTCTGATCTGCGGCATTCTGCTGCTGATTTTCGGCTTCTTCGGCTCCCGGCCGCTGCTGCGGCTGCTGAACACCAAGCCGGAGCTGCTGGACAAGGCCACGCTTTACATGCAGATCTACTTCTGCGGTATGCCCGCCCTCGCCCTGTATAACTTCGGAAACGCCGTGTACAGCGCCATCGGCAACACCAAAAAGCCGCTGTACTACCTTCTGTTTTCCGGCATCGTCAATGTGGTGCTGAATCTGGTGTTTGTCATTGTGTGCGATCTGGACGTGGCCGGCGTGGCCCTCGCCAGCATTATTTCCCAGTACCTCTCCGCCATTTTCCTCACGGCCGCGCTGTTCCGGAGCCGGGAAGCCTACGGTCTTTCCCCAAAGCTATTACGCCTGCACCGGAAAAATTGCCGGGAGATTCTGACGCTGGGCATTCCCGCAGGCCTGCAAAACGCCATTTTCTACATTGCCAATATGTTCATTCAGGCGGGCGTCAACAGCTTTGACACCGTTATGGTGGCAGGCAATTCCGCCGCCGCCAATGCCGACGGCCTGGTTTACGACGTCATGGCAGCCTTCTACACCGCGTGCAGCAGCTTCATCGGCCTGAACTACGGCGCCGGACGGCGCCGGGAGATCCGGCGCAGCTACCTGATCTGCCTGGGGTATTCCTTCGGCGCGGGCGCCATTCTGGGCTTCTCTCTGGTGGCCTTCGGCCCCGCGTTCCTGACGCTGTTCACCACCGACGCCGCCGTCATCGAGGCGGGCATGAAGCGGCTGACCATCATGGGCTTCTCCTACTGCGTCTCCGCCTTCATGGACAACGCCATCGCCGCCTGCCGGGGGCTGGGAAAGAG
>HF988104.1:20861-21130 GCA_000434635.1 Firmicutes bacterium CAG:110 | reverse complement strand
TGGGAAAGAGTCTTGTGCCCATGATTATCGTCATTTCCGGCTCCTGCATTTTCCGGATCATCTGGGTTCTGACCATATTCGCCTGGTTCAAGACCATCCCGTCGCTGTATCTCGTTTACATTTTCTCCTGGTCGATCACCGCCGCCTTTGAAAACTGGTACTTTTTCCGCTGCTACCGGAAGCTGCCGGCCTAGCACTGGGGAGACGTAAAAAGATTTTCCATCCAATCATGTACACAAGAAGCCGGGAACAGGGTTTTGCCTGTTCCC
>HF988104.1:0-20855 GCA_000434635.1 Firmicutes bacterium CAG:110 | reverse complement strand
GGGAACAGGGTTTTGCCTGTTCCCGGCCACTTTTATTTCAGCAATTTCTCAACCGACGAAACCAGTTCCGCCGCGGTCTCCCGCTTGACGGTGACGGTGGACACGCCGTCCAGTGTCACCAGACAGGAGGTGGAATTGTAGGCGTAGAAGCACAGGGTCACCTCGGAGAAGTTCTCCCGGTCTCTCAGGATACGGAAGGTGATCTCCGGCTCTCCCTCCGGGGTGATGCCGGTGGCATAGCCGCTGGAGGTCATGCCCGACAGGCTGTTCAGGACGGAAGCGAACTTCACTTCCTGCCCATCCAGCTTCCAGACCGTTTCCTCCGTGACGGTGCCTTTATCATCCGTCTTCTCTTCGGTGGTTCTCGTCAGCACGGATTCCTCACCGTCCACCGTGACGGCGACGCTCTGCACCGTATCCCAGTCCATCAGAATCACGTCGTCGGGCTGTAAATCGGCGTAGGTGGTGTAGCGCAGGGTATCGCTGAGAGCGGCGTCCCGCTGGTAGATCATCTTGGAATCGCTCAGGCGCACGTAGCACTCGCCGCCCTCCGAGGCGCTGATCTCCAGCGTATAAGCTGCCTTGCCCCCGTCCAAAACCGTCGCCGTCACCGCCGGGGCATCCAGACCGTACAGGGACAGGTCGGATGCGTTGTAGTCCACGCACTCGCTCAGGTTCAGGTTCGTCACCATATCGAGAAGCGTCTGGGTCAGGTCGTTATCCAGCGCCTTACCATCCATGAACCAGACGTAATCGTCGGAATAGGCAAGACCGCTGTTCTCCTGACGGGTAATTTCATAACCGCCGTCCGGAAGCTCCACTTTTATGCCGGTAAGCTGGGCGACTTCCGGCAGGGTCTGGTGCTTCAGGACATCATACAGGCCATATTGGAAATTTTCGATAATGTCTTTGTCCACCAGATAGACGTTTCCATCGCCGTTGGAGAAGTACCGCTGGCCGCCCACGGCGGTTTCCAGCCCAATGGAAAGGGTGTGGCGCTGGCCATCCTCCACCGTGATGACGCACACAGGGATCTCCAGACCGTACTGGTCTAAATTCTCCGGGTTTTCAATGGTTTTGGTGGATTCCACATCCGTGAGGACCTCCAGCATCTTGTCAAGACAGGTTTCGTCCACAGGGAACGCCGCGTCCTGATCGCACACCCAGCCGTCTTCCCCGGCGGTGAAGGAGACCTTTTCGCTGTAGTCCCAGCCGAGGTTCGTCACGTTTTCCGGGTCGAGAGAAAACACTGTCTGCGTTTCGTCCTCCTGATCGGCGGCATTTTTGCTGATGGTTCCCACTATTGCGGTCGCGCCCACCAGCACCGCCAGAACCAGCAGCAGAAGCAGCAGCTTTTTTCCGTTTTTCATCTGCGCTTCCTCCTTATCCAGATGACAATGCCCAGCGTGATGACTGCCGCAGGAATCACACCCACCACCGCAACGGTGAGGGCAGATACCGCCGCGCTGTCCATGGTCAGCGTGTCACTGCTCAGGGATTTTGCGTGGATGGACAGACTGCTCTGCTCCGCCTGACACAGGTATCCCAGCGCATTCAGGAAGAAGTCCTGATTGCCGCCGGAGACCTGCGTGTTGGTCTGGTCGTCCACCAGCGCCGCGGAGGATACCCACACAATGTCGCTGGTAATGCCGTCGTCCACGGTGTCGCTGATGGCGACCGCCAGAGCGAAGGGGCCGTTCACGTCCCCCTCCTCCTTCTCGTAGGTGGTCAGGTCATACCCCGCCGCCTTGGCAAAGGCGGAAGAGGACGTGGTCAGCAGTTTGGTAACGGACAGCGTGTCCCGCAGGTCATCCGCCACCGTCAGGCCCTGAGAAATGGGCAGCAGCACACGGTAGCCGCCGTCGGTCAGGGGCGTGGTGATGGCGTGGGACGCAATGTCCGGCAGCAGGAAATAGGGCGTGCCCCAGACATAATGGCTCTGGTCGCTCTCCACCACGATGCCGTCCACGGTGGTAACGCCGTAATCCGCCATCAGCGCTTCCAGATTGGTAAGCTCTCCGTTCTTCGGCGGGTCGGTGATGAGAAACAGGTTGCCGCCGTTGCCCAGATATTCCTGCAGCTTGCTCTGCTCGTCTAAGGAAATGTCGCTCTGGGGGGCGTTGATGAGAATGCAGTCCGCGTCTGCGGGGACGGATTCCAGCGTCAGCAGGGACAGCTCTGCCGTCTCAATATTCTGCTGCTTTACGGCCGAGGTAAAGCTGTCGCTCAGGCTGCTCTCCCCGTGGCCGGTGAGCAGGTACACCTTCGGCAGGTTCTCGCTCACCACGTAGTCGATGGCGCTGGTCAGCTCGCTTTCTCCGCAGAAGCTCCAGTTTTCCGTACCGTAGTAGTAATAGCTGGTGTAGTCCATCACGAAAATGTTGTTATAGTCCACGTACCGGTACCGCTCCCCGGCCTCCACGATCAGGCTGTTTTCCGTGAAACTGTCGGTATACTGCTGGGTGAAGGTGGGGAACACGTCCGGGTCCTTCTTCACCACGCGGATCCTGTCGCTGAGAGACTGGTAGCGGCTCAGCAGGGATTCCAGGTAGCTTTCCTCCCGCCCGCTACGGACGATCCAGTAAACCGTCACCTCGTCCGGCAGGCCGCCCACCAGCTTCTCCGTCTGCTCAGACAGGGTGAACAGCTGATTGGCCGTGGTGTCGAATTTGGTCACACTTGCCGGGAGGGCAGCGGCGAACACATTGACCATCACGGCGATGGCCAGCACAATGGCCGCCGCGGCCACGGTGTAGCCGCCGGCCCGGAACGACCGGGTGGAGAAGGAATCCACCACCCGCTTCCAGCTGAAATTGGGCTTTTTCATTCACTCCACCTCCGCTTCTCCAGAGACTGCACGCTCAAAAACAGGAAAAATCCCGTCACCGACAGGTAATACACAATGGCGGTCACGTCGAACACGCCGTTGACGATGGTATAGAACCGGGCAAACAGGCTCAGCTGGGAGATGATCTGCGGGAACAGCCCCTCGAACCGGCTGGAATCCCAAAGATAGCCCCCGATGAGTCCCGCTTCCAGCACTGCCGCCAGAATCAGGGACACAAAGCCATTTTTCGTCATCAGATACACGATGCCGCAGACGATCAGCGCCGTCACCGCCAGCGCCGCGAGGGACGAATAGGCCGTGGAGGACGCGAACCCCGCCAGATCGGACAGGAAATAGTTCACCAGCATCACCACGAAGCACAGCCCCGCCGCCACGGCCTGACTTTCCGTCACGGAGGAAATATACATGCCGATGGCCAGCAGCGCCATTCCTAAAAAGAAGAATCCCACGATTGCGCCGTAGGCCGCGGGCAGATACACATTGCCGTAGGCGGACAGCACCACCGGATACAGGCAGATGACCGCCATAGGTACGGCAAACACCACCAGCATGGCAGCGAATTTCCCCAACACCACCTGGGTCATGGTCAGGGGCAGGGAATAGAGCAGCTGGTCGGTCTTCTGCCGCCGCTCCTCCGCCAGCACCCGCATGGTGAGAATCGGGACGATGATCAGGAACACAAAGCTCATGCTCCCAAGCACATATTCAAAATGCACGGAGGCGGACTGCAAATTGTAGACCATGGTGTAAATGCCCGTGAACAGCAGCAAACAAGCGCTGAACGCGTACCCCGTCACCCCCGTAAAATAGGACGAAAGCTCGTGCCGGAATACTGCTCTCATTTGGTTTCCTCCCCCTTCCCGGAATCGGTCAGCTCCATGAAAATGTCCTCAAGACTCGCCTTCCCGGCGGTCATGCGCAGGATGGCCTTGCCCGCCTTGCTGAATGCGAAGAAAATCTCCCGGCAAACTTCATTTTCCGCCGGAACGTCCAGCTCCAGCGTCACGTCGCAGGCGCCGTCCTGCCGGGCGTTTGCCGTCAAATTTACAATGTGAGAAACGCCAGCGAGAATGCCGGGGATTTCTTTCTCCGCCGCCTCCACAGTCAGCTCCACAGTGCTCTTTCCCGCGAACAGCCGTTCCAGATTTTCCGGAGTGTCGCAGGCCACCAGCTTGCCTTTGGACAGGATCAAAATGGTGGTGCAGACCTGCTGCACCTCCGACAGAATGTGACTGGAAAGAATGACGGTGTGCTCCTTCCCCAGCTGGCGGATCAGTTCCCGTATCTCCGTGATCTGCCGGGGGTCAAGCCCCACGGTAGGCTCGTCCAGAATGATGACCTCCGGGTCGCCCAGCACCGCCTGCGCAATGCCCACCCGCTGGCGGTAGCCTTTGGACAGATTCTTCATCAGCCGGTCGGCAACATCCAGTGTGCCGGTGACGGTCATGACCCTGTTCAGCTCTGCGGGAACGCTTTTTTCCGGGATGCCCTTTGCCCGCGCCACGAAGCGCAGATATTCCTTCGGCGTTCTGTCCAGATACAGCGGCGGCTGCTCGGGCAGGTACCCAATGAGTTTTTTTGCCTGAGCGGCATCCTGAAAGATGTCGTAGCCGCCGATGACCACCTCGCCGGAGGTAGCGGCAAGGCAGCCCGTCATAATGTTCATGGTCGTGGATTTTCCGGCGCCGTTCGGCCCAAGAAAGCCGTAGATCTGCCCCTTCTCCACGGTGAAGGACAGGTCGGACACGGCAGTATGACTGCCGTAGCGCTTGGTCAGATGCTTTACTTCAATCAACGCGGTTCCTCCTTCTATTGATGAGCTTCATCCGGTGGGCACTGCCCATACTCACACCCGATTATAGTACCGGAAGCTGAAAGGACTCTTAAAAAATTGTTACGTATCTGTGAATAAACGAAGCCGGGACGGCGGTGCCGTCCCGGATATTTATGCCGTGGGCAGCTGGACAAAGAAGGTATTGACCCCGTCCGCGCTTTCCGCCCAGATTTTGCCGCCGTGTTTGGAAACGATGCTGTCCGCAATGGACAGACCCAGACCATAGCTGTGGTTCATGCTTCTGGCCTTGTCCATGCGGTAAAACCGCTTGAAAATGTTCTTCAAATCCTCCTTGGATATGGCGTCCCCGGCGCTTGCCACGGAGAGCAGGCAGTGGCTCCCCTGCCGCCGCAGGATAACCCGCACCGTGGAATCGGCGGAAGCGTACTTGGATGCGTTGTCCAGCAGAATGTCCGCCACCTGTTTTAAGTGCTGCTGACTACCCTTGACAAAGAGGTTTTCCTCCACATTGCTTTCCAACGTCAGACCCTTCTCAAAATACACCGGCTCGAAGGGGAGCAGGGCGTCGCTCACCAGCTCGCTGAAATTCAGACGGGAAAAAACCATGTTCTGCCCGCCGTTATCCACCCGCGCCAGCTCCAGCAGACTTTCCACCAGTCCCCGCATCTGGTGGGACATGGTCATGATGCTGTCCACGAACCGGCTGCGCGCCTGTTCGTCGTACTCCGGCTCCTGCAAAAGCTCCGCGTTGGTCAGAATCACCGTCAGGGGCGTTTTCAGCTCATGGGAAGCGTCCGCCACGAATTGGCGCTGCTGGTTCCACGCCGTCTCCACCGGCTTCACCGCCCACCTTGCCAGCAGGAAGGACAGCCCCAGAAATACGGCGAAGCTCAGCACGCCGATGATCACGCAAGTGTTCGTCAGGCTGCGCATGGTGGTAAGCTCGCTGGACATATCCACAAAGACGATGGTCTGCCCGAAGGGCGTTGTGCGCTTCTGAAAGCGCAGGCTGTAGTCCTTCAGGATACCGGTGTCCTCGCCGGAACCCAGCGCCAGGGTGATGATCTGCTGAATGGCCTCTGTGTTCGTCAGGTCATAGTAGCCGCCAAAGCTGGCGGACAGCTCGCCCATGGTGTTGACACTTACATAGAAATAGGGAAGCTTCGCCTGTCTGGGAAATTCCCCCGGACGGCTGGGATAGGCGCGATCCTCCATGACGCTCTGCATCACCCGGATGCTCTGCTGTTCCAGATCGCCCCGGGTAAAGTGGAGCAGCATACCGAGAATCGCCAGCATCATAACGGTGACGATGGCCATATTGATGCAGATGAATTTGACTCTCAGTCGGCGAATCATCCTTCCGCCACCTCCAGACGATACCCCAGACGCCGGACGGCCTCAATGCGCACATTGGAATTGATGGCGCTGAGCTTCTTTCTCAAAAAGCCCACATAGACCTCCACATGGTTTTCCACTGCGTTGGAATCGTAGCCCCACACCCGGGCGAGGATCATTTCCTTCGACAGTATCCGATCCTGCGCCTGAAGCAGAAACCGCATCACGTCAAACTCCCGGGCGGACAGCCGCACGCTTTTCCCGCCGCAGACCAGTGTACAGGTGTCTAAGTCAAGGGAAGTATTGCCGAACACCAGCTCGTCCACCTGCTTGCCCTGACGGCGCAGAAGGGCGTTGATGCAGGCCAGCAGCTCCCGGGTGTCGAAGGGCTTGGTCAGATAATAGTCCGCGCCGGAATTCAGGCCGTAGATCCGGTCTTCCACGGCGGACTTTGCCGTCAGCATGAGGATGGACGTGGTGCAGCGCTTGGCGCGCACCTCCCGGGCGACCTGATAGCCGTCCATTTTGGGCATCATCACGTCCAGAATCAGCAGATCGTAAATTCCCAGCTCGGCATATTCCGCGCCGGTCTCGCCGTCGTAGGCCACCTCCACCTCAAAGCCCTTCCCTTCCAGAAGGGTCTTGATGGAATCGGCCAGCAGCTTTTCGTCTTCGATTACCAGAATTTTCATATTGCATGCCTCCATAAATTCCGTTTTTATTATAATACCAGATAATCCTGAATTGGAACTGAAGTCCTGTTTGTTAACAGTTCTTTTACAACCTCCCACCGATTTTTTCAGATTCTATTCAGGATCAAGTGCTATTCTGTGGGCAATGAAACATGAAAGGAAGCAAACCATTATGGATGAACAATTCTACGATTCCAACAACTCTTACGAAACCCCTTCTCAGGAAATTCCCGTTTACACGCCCCCCACGCCGAAGAAGCGGGAAAAGAAAAACCGCATGGGGCTTCGCATCTGCGCGCTGGCGCTGGTGTTCGCCCTGCTGGGCGGCGCTCTGGGGGCAGGCGGCGTCATCTGGTATGAAAGCAGCCGCGGCCAGACCGGCACGGTGAGCAAGAACGAAACCGCCATGCTTCAGGGCATCCGGGAAAAGAGCGTCCTGAACACCGTCACCGTGGACTCCGGCAAGGAAATGACCGCCGCAGAGGTTTACGCCGCCAACGTCAATTCCACCGTCGGCATCACCACCTCCATCACCACCAACTACTGGGGCTTCCAGACCACCTCCGCTGCGGCCGGTTCCGGCTTCATCCTCACGGAGGACGGCTATATCCTGACCAACTACCACGTGGTGGAAAACTCCAACAGCATCACCGTAGCCATGTACAACGGCGACACCTATGACGCGACCCTCATCGGCTACGACGAAAGCAACGACGTGGCTGTCCTGAAGGTGGACGCCCAAGGGCTGCCCCCGGTGGTTCTGGGCGACTCCGACAACCTGAACGTGGGCGACAGCGTGGTGGCCATCGGCAACCCTCTGGGCGAGCTGACCTTCTCCCTCACCGCGGGTCTCGTCAGCGCCAAGGACCGGGAGGTCACCCTCTCCAATTCCCTGACCATGGACCTCATTCAGACGGACTGCGCCATCAACTCCGGCAACTCCGGCGGTGCGCTCTTTAACCTCTACGGTGAGGTCATCGGCATCACCAACGCCAAGTATTCCAGCTCCTCTTCTTCCTCCACCGCGTCCATCGACAACATCGGCTTCGCCATCCCCATCAACCATGTCCTCTCCATCGTGAAGAGCATCATTGAAAAGGGCTACATCTCCAAGCCCTATGTGGGCGTCAGCGTTTCCGACGTGAACCAGCAGACCCAGCTCTACGGCATCCCCGCTGGCGCGGCCGTTCAGGCCGTTTCCGACGGCTCTCCCGCCGCCGAGGCCGGACTTCAGGCGGGTGACGTCATCACCCGGGTCAACGGCACGGAGATCACCGGCAGCAGCGACCTGGTCAGTCTGGTGAGCGCGTCCTCCATCGGCGACACGCTGACCATGACCGTCTACCGTCAGGGTTCGACCATGGAACTCACCGTCACCGTAGGTGAACAAGTCCAGTCGGCGCTGGCCAACGAGCAGACCCAGCAGGCCGCCTCCGGCAGCCAGAGCGGCGGTTGGAACGGCTACCCCTTTGGAGGAAGACGGTAAAGCGGTTGCTTTCAAACGGCATACAAAAAGTCTCTGCCTGACGATGTCGGGCAGAGACTTTTCGTTCTGCAATTATTTCCAGTGATTCAATGTAGGAACCAGCGCTTCCATATGGGCGCGAACCTGCTGCTCCGGCCAGCTTTCGCTTGCCATGTGCTTTGCGCAGAAATCGATCAGCTGTTCCTTGCTGGAATAGGTAAATTCCCCGTCCGCGTAGCACCACTTGCAGTATTCCTCGTTGAAAGAGCCGTCGGTTTCCCGGCTGAGGGTGGAATCCTCCAGCGGCATTCCGCAGCACTGGCAGAACATCTGTCTGGGAGAACCCAGCAGCGTGTTGATGGAAACGTCGTAGAATTCCGACAGCAGCTTCAGCGTTTCCACATTCGGCATCGTTTCCCCGTTTTCCCAGCGGGACACTGCCTGCCGCGTGACAAAAACTTTTTCCGCCAGCTCGTCCTGAGACAGTCCCTTTTTTGCTCTTAAGTTATACAAAACATCCTTTGTATCTATGAAAAGCACCTCCTTGGCATAACTGTACCACAGGATTCCCACGCTGGCAAGCAACCCGCTGTTGCTGTCTACAGATTCGCAATGACCAGCAATGCCAAGAACGCAACTGCGGCAACCGTTCCAATGAGCGCCAGAACGTTCAGAACTTTGATAACCTTTCTGCCAAACAGCCGGTACAACACGGCAAACACACCGATTCCGACCACGCCGCCCAATGTGTTCCCGATCAGGTCGGTGATATCGCTCCCGCCGATTGCGAGAACATACTGCATGACCTCGTAAAAAAGGCTTACGCAGAAAATCGGCAAAACCTTTTTCCAGAATCCCCCATCGGGCTTCAGCATGGAAACATAAATGCCGAAGGGCACAAAGGCGGCGACATTCAGCAGAATTTCGGACACGTCTACCCTGTCATTTACGATTCCCGAACCCGCAAAGGGGATAAGATTGACGCTTCTGTAGTTCATGTCCCGCAGGTTGGAAAAATCCATCTGAAGCTTGAACAGTATGATCCATGTCAGCGCCAGCAGATACACCATCAGCAAGACTTTCGTCAGTTTTCTATTTTGTTTCATGGTTGCTCCTATTCTTTTTCAGCAAAAATACCGATTGCACGTCCGGGTTGGATTCACGCAGTCTGCTACCCATTTGTCTGCTCCAGATAGATCAGCAGCACCGCGATGTCCGCCGGGCTAACGCCGGAGATTCTGCCCGCCTGACCGATGGACACCGGACGTATGGCGGCGAGCTTTTCCCGCGCTTCCAGCCGCAGGCCGGGAATGGCGGCGTAGTCCAGATCATCCGGCAGCAGACGGGCTTCCTCTTTTTTGAACTCCTCCACCTGCTTTTCCTGCCGGGTCAGATAGCCCGCGTACTTGATCTGAATTTCCACCTCGTCGGTGACGGCGGGGCTCAGTTCCGGCCGTTCCGGATCAAAGGGAGCGATGTCGGCATAGCTCACCTGCGGGCGGCGCAGAAGGTCGGCCAGACGGGCGGAATTGGCCACGGTGGCAGTCCCCTTCCGTTCCAGCATGGCGTTCAGCTCCTCCGACGCGGGAATGCCGCTGCCCTCCAGCCGCTGCACCTCCCGGCGCACCTGCGCGTATTTTTCCTCCACCGCTTGCACCCGCTCCGGCGGGATCAGGCCGATCTGGCCGCCAATGCGGGTCAGACGCTGGTCGGCGTTGTCCTGTCGGTGCAGCAGACGGTATTCCGACCGGCTGGTCATAATGCGGTAGGGTTCCTCCGTCCCCTTGGTCACCAGATCGTCAATGAGGGTGCCGATGTAGCTGGTGTCCCGGGTGAGGATCAGAGGCTTTCTACCCTGAATTTTCAATGCGGCGTTGATGCCAGCCACCAGTCCCTGCGCGGCGGCTTCCTCGTAGCCGGAGGTGCCGTTGAACTGCCCCGCGCCGTACAGGCCGGAAACCAGTTTGGTTTCCAGTGTTGGCTTCAGCTGGGTGGGATCGACGCACTCGTATTCGATTGCGTAGGCAGGGCGCATCATTTCCGCATGTTCCAGCCCCGCCACGGTGCGCAGCATGGCAAGCTGCACATCCTCGGGAAGACTGGAAGAAAAGCCCTGAATGTACATTTCCTCGGTGTCCAGCCCGCATGGCTCGATGAACAGCTGGTGCCGGGGCTTGTCGGCAAAGCGGACGATCTTCGTCTCGATGCTGGGGCAGTACCGGGGGCCGACGCCGGAGATGGTGCCGTCGTACATGGGGCTGCGGTACAGGTTCTCCCGGATGATGCGGTGGGTCTCCTCGTTGGTGTAGGTCAGGTAGCACACGGCGGAATTGTTGACCTTGTGGGTGGTGCGGAAGGAAAACGGCTCCGCTGTCTCGTCCCCCGGCTGCACCTCCATTTTGGAAAAATCGATGCTCCGCCGGTTGACACGGGGTGGCGTGCCGGTTTTGAAGCGGCGAAGGTGCAGCCCAAGCGCGCGCAAATTATCCGCCAGTCCCACGCTGGGGTGCATTCCGTCGGGACCGGAGGGGATGACGCTCTGGCCGGTGATGACGGTGCTGTCCAAGTACGTTCCCGTGGCGATAACCACGGCCTTCGCGCCGTACTGCGCCCCCAGCTGGGTGCGCACACCGGTGACCGCGCCCTCCGCAGTCAGGATTTCCACGATCTGCGCCTGTTTCAGCTCCAGATTTTCCTGCAATTCCAGTGTGTGCTTCATATACTGCCGGTATTTTACCCGGTCGGCCTGAGCGCGGAGGGAATGGACGGCGGGGCCTTTGCCTCGGTTGAGCATCCGGTACTGGATGCAGGCATGGTCAGCCGCCGCGCCCATCTCGCCCCCCAGCGCGTCCAGCTCCCGCACAAGGTGCCCCTTTCCGGTGCCGCCGATGGCAGGGTTGCAGGGCATATTTCCCACGGCGTCCAGATTGATGGTAAAGAGAATGGTGTGATTGCCCAGCCGTGCGGCGGCAAGGGCGGCTTCGATTCCCGCGTGTCCCGCCCCGATCACGGCAACGTCACAGCTGCCCGCGTAATAGCTCATAATGATTCCTCCTGTGGGAAGAAAGGGGTCACGCCTCTTCCTGTCCCTCTGTCTGCTTTTTCTCCTCCGGGGGGAGGACAAAGGGCCTGCACACGATCTCACACCGGTTGATGGGGGTGCCGAGGGCGTGGAATTTTTCTTCGTACCCCGTCATGATGCCGACGATGCCGTCCTTGTGCAGATCATGGGTGACATTCTTCACTTCCAGACCGCAGGCGGCAAATTCTTCCAGACTGTAGGCAAACAGGGGGGCGTTATCGGTTTTGAAGTGGATTTCCCCGCCCTCCCGGATGGTGCGGCAGTATTTGTCCAGAAATGTCCGGTGGGTCAGACGGCGCTTGGCGTTCTTTTTCCTCGGCCATGGGTCGGGAAAGTTGATGAACAGCCGGTCGATCTCCCCCGGGGCAAAAATTTCCTCCATTTTGGCCACGTCCATATCGATGAAGAATACATTCTTCAGCTCCATATCTCTGGCCTTCTCCATGGCCACCACCATGGCCTCCCGGCACCGCTCCACGGCGATGAGCAGCACGTCGGGGTTACTTTGAGCGGTCTCGGCAGTGAATTTCCCCTTTCCGCAGCCGACCTCCACCCACAGTGCCGTGCAGTCCGGCTTCAGGCTCCGCCAGTTTCCCCGGAGCGTCTCCGGCTGATCGATTCGGTAGGCGGCGCATTTTTCCATTCTGGGTTCCAGATTCCGCATTTTTCTCATTCTCATGGTGTCTTCCTCCAAGCTTCTGCATTTCGGTGTACTATTATAGCAGAGCGCAGCCTGTACGTCAAAGGAAATATCCGCTTTACATTTGCCAAGTAATTCGCTACAATAGCAGGCAAAGGAGGGATGCCTCATGCGGTTCTTTGACGACCCCGGCAAAGCCCTGCAGCAGATGGAAGATGAGCTTCTGGAAGAAGATTGGGACGAAGAAGATGTGGACGAGGATGGCGAGGACTTTCCCGTTCTCACCCGGCATGACAGCCGCCCAACCAACTACGCCGTGGACTTTGACCGCACGGTCTACGACGACGAGGAAACCGACGACGCCTATTACGCGGAAGAGTATATTGCCGACCGCAAAAGCCGGAAAAAGCAGCGGAAGAAAGGTTCCGGCGGTCTTGTGCTGCTGCTCCTAGGAGAGTTGGCCGGTATCGCCGGCATCATCTGGTGGTGGGTAAAATGGCTGAGCTGAAATGCGTAGGGCGCTTCGCCCCCACCCCCTCCGGACGGATGCACCTGGGCAACGTTTTTGCGGCGCTGATCGCATGGCTGTCCGTGCGTTCCAAGGGCGGAGAAATGGTTCTCCGGATGGAGGATTTGGATACCCAGCGAACCAGTGAGGAATACGCGCAAATCCTCCGGGAAGACCTGCGCTGGCTGGGTCTGGACTACGACCGGGAGACGCCGCCCCAGAGCGCGCGCAGCGCCGTTTACGACAGGTATTTTGACAAACTCGCCGAAATGGGGCTGCTGTATCCCTGCTACTGCACCCGCAGCCAGCTTCACAGCGTCAACGCGCCGCACCTGTCCGACGGCACCTACGTCTACCCCGGCACCTGCCGGAATCTGACGGAAGCGCAGCGGGCAACATTTCACCGCGCCCCCGCGTGGCGGGTTCGGGTGCCGGACAGGGTCTGGACGGTGGAGGACCGGGTGCAGGGGCATTATGAATGCAACCTCGCCACCGACTGCGGAGACATGGTGGTGCGCCGGGCCGACGGGGTCTACGTCTACCAGCTCGCCGTCACCGTAGACGACGGGGAGGCCGGTGTCACCGAGGTGGTACGGGGGATGGATTTATTAAGCTCCGCGCCCCGGCAGATGTACTTGCAGGAGCTGCTGGACTTTCCCCACCCGGCGTATGCCCACGTCCCCATGCTCCTTGCCCCGGACGGCCGCCGCCTGAGCAAGCGGGACAAAGATCTGGATTTAGGGCAGCTTCGCGCCCGCGTCACCCCGGAAAGGCTCATCGGCACGCTGGCTTTCAGCGCGGGGCTGATCGAGCGGAATGAACCCGTTTCCGCCCGGGAGCTTGCGGGGGAATTCCGCTGGGACAAGCTGCGCAGGGAAAGCATTTTCCTGAATTCCGAGCAACTTATCTAGTGTTCCCCACTCTTTTTTCACCAGAAAGCCGATTTTCTCGACACTATGCACAAAATGCTCCGCTTTCCCTTGCTTTACGGGGAATTACACGTTATAATGAACCCACCCCAATGAAGCAGGCGGCGCTGCCTGACTCCATAGTGCCGCCGAAAAACAAAAAAGGAGAATTTGAATGGCACGCAAACCTATTCTCGTCGTTATGGCCGCCGGTATGGGCAGCCGCTACGGCGGACTGAAGCAGATCGACCCTGTGGGAAGTCAGGGCGAAGCGATTCTGGACTATTCCCTTTATGACGCCCACAAAGCCGGTTTCGATACCGCCGTTATCATCATCAAGGAAGCCATCCGCAAGGACTTCATGGAGACCGTGGGCGAGCGGCTGAAAAAATGCCCCATGGAGATCCGTTACGCCTATCAGGAGCTGGACGATATCCCCGCCGGCTACACCGTCCCGGAGGGACGCACCAAGCCATGGGGCACCTGCCACGCGGTTCTGTGCGCCCGTGAGGCCATCGGCGACGCGCCCTTTGCGGTCATCAACGCCGACGACTATTACGGCACCTCCGCCTACCGGGTGATCTACGACGCCCTCTGCCACGCGCAGGATAAGGACACCTACGATTACTACATGGTGGGCTACGAGCTGGGCAAGACCGTGACGGATCACGGCAGCGTCGCCCGGGGCATCTGCGTCACCGACGGCAAGGGTCATCTCACCGGCATTGACGAGCGTACCCGTGTGGAAAAGTACCCCGGCGGCATCCACTTCACCGAGGACGGCGAACACTGGGTGGACGTCCCCGCCGACACCACCGTGTCCATGAACCTGTGGGGCTACACCCCCGGCTTCCTGAAGGAGCTGGAAGCCCGCTTCCCGGCTTTTCTGGACAAGGCGCTGGCGGAGAATCCCATCAAGGGCGAATTCTTCCTGCCTCTGGCGGTGTCCCAGCTGATTGGGGAGAAGAAGGCCACGGTCACGGTGCTGACTTCCCCCGACAAATGGTACGGCGTGACCTACGCCGCCGACAAGCCTGCGGTGGTAGCCGCCCTGCGCCGGATGACCGACGAGGGCAAGTACCCCGACGGACTGTGGAAATAACGGAATACGTACAAAACCCGCACATCGGTCGCTTGACCGATGTGCGGGCTTTTTCGCAATTCTTTCTTACTTTTCCCCCATAAGGATTTTGGCAAGCTCGGAATTGGCGTCCAGAATGACGGTCTTTTCGTCGCCGTTCAGGCTGGCCTTCAGAGCGTCCAGCGCCAGAGAGAACTCGTAGAAGTCCTTCTTGTCCTGGGTGTCGTAAGCCTCCGCCAGCAGGCGCATGTACTCCTGCTCGCCCTCGGCCTCCAGCTTGGCGGCAGCAGCCTCGGCGTCGGAGACGATGATGTTCACCTGCTTGTCCACGTCGTTGCGGATGATGGAGGCGTCATAGTTGCCGTCGGCGGTATACTTCTCCGCCATCTGGTTCCGCTCGGAGATCATCCGGCCGTAGACTGCGTTCAGGTTGCTTTCCGGCAGGTCGAAGCGCTTGATCTTCACGTCCTCCACGTGGATGCCGTAGGATTTGGCCGCGGCGTCCACCTTGACGGTGATGTCGTCATAAATGGTGTTGCGCTCGGCGCCGTCGTTCATGTTGATGATGTCCGCCTGGGCAAGCGTGCCCATGTCGGTTTTCAGGGCGCTGTAGGTGATGGCGTCCAGCCGTTCCTCCGCCTTGGCCGTGGAGCCGAGGGTCTGGTAGAACAGCTTGGGGTCGGAAATTCTCCACAGAATGTAGCAGTCCACGGTCATATTCTGCTTGTCGGAAGTCAGTACCTCAGAGGGCGGAATGTCATAGAGCTGGGTAGCGTCGGTGAAATACTTTACGCTGTCCACAAATGGCAGCTTGAAGTGCAGCCCCGCTTCGCTGGTGGTGCCGATGATCTTGGAAAACCGTACCGTGCAGGCATACTCGTCCTCGGCCACGGTAAACATGGAGCCGGCAGCCAGTATCAACGCCAGCACCAGCAGCACGATCAAAATTCCCTTTTTCTTCATTTTGCGTTACCTCCTTCGGTTCCCGCCAGAGATTCCAGCGGCAGGAGCATCTGGACATCGCCGCCCTGACCGCCGGTGTTGATGTAGAGCTTCACACCGGGCAGCACCTGAGAAATGGCCTCGTAATACATTCTCGTGCGGGTAATGGCGGGGTTCTGGGCATACTCGGAATACATGGCCTCAAACATGGCCACCTTCTCAATGGCTTCGTTGATGCGCTTCTGTTTCAGGTATTCCGCGTTCTGGATCAGTTGGTCGGCCTGAGCCTGAGCCTGCGGCAGCTGGGCGTTCTGATAGGCTTTGGCATCGTTGATGACCGTCTCCGCCTGCTGCTTGGCGGTCTCCACGGCCTTGAAGGCTTCTATGACCTCCTGCGTGGGCGGCTCGGCGTCCTGAATCTTTACGTCCACCAGCGTCAGGCCGATGTCATATTCCTTCAGGATCTCCGTGACCAGCTCCTTGACCTGCATCTGGATGCTCTCCTTGCCGTCGGTAAGAACGGCGTCCACGCTGGAGGAACCCACCACGTTGCGGATCTGGCTCTGGATCAGGTTGCGCAGGATCAGTTCCGGCTCATTGGAGGAATACAGGTACTGCACCGGGTCGGAAATTTTGTACTCCACGAAAAAGTCCACGTTGACGATGTTGTAGTCGCCGGTGATCATAGTGCTTTCGCTGTCGTTGACCTCGTAGCTGTTTCCGCTGCTGGAATAGCCCAGCTCGATCTTCTGATAGACATTCACGTCCACCTTCTCCACCTTCTGGATACCCAGTGGCAGCTTGAAGTGGACGCCCGCCTCGGTGACGTTCGTGACCTTGCCGAAAGTCGTGACCACCGCCTGCTGCTTGTCATCCACGGTGTAGAAGCAAGTCAGCGCGACGGCCAGCACCAGCAGCGCCGCTATAACGGCAATCACGGTGCGTCCGGCTCGCTTAAAGTCCGGCTTTTTCTTTGGCCTTGTATTCTGGCCGCCCGGCCAGCTGTAGGTTCCGTTTTCATCCATTGCTTTATTCTCCTTTTTTAATTGTTAATTCTCCCAGCATCTGCTCCGCCTGAGCTTTCAGCCGGCCGGCCAGCCAGGCGGTGAGCATCACCTTTAACACTTTTTCCAGCTTCTCTCCGGCGCCGGGAATCGGCTCGCGGTAGCTGGCCGTCACCTCTTTCAGGGCAACGTCCCAGACATCCTTGTTCCCCAGGTCCTGCGCCCGGGCTGCCAGACGGACGAAGTAGAAATACAGAAGGGTGTCGTCGATCAGATCGTCGCTTTCGTCGGTCAGGTCGCCGTTGATGTAGGAGATCAGCTGGCAGCTCTGCTCCAGCGTCAGCGCGCCCTTGAGCAAATTGATGTTCAGGATGCGGCAGACCTGCTCCATATCGTAGCGCTTTCCCCGGGGCGGCTGAAGAAAGCCCCGCTTGACCCAGTTCTGAACGGTGTAGGGTTCCAGTCCGGCGATGCCGGACACCTGACTGAGGGTCAGTCCGCCCGCCAGAAAAAGCGCCCTAAATACGCTGTCCACCCGGTCTGCGTCCTCCCGCTGCCCCGGAAGGGTCGTGCCGGGAATTGTCCACTGCATGATGTTTTCCTCCTCTCTTCCGTTCTTTGATTGTATCACATGGTCATTTGATTGTCAATAGTGTTCTTTAGATTATTTTATGAAAACAATCTGTCTTTTCCGGGGAGAAAATTTCTCTTGACAACCGCCCTGAACCATGCTAGAATATCCGGGTGATAAAGAAGGCTGAACATCCGCCTCACCGTCAGCAGACGCGAAACGGTTCATATTCCACTTTTCCCGCGAGGGGCAGGTGGGGTTGGTGCGGGTGCTTTGGCATCCGCTTTTTTGTTGTTAATGGAGGTGCTTACCATCGCAAAATTAGATCATCAGCTCAACGAGGAAATCCGGGACAAGGAGATCCGGCTCATCGGCGCCGACGGCGCACAGCTGGGGATTATGTCCTCCGCTCAGGCCAATGCCATGGCAGAAGAACAGGGCATGGACTTAGTGAAGATCTCTCCCAACGCGACCCCTCCCGTCTGCAAGATCATGGACTATTCCAAATTCTGCTTCGATCAGAAGAAGCGGGAGAAGGAAGCCAAGAAGAACCAGCGGGTCGTGGAGATCAAGGAAATCCGCATGAGTCCCAGCATCGATACCAATGACTTCAACACCAAGGTCAAGGCCGCTCAGAAATTCCTGAACGACGGCAACCGCGTCAAGGTCAGCGTCCGCTTCCGCGGCCGTGAGATGGCGCACACCAACCTGGGCGAGAAGCTGCTGATGGACTTCGCCGCGAGCTGCTCTGAAATTGCCGGCATGGAGAAAAACCCCAAGCTGGAAGGCCGCTTTATGGCAATGTTCCTGACCCCCAAGAACAGCAAATAACGCAACCACGATATACTAGATTACGGAAGGAGAACCTACCTATGCCCAAGCTGAAAACCCACAGCGGTGCGAAGAAGAGATTCAACCTGACCAAGACCGGTAAGGTGAAGAGAGCCCGCGCTTACAAGAGCCACATTCTGACCAAGAAGACTACCAAGCGTACCCGCCATCTGCGTGCGACCGCTTATGCCGATATGACCAATGTGGACGCAATCAAGAAAATGATTCCCTACAAGTAAGGCAGAAGGAGGATACTGAGAAATGGCTAGAGTGAAAGGCGCGATGATGACGCGCAAGAGAAGAAACGCTACCCTGAAGCTGGCGAAGGGCTACTGGGGTTCCAAGTCCAAGCACTTCAAGATGGCCAAGCAGCAGGTCATGAAGTCCGGTAACTACGCTTTTGCCGGCCGCAAGCAGAAGAAGCGTGACTACCGCCGCCTGTGGATCACCCGGATCAGCGCTGCTGTCGCTCCCTACGGCATGAACTACTCCACCTTCATGAACGGTGTGAAGAAGGCCGGTATTGAGATGAACCGCAAGAGCCTGTCTGAGATGGCGATTCAGGACAACGCCGCATTTGCCGCCGTTGTGAATAAGGCCAAGGCCGCTCTGAACTGAGTATAAAAGCCCGCTTCTTGATGAAGCGGGCTTTTTACGATTGTGCTCAGCCGTAACCGCAGGTTACGATGTTCCACTTTCCGCCGTTCTTTCTGGCAAGATACCAGCCCCAGCGGGTGTAGGTGCCGTTCGGTTCCAAAGAGCCGTCGCCGCCGTGTTCATCCACGGTGAAGGAGGACAGCAGGACGATTCCCTCGTCGTAATCCCCGAAACCCAGAATGTATTCCTGCTCCTTGCGGACGGTTTCGTCCCCGGCGTAGGAGATTTCCTTCAGCGTGCAGCCCTGAAAATCCCGGAATCCGGCGATCACCGCCTGCACGGCGGCCAGGTAGTCTTCATCGGTATAAATTTCGGAGTCGATCCCCCTGACGCGCATATCGCCCCCGGTTTTTCCGCACCCGAAAAGACTCAGAACGAATACGAAAAGCAGCGTCCATCCGGCCAGTCTTCTCATGAAATCCCTCCTTTTTCCCAATTATATCACGGGGAACATGGTGAGATATGGACAAGCTGTTAACACTTTCCTGCCAAAATTCTTAAGGAGGCCGTCTCATGGAACTGACCCATACCGCCGCCCGGAGCGGACGGCTTTCTTCCTTTCTGCGCCGGGAACTGAACATGTCCTCCGGCCTGATGAATCACCTGAAATGGGGCGACGGTATCCGCGTCAACGGACTTCCCCAACATACAAATTACCCCGTTCAGCCGGGGGACGTGATCACCGTCCGCTTAGACGAGCCGGAGCCGGAATACCCCGCCGAGGATGGCGAACTGACGGTTCTTTACGAGGACGAGGGCATTCTGGTGGTGGATAAGCCCGCCGGTATGCTGATTCATCCCTCCCGGGCGACGAATCAGGGAACCCTTGCCAATCTCGTGGCCGGTTACTACCACAGAAGCGGTGAGAAATCCGCCTTTCATCCCGTGACCCGGCTGGACAGGGACACCTTCGGCATCGTCCTGCTGGCAAAAAACGCCCATCTTCATGCGCTTCTCCAGGACGCGGCAGTAAAGAAAACTTATCACGCCCTCACCTTTGGCGGCCCTAAAACGGATACCGGCGTGATCGACGCCCCCATTGCCCGCCTGCCCCTTCCCAGTCTTCTGCGGCAGGTCAGCCCCGAGGGCAAGCCCTCCGTGACGGAATTTGAGGTGCTTCACCGGAACGGACAAATCTGCAAACTTGCGCTGCATCCGGTGACGGGTCGCACCCACCAGCTGCGGGTTCACTGCGCCTACATGGGCTTCCCGATTCTGGGCGATCCGCAATACGGCACGGAGGAATCCCGTCGTTTTTCCGACGGACTGGGACTGTCCTATCAGATGCTCTGCGCCCATCGGCTGGAATTCACCCATCCGCTTACCGGGGACAGCATGGTTCTCGAGTCCCGCATGGACGTAGGCGTGTAAGAATGCGGGAAAAAACCATTCCTAATGTGGTAACCCCAGCGCCGCCGTCACCAGGATTCCCAGATTGTCCCGGTAGATTTCCGGGAACTGCTCGATGGGCAAGGGATTCTGCCCGGAACCGGCCTCGATGGTATACCCCGGCCGGCGGAATTTCTGAATAAACCAATCTTTGTAGCCGGCGAAACTGGACTCATAGGGTGTATCCGACAGTTCGTAGCCGCTGAGTCGCGCAAATTCCTCCCCCAATTCCCGGGCGCCGGGAACCTCGTAATCCTGAAACTGCCAGTAAATCACCTTTCCCTGCGTGTGATACGCCAGGACCAGCGCCGGGTCGATCTCCTGTGTGAAATCTGCCAAGGCAATGGACTCCCGCTGATTCAGCGGTGCTCGGCCCACATAATCCCGTGGCCCCGGTCTGGTATAGCCCTGAGAGAACTTGATCTCCCGCGCCCGCAGCCATCCCGCCGGATACTGCAAATTCAGGTCCACACCTAATAGATTTGCCTTCCACCCCGCCGGAAACGGGATCTGCGGGTAGTTATCCGACAGTCGCTGCGCCGCCGCGTACTGCAATGTCCCGGTTTCGATCGCTCCCGTGACCAGATCCACGCCGTCCGGGTCAACCATCGGCACGGTATAAATGGTCGCCGCCCGGACAATGTTCCGGGCTTCCACACCGTAAAGCCGCCCCTGGTTCTGAACCGCCTCCGCAAGCTCCTCTATGAATTTCAGAATCAACGGCGTGGTGATCCACTCGTTGGCGTGGTGTGCAGCGGAATAGATCACCTTCCGGTCGCCCTCCCCGATGGTAAGGGTTCGCACCGGCCGTCCAAACGCCGTTGTCGTCAGCACTTCTGTCCGCAGAAAGGGATATGTATCCACCAGCTTTAATATGGTTTCCTCGCAAAGCGCGGAGGTCATTGGTACATCGGTTCTCACGATAGCCAAAATATCACCTCTGGTCAGGATATGCAACATCGCCCGGGTTTGTGCAGTTCCTTTCCGGAGCATAACAAAAGCTCCCCATCCGAACGTAGGGGGAGTTTCAACAGAAAAAAGAGCACGAAAAAGCCCCATCCAATCGGATGGAGCTTTTCTAATGTTGGCATTACCTATCTTCCCGGG
>HF988103.1:13083-21606 GCA_000434635.1 Firmicutes bacterium CAG:110 | reverse complement strand
CGCAAACCATAACTCAGGTGGGCAAAGTTCCTCGATGGAGAAGCCGTGAATCTCGTTCCGAAAGAAGGGCAGAAAGCCGTATTCTTCAACAGCGGCAATCAAATCATCTACACTATGTAGTTGTCTGGCATATCTCTTTGACATTACTCCGCCTCTTCAATTACGCCATAATCAATCAGGATATTCTTCTCCGCATACTGCGGGCAAACAATACCCATCATCTCATACTGCTTATTCCTAATAAAATGCGGCAACAACATGTGTTCCGCTGAACCCTCAACCAAAATGACCCCATCAGCAAAAAACAAATCGCAGTGGGTTGTCTGCAAATATCTTGTAACAAAACGTTTGGTTGCATCATCTTTACCAAAAACATCAGAAAGATTAACGACTTTAGATGTTGCAACTTTTCCCTCAAAGTCCTTAGGTAAGCGTTTGAAATACCGCAAATTTGCAAATTCTTCTTCCCGTGCAATATGACTTGAATGTGTGCTTATTACAAGTTGTGTAGAAAAGGCATCACTTTTCCCAAGCTTTTCATGGTTGCGCAGCACGCTATAAGCTTTGCGAATAAAGACCTGTTGAACTTGTACATGTAGATGCGCTTCCGGCTCCTCGACAAGCACGAGATGTAATGGCTCAATTCACCCACTTTTTCTTTCTCATAATTTCTCAAAAACGTCTTTATTTTTCTGCCCAACCAGTGATTTCAAATTCACCACCGAAACCGTTTCCAGATTCCGAACCTCCTCTACATAGTTACAGGCTCTGCCGGCTGAGAAAAGGAAGTAGATATTCTCATAAAAGGGACGGACTGCCGTTGTTGCAGCTTCTATTTTCTGGAACGCTTCTTTCGGAAATCCTTCTCGAACATTGTCCCAAATCTTCACATAAATTGTGTGATCTTTTGTCTCCTGCACATAATCAAAGCGAACGCCATTGACCATCACATCCCGCTGTTTCGGATCATCGAATTTGAGAAATCCATCCCAATAGCAGCTGTGATAATTTTTCTCCAACCAGTTCCAGCAGACCTTTTTGAAGTATTCTACAACAATTGTTTTATCCATTTCATCCACAAGCTGCTGTAGGGCTTCTTCCTTCTGCACTTCAAGATAGCGGCCTTGCGATGGAAACACATACCGGAACCACGTTTTCCAATAGCCGCCTTTGGGATAATAGTGTGTGCGGATATGTCCGGCAGCATCTTTCTTTTGCTCGGTTTCCAAAAGCCCGGCTTTGTCCAGTGCTTTCAAATACTTATCACATTTGTTCTGCGGGAAACCGGAAAACTCTGACAGCTGGCTGATTCGATTATACCCCGTTGCCATGCCATAAAGCAGGATATTGTATGTTTCGGGTGTTCGGAAGTTTCTGCGCAGCTCTGATTCCGCATAACAGAAATACGCAGAGTCGTGTGCAAAGAGCGGTGATAGATTCTCCGCAAAGCTCTTTTGAAAGTCGAATAGCCGCACCAGCTCCGGAATGCCATCCGTAATCGCAATTGTGCGAAGCGCATCCAGTGGCTCCAGTGCCCTATTTTCAGCCAGCAGCATGGGCATCGTCATTGCCGTCATTTGTATCACATCAAATGGAAACGGCAGTTCCATCAGATTCCGAACAAGCAGCACAACATACGCCTTTCCAGCCAGAGCCGGAAGTGCATTTATAAAATCTTTCTTATCGTTTTTATCGTCCACGTCATCGAAAAAGATGACTGGACGATTTTTTGTTTCTCCAATCTCTGCGAAAAAGTCTTTCCACAGCTTGCACCCGGAAAGAAATATCCGCGGGGCAAACGCAGCATCCAGGTTTCGGAGGGAAAAGTATTCCCCGTTGAATGCTTCCAGGTAGCTCCTTGCAAGGGTCGTCTTGCCCATTCCACTTTTGCCGCAAAGCTGTGTAATCCACGGCGTGGATTTGCTTTCCCAATGGCTGCGTACATGGGCGTAGAGCTGGGCTCTGTATGATCTGATTCGTTCCATAGTTTATCACTCATATCATAAGTTGATTGTTTTCTGTGATTATAGCAAATCAACCTATATTTCTCAATATGCGAGAAAAATATTTTTTGCTATTTCTATCATCAGTTTATTAACAAATACAATCTATCTCGAACATTTTTACATAATTTTGGTGCTGACGCTTTCGCATTCTGGTGCTGTGCTTATAAAAGAATTCGACTCGAGGCCTAGTAAGTGAGAGGACAAATTGAGGCCTCATGTACAAATCGTGTTGATTTGTACGTCCCTTCATGGACCTTGACAGCTGAATACCCGCCGGAAAATGAGATACGATTTTGCGATGACAGGAGCGAAACAACGCCGCGGAGACACCGGGGCAGGAACGGCATTGGAATAGGGCGGCAACAAAAATAAACATTTATGGAGGATAATATATGAACGTATTTGAGGCAATCAAGGCAGCTGTTCCCATGCGAGAAGCTGCCGAACACTACGGGCTGCGGGTTTTGCCCAACGGCATGGCTTGTTGCCCATTCCACGAGGATCATCACCCAAGTCTGAAGCTGAATGAGGATTATTTCTTCTGTTTCGGCTGCGGTGCCCACGGAGATGTCATTGACTTTACCGCAAAGCTGTGGGGTCTATCCGCACAGGAAGCCGTTGAAAAATTGAGAGGCGATTTTGAAATTGAAACGGGACAAACGCCTATTCCATTCCCTACTTCCCCGGAAGTTGCTCCCAATCTGGAACGGCTCTGTATCCGTGTTCTCAAGGAATATCTTCGACTGCTGCGAATCTGGCGGCTGCGGTATGCGCCTGTCACACTCGGCTGTGACCCGGATGATCGGTTTGTGGAGAGCTTGCAGATGGAGCCAGTTATCAGTTTTTTTCTGGATTCCCTGATTGCCGGTGACTCGGTACTGCGGGAACGGGTGCTACAAGTGTTTCGGAAAGACGGCACAATTTATGAGCTGCGTGATTATGTGGAGAGAAAAAGAGAGGAGGAAGCCCGCCATTACCAGGAAGAAAAAATTGCCTGATTGGGAACGGCCCGCCTGGTTTGATGGAACCAGCATCAATGAAGCGCTGTTCTGTGAGGAGTTTTTGCGGGAGCATCGAATTCTCTTTGCTAACAGAGCCTTTTTCACGCCGGATGGTCGGCTGACAGATGAACTACCCCTCCGGGGAGAAATCTACGAAAAGCTGAAATGTTGCGCCGTGAACAACATTCCACGGAAGATCAATAACATCTTGGAAGTGCTGAAATTGGAAGCACAGGTGGGGGATTTTCCCCCGCAGGCTGACCGCGTTCATCTTGCGAATGGAACCCTGTTTTTGGATGGCAGATTCACAGAGGGACGGCCACAGATTGTTCGTAACCGGTTGCCTGTCGCCTACCGCCCAGATGCCCCGGAGCCTAACCGGTGGCTCCGCTTTCTGGATGATCTGCTATACCCGGAGGACATTCCAACACTCCAAGAGTTTATCGGCTACTGCCTGATTCCCAGCAACAAGGGCCAGCGGATGATGGTTATTAAGGGCAATGGCGGCGAGGGCAAAACTCAAATTGGAACCACTCTGGAAAGTATTTTCGGAACAAACATGAAAGACGGCAGCATTGGGAAAATATCTGAGAACCGGTTTGCCCGTGCCGACCTGGAACACATTCTTTTATGTGTGGACGATGACATGAAAATGGAGGCATTGAAGCAAACCAACTACATCAAATCTATTGTCACAGCACAGGGAAAAATGGACCTGGAACGGAAAGGAACCCAGAGCTACCAGGGATGGATGTTTGCCAGGCTGCTGGCATTCAGCAACGGCGACTTGCAGGCGCTCTATGACCGAAGTGACGGATTTTACCGCAGACAGCTTGTGCTGACGGCAAAGGGAAAAGCACCAGGACGAATCGACGATCCCGATCTGGGCGAGAAGCTGAAAGCCGAAGCAGAGGGGATTTTCCTCTGGGCTTTTGCGGGCTTACAGCGTCTTGTTTCCAACGGCTTCAAGTTCACAGAAAGCTTTCGCATCCAGGAGAACCGGGAATCCGTGCGGCGGGATCAGAACAATGTCTTTTCCTTTCTGGAATCTGACGGTTATATCCGGCTCAAGGCGGATTCTTCCATCAGCTCCAAAGACCTGTACGCCATCTACCGGATGTGGTGTGACGAAAACTCACTGATGCCGCTGAAAGCCCGTAGCTTCAGCGATGCGATTGTTGCCAATGCGCAGAGGTACAATCTGGAACACTGCAACAACGTTACCAATCCAGCTGGACGGCGGGTATGGGGCTTCATGGGGATTGAAGCAGTTGCCAGGCCCGACATAAACGGCTTTTGCGGCGAATCGCCGCGTACATACGTACCGGGAGACTAGGATGATTGAGGCCACGGTACGTATGTACACAGTAAAACTCCCATTTCTCATATGTCGGGAAAAAGCATCGTAGCAATACGGTGCTTTTTGATACCCAAACGCAACAATAGCGGTTTTGGAAAACTGGATAGGAGAATATACCGCCGTCATAGGGAAATCCGCTTCTGTCCAGCGGAAACGTCCAAAATCGCCCCGAAAGCATACAGCAGGAAATGGCCTTGGCTGTTTCCGTGCTTCTCAAAAACACAAAGGGAAAGGAGGTGTCAGCCATACCCCGTATGCCTAAATATCTCAAGAGAGAATGGGCGTTCTTTCTTGATGCGTGCGGCAGGAAGAAATACAACGAGCTTTGCAGGAAGTGTGAAAGGGACTGCAAACAGAGCTTCCGAGCTGCCATAATTCGGTGTCCATATTATCTGTCAAAGAGGAGGCAAGTTTGATGGAATCCGGGTGCCGCAGTCGTCGCTCTCCCCACGCACCCCCGTCCCCATCGAACGGTCCGCAGACCAGGAGATGGTCAGCCAGGGAGAAATAGCTCCCTGGCTGTGGGTGGCAGCGGTGCAGCACAGGATGTGCGGAGACGATGGCACCCATGCCGTAGTCGATGATACAGTGTATCGTCGGCTGCGGCCAAGGCTCCCGCAGGAGCCGCATCCTTCGTTTCCCCCGAGGGGTGGATTTCCCCGATAGCGGGGAAAATGTCGCGCAGCGACAAAAGGGGCGCCGGTCCGGCAGGACCCCACGGCACTTTACAGCCGCAGGATGAAAGTGTCATAGTGGGTTATTACACTTCCGCAGAAGTGTTCCCCCGCAACCTACATTCTTCAAAAATCTAAAATCAGGAGGTATTTTGCCTATGGCAAGAGGCGACGGTATTGACCGTACCAGCGCAAGAAACGCAAAGATGACAGCCGCCAAAGTGGGCAACGCACAGGCCCACAATGAGCGGCAGAAAGAAAGTTATGTAAATCAAGATATAGTCCCAGAGCGAACACCAATGAATGTTCACTTTAGGACCCCTACAGGGGACTACATGGAAATGTTTGACCAGATGGTAGAATCCGGCATCATCTCCACTCGTGGTCTGAAAGCGGATGCGGAGAAGTTTGGAGAGCTGGTGTTCGACGTGAACTCTGCCTATTTCTACATCCACGGCGGTTATGACTATGCCAAGCAGTTTTACGCAGATGCCTACAAGGCCGCTGTAGACATCGTAGGCGGTGAGCAGTATATCCTCTCGGCGGTGATGCACGCCGATGAACGGAACCGGGCCATGTCCGAAAAGCTGGGGGAGGATGTCTACCACTACCATCTCCACGTGGTCTACATTCCAGTGGTGGAGAAAGAAGTCCGCTGGACAAAGCGCTGCAAGGACCCGGCCCTGGTGGGAACCGTTAAGGAGCGGATTCACCAGGTCAGTATGAGTAAGAAGTGGGCTTCCCAGCCAGCAATCGGAGAGGATGGACAGCCACTGCTCACCAAGTCTGGCAAGCCTGTTCTGAAAAAATCCTATTCCGTTCTACAGGACGATTTCTACAATGCCATGCGCAGCGCCGGATACACAGACCTGGAGCGTGGCGAACGTGGCAGCTCTGAGGAACATCTGACTGTGACCCAATTCAAGGTAGAGCGGGAGCAGGAGCGCCTGGAGGGCCTGACAGAGCAAACAGCCCAGAAAGCCCAGGAGGCTGCGGTTCTGGGGAAGAAACTTGAACGATACCAAAAGCAGCAGGTGGCCATTCAGAAAGTAGATGCAATCGAAGCCAAACCCGTTCCCCTGTCCTCAACAAAGGTGACCCTGGAACGCAAGGAGTACGAAGCCCTGAAGGCAACTGCGAAAAAGTACATTGCCCAGGAGAAGCGGGAGGGTGTACTCCAAAAGGCGCTGGATGCCGCCAAGGGACTGATTAACGAGCTGAAAGCGGAGATTGCTTCCTTGCGAGAAGAATTGTCCTACTATCGCTCTCCCAAATTCCAGATGAAGCTCCACAAAATTGAAAAGGAAAATGATGTCCTCCGGGACAAGCTCCGGGTCTACAATGCCATCATTGACCGATTTGATCTAGGGAGATTCTTCGGAAAGAACAGGAGCCCGGAAAGAAATAGAAATGAAACAGGGTATGAAAGATGATAGAGTAGACGAAAAGCGCCTGTAGAGCCGTCCTAGTTGGGCGGCTCCAATCATAAAAAATCTGAAAGAAAGGAATTATTTCTGCCTATGGCAAATCAGGAACAGCAGGCAATGCTCCTGCCTATCGACCGAAAGATGCTGCTTTCCATCCGGGAAGCAGCAGAATACAGCAACATTGGAATTAACAAAATCGATGAATTGCTGAAACAGCCCAATTGCCCTTTTGTACTATTCGTCGGTACAAAAAAGCTTGTAAAGCGCAAGGCATTTGAGGCATACATTGAAGGGAAGGTCGCAATTTGAATAGCAACATCTTCCCCTCTGGTGCGCACCAATCTTTTCAAATTGGTGCGCACCAAAAAGGCCAAAAGTTATTGAAAGAATCTTGGTTTTATGGTATACTAAGGCATCGTGGTGAACCTACGTTTCCTGCACACAGGAAAGGAGTTCACTAAATGGGAAAAAACCTAAAAGGCAGAGAATGCGGCAAAGGCATCTGCCAGAGAAAGGACGGAAAATATACCGCAAGATATACAGCGAAGAATGCACGCTCTGAGACACACCTATGCCACACGGGCCATTGAGCGCGGTGTCATGCCGAAAGTATTGCAAAAGCTGCTGGGTCATTCCAGTATCAAAACCACCATGGATCGTTACGTCCATGTGACTGACGCATCCTTGACCATTGCCGTCCAACAGTTTGAACAGGCCACCGTTTTAGCAGGTTAAAAATGGTGCGCCGCAGAAAAATTGGTGCGGAATTGGTGCGGTGGCTACCCCCTTAATCCAAAACACTCTAGAGAATAAAGGAGATTTTGAAAAGATGAAATTAGGTATCGTGGGGCTTCCCAATGTGGGCAAGTCCACTCTGTTCAACGCGATCACAAACGCGGGCGTCCCTGCGGACAATTACGCGTTCTGCACCATTGACCCCAATGTGGGCGTTGTGTCCGTTCCGGACGAGCGGCTGGACTGGCTCTCCCAGCTCCATAAGCCCAAGAAAACCACCCCTGCCGTGATCGAGTTCGTGGATATCGCCGGTCTGGTCAAGGGTGCCTCCAAGGGCGAGGGTCTGGGCAACAAGTTCCTCAGCAATATCCGCACCACTGACGCCATCGTCCATGTTGTCCGCTGCTTTGAGGACAGCAACATCAACCACGTGGAAGGCTCCACCGACCCGCTGCGGGATATCGACATCATCAATCTGGAGCTGGTCATGTCGGACATCGAAATGGTGGAGCGCCGCATCGACAAGGCGCAGAAGGCCATGAAGGGCGGCGACAAGAAGTTCGCCCATGAGGTGGAGGTCTTCACCGAGCTGCTGGAGCACCTGAACAAGGGCAAGCTGGCCAGAACCTTCGACGTTTCCGACGAAGACCGGGCCCTGATCGCCACCTCCGACCTGCTGACGCTGAAAAAGACCATTTATGTCGCCAATATGTCGGAAAACGAGGTCAACGAGCCGGAAAGCAGCCGCCACTACATGGCGGTCAAGACGCTTGCCGACAGCGAGGGCAGTCAGGTGATCCCCATCTGCGCCAAGCTGGAAGCGGACATCGCCGAGCTGGACGACCCTGAGGAAAAGGCCATGTTCATGGAGGAGCTGGGCGTCGCCGAAAGCGGCCTGCACAAGCTCATCAAGGCCAGCTACACCCTGCTGGGTCTGATCTCCTTCCTCACCGCCGGCAGCGACGAATGCCGGGCATGGACCATCAAGAAAGGCACCAAGGCCCCTCAGGCTGCCGGTAAGATCCACACCGACTTTGAGCGGGGCTTCATTCGTGCCGAGGTCATCGCCTTCGACGACATGAAAGCCTGCGGCACCATGGCCGCGGCCAAGGCCAAGGGTCTGGTGCGAAGCGAGGGGAAGGAATACGTCATGAAAGACGGAGACATCGTCAATTTCCTGTTCAATGTGTAATACTGAACTCCAATTAAAATCTTTAAAAAAGATTTTAATTGCCTGAAGGCGATGCCTTCCTGATTAAAACTAAGATTTTAATCAGGAAATAGTATAAGACAGCAGCCCGCCGGGAATGAATGTTCCCG
>HF988103.1:12130-13069 GCA_000434635.1 Firmicutes bacterium CAG:110 | reverse complement strand
CCGGGAATGAATGTTCCCGGCGGGCTGTTTTTTGTTGGATTGTGGAATCCTTTGCCGAATCTGAGGAGATCCGTCAGATTTTCCCTGACTGCCGCGGTCAGTATATCTCCTGCTCAATGTCCCGGAAGAGATCGTCGTCAAAGAACTCCTGCAGCTCCATGCCCAGTCCCCGGCATATCCTCAGAACGGTCTGAATGGTAATGGAGTTGTTTCTTCCGTTGACGATATTGTTCAGCGTGGACTGCGTGATGCCGCAGCGGGCGCCCAGTGCGTTCAGCGACAGCTCGTTTTCGTCGCACAGATTCAGAATCCGTATTTGCAGTGCTTCCTTGGAACGCATTTCCCTCACCTCACCGCTGTGATGATACCACCCGCCGCATTGAAGGTTACCTCTTTTCCGTTGACCTTTCGTTTTTGGCAAAAAATCGGCAAAGAAGTGCCACACTGGAGCAGGTGTCGCAAGTTGAAGGAAGGAAACGCACCTCAATAAGCTGCCCGCGCCGGTTTTTCGGAATACGTTTTATTCCAGATTCCTGAACAGATCCGACGTGAAAAATGTCGGCAGATCTATTTCAAGTCCGTCGCAGATCTTCTGGATGGTGGATACGTTGGTCGAATTGTTCCGTCCATAGATGATATTGCTAATCGTTGACTGGTTAAGCCCGCAGACAGAGCACAGGCCGTTTATCGTCATATGCCGCTCCTCGCAAAGTTCAAAGATCCGCAGCCGCAGTGCGTCATTGATCGTCATGGTTTTACCTCCCTGTACAACGATTAACCCAAAAAACGCAAAAGCCTCTGCGTTTACCCATATTGTCGCATATTCTGACAGAAAATGGTATCCCTTTTTCGAGAAAATATGCGCAATATTTTCATCCGCGGGAGATTTTTTCTGGGCAATGGGACGGCAGGATAAAGAAAACCGCTCCTGCCTGATAG
>HF988103.1:11109-12109 GCA_000434635.1 Firmicutes bacterium CAG:110 | reverse complement strand
AAGAAAACCGCTCCTGCCTGATAGGCAAGAGCGGTTTTTTCTTGGAGCGGGCGACGAGGCTCGAACTCGCTACCTCCACCTTGGCAAGGTGGCGCTCTACCGGATGAGCTACGCCCGCAAGGAACAGAGCTTATTATAGCGGTTTTTCCAAAAATGTCAAGTATTTTTTTCCGGATTTTCCGTTGGTTCCGTGGTTTCCTCCGGCGGCAGCGTCGTGGCTTCTGTGGGCGTTTCCTCCGTTCCCCGGGCGGCTCCGGTCTCCGCGGCCGCCACTGCGGGCACCGCCGGACACTCCGGGTAGGCCGTGTAATCCCAGACATAGCCCGACATCTCCGGATCGGTAAACTCGTGATAGCCGCCCAGCTCGCTGCACCGCAGAAGGTCTACATGATAATAATGCCCGCCATCCAGCACAATGTTCCACGTCCACGGGTCTCCCGCGTGGGTGCCCGTCACCGTCATGCACTCCAGTCCTGCCAGACGGCACATGGCGGCGTACACCGTGGCAAAGGCTCTGCTGTCCCCTACCCCGTGGCGCAGCAGGCTGTAGGCGGGGGTGATGGACGTCTCGATCTTGTAGTCAAAGCGCTCCATCAGGAACGCGTACAGCTGAGAAAGCTTCTGCCGGTCTTCCCCGTCGCCGCTGACGTACAGCGACGCCGCATCAAACACCGGCTTCACCTGAGACTGCATCTGCCGCAGAGCATCCCGGCTCGTCTGATAGGTAAAGGTCAGCTCCACCACGCGGGAACTTCCGGCGCCATAGGCCGCCGCCGTCACCTGAGGGGTCTCCATCACCGTCTCCGGATGCTCCTCGGCATGATCCCGCACCAACTGGGTAAAGTCCATAGGGGCATAACGATCCACCAGCAGGACCACGCTGGCGTCAAAATTTTTCAGTGCCTTGACGATCTCCTCTGTTGCTTCCCCGCTGTCGGAGACCTCCCGGATCGTCCGTATCTCCATGGGGCTGTGGCGGTAGGCGATGGTCACGGCTACC
>HF988103.1:638-11087 GCA_000434635.1 Firmicutes bacterium CAG:110 | reverse complement strand
GCTACCGCCGGAAGGCCGCCGTTGGCGCCGACCTCATAGTCAATGCGGTCCACGGCATACGCACCCACGGGGTAGGCTTCCGTGGCATATTTCACCGCTATGCCCATGCCGTTTTCCACGGCGTCCGCGGGGTAGTCCGCCACGTTGATAACGCCGCTTTCGCTGCCGGACTGAATCATTTCCTCCAGTGCATCCATCAAATCCAGATAATCGGAGGCCACGATCACCTCCGGCTGGGTGTCCTGCCGCTGCTCCAAGTGGGGCGTCACGGAAGAATACCGGCCGTCCATCCAGCCGCAGCCGGTGAGCAGCAGGCTGAGCGCCAGCAGCAGCGGCAATAGCTTTTGCTTCATACGGGTCTCCTTCCTTACGTTTCTCCTACAGCGATTGTTTGGAATAATGGGAGAATCCGTCTCCCAGCACCTGATGCGCCTCCTGCACGATGACGAAAGCGTTGGGGTCGATGGCCATGACCAGTTCCTTCAGCTCCGTGACCTGCTGCTTTTTCACAGCGGCCAGCACCACTTTGGTCGGCTCATGGCTGTAGGAGCCTTCCCCATTGAGGAAGGTTGCGCCTCTGTCCAGCTTGGTGCCGATGGCCTCCGCCACCGCGTCGTACTCCTTGGTAATGATCAGCGCCACCTTGGAATAGTCGAACCGGTACACCACGGCATCCAGCACCTTGCCCGTAACAAACACCGCCACGCCGGTATACAGCGCCTTGGTGATGTCCTGAAACACGATGCCCGTCAGGACGGCCACCCCGGCGTCAAAGCACATGGAAATCTGTCCGATGGGGACATCCCGGTATTTGAGCTTCAGCAGCCGCACCACGATGTCCGAGCCGCCGGTGGAGGTGCCGCAGATGAACACCATGCCCAGCCCCAGCCCGCAGATCATGCCGCCGTAAAGGGCGCAGAGCAGCGAATCCATGGACGGCATCGTGATTTTGGCAAAAGCGTCGATCAGGATCGAGCTGAGAACCATTCCCAGCAGACTGCCGCAGAAGAACCGTCTGCCGATCTTCACACCGCCGAGGATGAACAGCGGCAGGTTAATAAGGATCGTCAGCACGCCCACGCTGCCGTAGCCCAGCAGCTCCACCGCCACCAGCGCAAGGCCGGAAATGCCGCCGGGGCTGATCTCATTGGGCTGTAGGAACAGGGAAAAGCCCAGCGCGAAAACCGCGCTTCCCACAGCCGTCGCCGGAATCCAGCGGTAATCTTCCCAGATCTTGCGCATAAACGTCCTCTTCTTTCCAATCTATTCGCTTTTACACCTCAAAAGTTTGCTGCTTTTCCGCCGAATCCTCTTCTTTCAGCACCGCGCCGGCGGAGGGGATGGTCTTGGTGCGGTAGCGGCTTTCGTTGACAATGCCGCTTTGGGTCAGCAGCACCGCGTCCCGGAGCGTTGCCTTCTTTTTCAGCGTCATCACCGCCACGCCCTGGGTGTTTCTCGTGGTCTTGGGCAGGAGCTGCGCCGTGGAGAAGATCGCCGCCCGGCCGTCGGTGGAGTACACCACCATCTGCTCATCCGCGTCCAGCGCCACCGCCTTTATCAGCGGACTCTTGTCGCTGTATGCGCCGGTGAGCTTCTTCCGGTTGGTCTTCGTCTCGTAGGCGGACAGCGGAACCTTCGCCGCCTTGCCGTTTTCAAAGAAGAACAGGATGAAGCCCTTGTAGTCCCCGCAGAACACCAGCGCCACCAGATTTTCTCCCGCCTCAAAGCCCAGCTTCTGGGGCAGATAGTCGCCCAGCTGGGACGCCTTGCCGTCGTCAAAGTCGGAAAGGCGGGACTTGTAGCACTGGTACCGGTCGGTGAACACCAGAAATTCCGCCCTGTTGGTGGTCTCTTGGGAGAAGGACAGGCTGTCGCCCTCCTTGAATTTCTGCTCGCCGCTCATCCGCAGAGACTGGGCGGTCATTTTTTTCAGGTAGCCCTCTTTGGAGACGAACACCGTGACGCCGTAGTCCGGCACGTCGTCCTCTTCCTCGGGGGCGGCCTCCTGGGCGTCATAGAGAATCTCCGTCCGCCGGGGCTGACCGAACTTGTCGGCCACCGCCTGCAGCTCCTTGATGATGACGTTTTTCAACTTCCGGGGGCTGTTCAGCGTGTCTCTCAGGTCGGCGATCTCTCCTTCCAGGTCGTCAATGGCGCGGGTCTGCTTGAGGATGTATTCTTTGTTGATGTTGCGCAGCTTGATCTCCGCTACGTAATTCGCCTGAATCTCGTCAATGCCGAAGCCGATCATCAGGTTGGGCACGACCTCGTTTTCCAGCTCCGTCTCCCGGATGATGGCGATGGCCTTGTCGATGTCCAGCAGGATTCGTTCCAGACCTTTCAGCAGGTGCAACCGATCTTCCTTCTTCTGAATCTGGAAGAAGATGCGCCGCTTGACGCAGTCCGTGCGCCAGGCCGTCCACTCGTCCAGAATCTCCCCCACGCCCATCACACGGGGCATTCCCGCGATGAGGATGTTGAAGTTGCAGGGGAAGCTGTCCTGCAAAGGCGTCAGCCGGAACAGCTTCTGCATCAGCTTCTCCGGGTCAACGCCCCGTTTCAGGTCGATGGTCAGCTTCAGGCCGCCAAGGTCGGTCTCGTCCCGCATATCGGCGATCTCTTTGATCTTTCCCGCCTTGATCAGCTCCGCCACCTTGTCCATGATGACTTCCGTGGCGGTGGTGTAGGGGATTTCCGTGATTTCAATGAGATTGCCGTCCTTGACGTAGCGCCATTTTGCCCGGAGCCGGAAGCTTCCACGGCCTGTGGCATAGATTTCCCGGGTGGCGGCTTCGTCAAACAGCAGCTCCCCGCCGGTGGAAAAATCCGGGCCGGGCAGAGTCTCCAGAATGTCGTGGTCGGGATTTTTCATCAGGGCGATAGCAGTGTCGCACACCTCCCGCAGGTTAAACGAGCAGATGTTGGACGCCATGCCCACGGCGATGCCCTGATTGGCCGAAACCAGCACGTTGGGGAACGTGGTGGGCAACAGCGCAGGCTCCTTCATAGTGGCATCGTAGTTGTCCACCATGTCCACAGTGTCGCTGTCGATGTCCTTGAACACCTCGGCACAGATGGGATCCAGTTTGGCCTCGGTGTACCGGGCGGCGGCGTAGGCCATGTCCCGGGAGTACACCTTACCGAAGTTGCCCTTGGAATCCACAAAGGGATGCAGCAGCGTCTCGTTGCCCTTGGCAAGACGCACCATGGTCTCATAAATGGCGGCGTCGCCGTGAGGGTTCAGGCGCATGGTCTGGCCGACGATGTTGGCGGATTTCGTCCGTCCGCCGGTGAGCAGACCCATTTTGTACATGGTGTACAACAGCTTGCGGTGGGACGGCTTAAAGCCGTCGATCTCGGGAATTGCCCGGGAAACGATGACCGACATGGCATAGGGCATATAGTTCAGTTCCAGCGTCTCGGAAATGGCCTGCTCCGTGGTGGAGCCGTGCAGGCCCATAATGCCGTCGGTATTTACTTTTTTCTTTTTTTCAGGTTCTTGCTTTTTCCGTGCCATGGTTGGCTCCTTTACAAGAAAATCGTTTGTGAATTTGCTGTCTGGCTGGTATTACGAAATATCCGCCAGTTCCAGATACTTTGCGCCGTTTTCCGCGATGAAATTCTTCCGCTCCTGCAATCCGTCGCCAAGCAGGAAGTCAAAATAATGCGCCGTGCGCTCCGCGTCCTCCGGCATGACCTTGATAAGGCGGCGGGTCTCCGGGTTCATTGTGGTCATCCACATCATCTCAGGGTCGTTCTCGCCGAGACCTTTGGAGCGCTGGATGGTGATTTTTTTGCCGTCCAATTCCTTGAGAATTTTCGTCTTCTCCTGCTCGTTGTAGGCAAACCATGTCTTGTCCTTGCAGGTGATCTCGAACAGCGGCGACTCCGCGATATACACATATCCGTCCCGGATCAGCGTCGGGCACAGGCGGTAGAGCATGGTCAGGATCAGTGTCCGGATCTGAAAACCGTCCACGTCCGCATCCGTACAGATGACTACTTTGCTCCAACGCAGCTGGGACAGGTCGAAGGACGACAGCTCCTTTGCCTTCTTGCCCTGCACCTCCACGCCGCAGCCCAAAACCTTCATCAGGTCGGTGATGATGGGCGAAGCGAAAATTTTCCCGTAATCTGCTTTCAGGCAGTTGAGGATTTTGCCGCGCACCGGCATGATGCCCTGAAATTCCGCGTCCCGGCTGAGCTTGACGCTGCCCAGAGCGGAATCGCCCTCCACGATATACAGCTCCCGCACCGAAGCGTCCCGGCTGCGGCAGTCCACGAATTTCTGCACCCGGTTGGCAATGTCGATGGAGCCGGAGAGCTTCTTTTTTACGCTGGACTTGGTCTTTTCGGCGGACTCCCGGGCGCGCTTGTTCACCAGAATCTGCTCCGACGCCTTATCGGCCTCCTGCTTGTTCTCGATGAACCAGACCTGCAGCTGCTCCTTGAAAAAGGCGGTCATGGCGTCCTGCGTGAATTTGCTGTTGACGCTCTTTTTCGTCTGGTTTTCAAAGCAGCCGATGGTGGAGAAGCAGTTGGTCACCAGTACCAGCGAGTCCTGAATGTCCTGAAAAATGATCTTATTTTCGTTTTTGGTGTACTTGTTATTGTCCCGGAGGTACTTGTCGAAGGCCGCCGTGAAGCCGGAACGAACCGCCTTGTCCGGGCTTCCGCCGTATTCCAGCCACGAGGAATTGTGGTAATACTCAATGTGGCTGATCTGCTTGGAGAAGCAGAAGGAGGCCGTGATCTTCAGCTTCATCTCCGGGCGGTTTTCCGCGTCCCGCCCCCGGCGCTCGGCTTCCCAGTAGACGGGCATGGTAAAGGCGTTGTCCCCCACCAGCTCCTCGATATACTGGCGGATGCCGTCGGCATAACAGAATTCCTCGGTCTCGAACTTGCCGCCCACCTGATTGCGGAAACGGAAGGTGATGCCCTTGTTCACCACCGCCTGACGGCGCAGCACATCCCGGTAATATTCCACAGGGATGTTGATGTCGGTGAACACTAGCTTGTCCGGCTTCCAGTGGAAGCACGAGCCGGTCTTTTTCCGGTCGGCGGGTTCCTTTTTCAGGCCGCCCTTGTTTCTGCCCTTTTCAAAGTGCAGATCGTACCGGTAGCCATCCCGGCGGATGGTGGCGTCAAAAAATTCCGAAGCGTACTGGGTAGCGCAGGAGCCAAGGCCGTTCAAGCCCAGGGAATACTCATAGTTTTCCCCGTTTTCCCCATATTTGCCGCCGGCGTACATTTCGCAGAACACCAGCTCCCAGTTGTAGCGTTTTTCCTTTTCGTTGTAGTCCACGGGGCAGCCCCGGCCGAAATCCTCCACTTCCACGCTCAAATCTTCGTAGCGGGTGACAATGATGGTGTCGCCGTAGCCTTCCCGCGCCTCGTCGATGGCGTTGGAGAGAATCTCAAACACCGCGTGCTTGCAGCCCTCCAGATCGTCCGAGCCGAAGATGACTGCCGGGCGCTTGCGCACCCGATCCTCGCCCTTGAGCATGGAGATACTGGAATTTCCGTATTGTTCCTGTTTTTTCATGTTGCATACCTGCCTGCATAATCCATAGTCATACAATTTTATTATATGCAAAAATAAGCCAAAAGTCAAGGAACGCCCCTTGGGGCGGAAAAAGCGTCCTGCATGTTCCGTGCAGGACGCTTTTTCAGGATTCGACGTCAATCGTGGCGCTGCTCCCAGTTTTCGTAGGTTTCGCAGAACCGGCCGGAGAAGGACGGTTCCCGTCCCGCCGCGTACAGGTGGGAGGTGTCCCCAAAGGCGGTCATGCGGAACGACGCGATGCCCTCCCGGCGCTCCTCCGTGTTCAGGATGGTGACGGAGGTGGGCAGAGAGCAGGTTCCCTGCCACAGCGGCATGGGGGAAATCCCCAGCAGGTGACTCAGCAGGACACAAGTGACGCCAAAATGGCAGAACAGGACGACAGTATCCTCGTTGGGCTGCTCCGCCCGGTAGTATTCTCCTTCCCGGCGGTAGCCGTGGCGGGCGAGCAGCCCGTCCAGCCCATCCCATACCCATTGGGCTTCCTCACGCACTCCGGCGGCAGTGAAGCGGTCGTTTTCCCACCAGTGTTCCCGGTCGTAAAACCCCTTGTCCTCCGTCCAGTCCTGAGGCAGCCAGTCCCATGCGACACCCGGTTTATCTTTCCCCGGACGGAGAACCTGCGGGGAGAATTCCCGCAGCCATGGGAGAATTTCCGCCTGCCGCCCCAGCTTTTCCAGCGTGGCCTTGGCGGTATCCCGCGCCCGCCCTTTGGGGGAGCAGTAAAACGCCTTCACATCCAATTTACACAGGCGGTCGGACAGCAGCTCCGCTTCTATCCAGCCGGTCTCGGTCAGGGAGTCGATGGAATAGTCCGGGTCGCCGTGGCGCACAATTAACAGCTTCATGTATGTTCTCCTTTATTCTCCGAACTTTTCCGCAGCTTCTTTCAGCATACTGCGGATGGGCAGATGGTAGGGGCAGCGGCTTTCACAGGCACCGCAGCCGATGCACTCCGAAGCCTTTTGGGTAAGTGTTGCGTAGCGGCTTCTCGCCCAGTCCGCCAGCCCGTACCGGGACAGATACCCTTCAAACAGGAACACGCTGGAAATGCTGATGCCCGCGCTGCACGGCTGGCAGTAATTGCACCGGCGGCAGAACTGGGTACCAAGGGCATCGCGGATGGCGCGCATCTTGGCTTCTTCCTCCACGGACAGCGGGGAACTATCGTTTACTGCGGCGAGATTCTGATTCAGCTCGGCAATGTCCGCCATGCCGGGTATCACCACGGTGACATCCGGGTTGGCGCAGACATAGCGCAGCGCCGTCACGGCGTCCTCGATCGCGCCGCCCGCAAGGGGCTTCATGGCGATGAAGCCGATGTTCTTTTCGGCGCAGGCGTGGATCAGTTCTTTTGCCTGATCTTCCACGATGTTGTATGGGAACATGATGGTCTCCACCCAGGGCAGCTCCAGTGCCATCCGGAAGGTTTCCAAAGAATGAGCAGTGATGCCGATATGGCCGATCTTCCCGGCCGTTTTCGCCGCCGTCAGGGCTTCCAGCGCGCCGCCGGGGGAACAGACCTTCTCCATGTCGGCTGGCGGCGCATTGTGGATCTGGTACAGGTCAATATAGTCGGTGCGGAGGTTTTTCAGGCTGATATCGATGTCCTTCGCCATGGCCTCCGCCGTGCGGGACATGCTCTTGGTGGCAAGCACAAAATGCTCCCGGATGCCCTCAAGGCCAATGCCTAAGTATTCCTCGCTGACGGTATAGCCCCGGGCAGTATCGATGTAGTTGACGCCGTTTTCCAGCAGCTTGTGCATAAGCGCTTTCGTCCCCTCCGCGTCAATGCGCTGGATGGGAATTCCCCCAAAGCCCATGCGGGAGATTTTCAGCCCGGTTTTTCCCAGAATTCTGTATTCCATGGTCACGCGCTCCTTTCCTTTTTTGCCATTATACGGCAAAAAAGCGAAAAAAACAACCTTCCTGACCGAAAAAACGGGTCAGCTTTCGCTGACCCGTTTTTTATTTCCCAAGCTCTTTGTTTTTCCTGAAGGTATCGATCACGCAGTCCATCGCCGCGCCGCGGAAGCCGTGATTTTCCAGCGTCTGAACGCCGACAATGGTGCTGCCGCCGGGGGAACATACCGCGTCCTTCAACGCGCCGGGGTGCTGACGACTGGCAAGCAGCATTTCCGCAGAACCCGCCATGGTCATGGCGGCGTATTCCACCGCCTTGGCTCTGGGAAGGCCGCAGGCCACCGCGCCGTCGGCAAGGGCTTCCACAAACATATACATAAAGGCAGGGCCGCTGCCGGACAGGGCGCTTGCCGCGTCGATCAGCCGTTCTTCCAGCGCGTCCAGCAGGCCGCAGAAGCGCATATCTTCCCGCCAGTCGTTCAGCGTTTCATCCTCCACAAGCGCGTTGCGGCAGTAGGGAATGACCCCTTTGCCGATGGCCGTGGGAGTGTTGGGCATGATGCGGATGACGGGCAGCTCCGTCCCGGCGAGCTGCTCCAATTTCGCAATTTCCATGCCCGCCGCCATGGTAATGAGCAGCGGTTTGCGCTTCCCCAGAACCTTTTGCAGCGGAGAAAGCACCTCCTGCACCATATGGGGCTTCACTGCGATAAAGATCCGGTCGCACCGGGCGGCGATGGTTTCCGCGTCCGAATAGACGATGCCCAGTTCCTCCGCGAACGCCTTCGCCTTGCCGGAACGGTCGGACACCATGATCTCCTTCGTGGCTCTGCTCAGGGCTTTGGCAATGGCGCCGCCCATGTTGCCGCAGCCGATAAATCCGTACTTCATGTTTTTCCCCCTCAGCGGATATGTCCGTTTCCGTGGATGATGTATTTATAGGTGGTCAGCTCCTGCAATCCCATGGGTCCCCGGGCGTGGAGCTTCTGGGTGGAAATGCCCATCTCGCACCCTAAGCCGAATTCGCCGCCGTCGGTGAACCGGGTGGACGCGTTGACATACACCGCCGCGCTGTCCACGTTGGCGGTAAAATACCGCTCCGCCTCCGGGTTCCGGGTCACGATGGCCTCGCTGTGGCCGGTGGAGTGCGCCGCGATGTGGGCGACAGCCTCCTTCACATCCTCCACGCATTTGACGGCAAGAATGTAATCCAGAAATTCCGTATCAAAATCCTTCTCCCCCGCCTTTTTCCCGGGGATGATGGCAGCCGCCGTCTCATCCAGACGAAGCTCCACTGCCCTTTCCCGGTCAGTGACCAGACGTTTATAGAGCATGGGCAGAAACGTGGGGGCGATCGCCTTGTCCACCAGCAGGACTTCCTCGGCGTTGCAGACGCTGGGGCGGCTGGTTTTGGCGTTTTCCACGATGTTCAGCGCCATGTTCAGGTCGGCGGATTTCTCCACATACACGTGGCAGATGCCAGTGCCGGTGGCGATGCAGGGCACGGTGGCGGTGCTTACGCAGGCGTTGATCAGCCCCGCGCCGCCACGTGGGATCAGCAGGTCAATGTAGCCGTTTGCGGTCATCAGCGCAGCGGCGCTTTCCCGTGAGGTATCCTGCACCAGATTCACCGCATTCTCCGTGATGCCCACCGATCTCAGGCCGGAACGGAGGGCGTCCACGATGGCGTTGGCGCTGCGGAACGCCTCCTTTCCGCTTCTCAGGACGCAGACGTTCCCGCTTTTCAGCGCCAGAGCGGCGGCGTCGCTGGTGACGTTGGGACGGCTTTCGTAAATAATGGCAATGACACCCATGGGAACGGACACCTTCTGAATTTCCAGGCCGTCCTCGCGGATGTGGGTCTGCAAAACCCGCCCCACCGGGTCGGGGAGCGCCGTCACCTCCCGGATGCCCTGCGCCATCCCGGCAATGCGCTCCTTTGTCAGCTTCAGTCTGTCCAGCATGACCGGGGAGATATGCTCCTTCGCGGACGCCATATCCAGCGCATTCGCGTCAAGGATTTCGGCCTGACCGGCAATCAGTGCGTCGGCCATGGCGTTCAGTGCGGCATTTTTCTGTTCGGTGGACAGGCCAGCGACTTCCCCTTTCGCCGCTCTTGCGGCTTCCAGCATTTCTTTCATAGACGTTCCTCCGAAAACGTGGTGCCGACGGTCTTTCCTTCCAGAATGTCATAGAGATTTCCGGGATTATTTCCGTTGGCAATGACCATTTTGCAGCCGCAGCCAAGGCAGATATCGGCGGCATGGAGCTTCGTGACCATTCCCCCGGTGCCCTGGGTGGAGCTGCTGATCCCGGCAATTTCCCGGATGTGGTCGTCAACTCTGGCGACGTGGTGCAGCAATGCGGCCTCCGGATGGGTGTGGGGGTCGGCGGTGTACAGGCCGTCGATGTCCGACAGGAGGATGAGCATATCGGCGTGGACGCTCCTTGCCACGATGGCGGCGAGTGTATCGTTGTCGCCGATGACGATCTCGTCGGTGGCGACGGTGTCGTTCTCGTTGATGACGGGCAGCGCTCCCAGCTCCAGCAGCCGGTTCAGGGTGTTGGTAAAGTTGAAACGCCGGGTATCGTTGGTAGTATCGTCGCCGGTGATCAGCAGCTGTGCCACCGTGTGGTGGTACTCGCTGAACAGCTTGTCGTATGTATACATCAGCTCACACTGACCCACAGCGGCGGCGGCCTGTTTGGACGGGATGTCTTTCGGCCGCTCCCGCAGTCCCAGTTTGCCCACGCCCATGCCGATGGCGCCGGAGGAAACCAGTATCAGCTCATGTCCGGCATTTTTAATGTCACTCATGATCTTGCACAGCTGCTCCACCCGGCGGATATTCAGATGGCCGGTGGGGTGCGCAAGAGTCGATGTGCCGATTTTGATTACAATGCGCATTTGCGTTCTCTCCCCGAATTTTTAGGCTATTATATCACTTTAGCCGGATGAAGTAAATAGCCTGAAGGTAAGTTTCCGGTAAATGTTTTTCATAGAAAAGGCGGGCGGCAAAATG
>HF988103.1:0-613 GCA_000434635.1 Firmicutes bacterium CAG:110 | reverse complement strand
AATGCCGCCCGTCAGGCTTATTTCTTTTCCAGCAGCTCCAGCGCCGCCTGAATCTGGGGATCGTCCTCCGGCTCCAGCTGGTCGTAATAGATGGCGTCGGCGGTTTTCTCGTCCACCGGTACGATCACATCCGGCGTGATTCCCACGCCTGCCAGACTGATGCCCTTGGGGGTAAAATACTTGCCCACAGACAGGCCCACTGCGGAACCGTCGCTGAGACGTATGGTATTCTGGAAATACCCCTTGCCGCAGGTCTTCTCCCCCACCACGTCGGCAACGCCGTACTCGCTCAAGGCCGCCGCAAAGAACTCCGCCGCGGAGTAGGAGTCGCCGTTCACCAGCACCGCCATGGGAATATCCAGACAATCCGCGTCGGAATGGTCCACGTTCTCCTTCCCGGCAAAGTCCACCGTGCGGAACAGCTCTCCCTCGGGCAGCAGATAGTCCAGTACCTTCACCAGCTCTTTTGCGTAGCCGCCGGGGTTATTGCGCACGTCGAAAATCAGCTTTTCCGCGCCCTGCCCCAGCAGATCGTCAATGGCCGCGATGGTTTCCTCGGCGCACCGGGAGTCAAAATTCTCAATGGTCACGAGCCCGATCTTGTCGGTCAGCA
>HF988102.1 GCA_000434635.1 Firmicutes bacterium CAG:110 | reverse complement strand
GGCCGACCGTCCGGCGGCCAGACACCGGGTGACGATGTCCCGGTCGGTGATCAGGCCGCACAGTCTCCCGTCGCTGCCGCACACGGGCAGCGCCCCAATATTGTAGCGGTCAAGCGTCCGCGCCGCCACCGCCACGGATTCCTCCGGATTGATCCGGATGACCGGATTTGTCATAACATCCCGCAATTTCATTGTCATTCCTCCTTTTGGACGGAGTATTGACATGTTTTCGGCGGTCTATTCCTTATATACAGAAAATACGGGAGAGCCGGCGGCTCTCCCGTACATAATTTTATGGAATTATTCCTTTACCAGCAGCTCCGCGATCTGGATGGCGTTGGTGGCAGCGCCCTTGCGGACCTGATCGCCGCAGCACCACAGGCACAGGCCGTTGTCGTCCGTCAGGTCGGGGCGGATACGGCCGACGAACACAATATCCTGATCGGAGGTGTCCAGCGGCATGGGGTACTGCTTGTTTTTCAGGTCGTCCACCAGCTTGCAGCCGGGAGCCTTGGCGATGACCTCCCGTGCCTGCTCCACGGTGACCGGCACGTCAAAGTGGCAGCTGACGGAAATGGAGTGGCTGCGCACCACAGGAACGCGGACGCAGGTGCAGCTGACCTTCAGTTCAGGCAGGTGCATGATCTTGCAGCCTTCATTCTGCATCTTCATTTCTTCGCTGGTGTAGCCCTCGAACTGCTCGCCGCCGATCTGGGGGATCAGGTTGAAGGCGATCTGGTGGGAAAACACCTTCGGCTCGTAGGTCTTCCCCTCCCGCAGTGCCTCCACCTCATTCATCAGTTCAATGGGGCCGCCCGCGCCAGCGCCGGAAACCGCCTGATACGTGGAAGCGGTCATGGTGCGGATGGGTGCGATGGTGTTCAGGGCGTTCACCGCCGTGACGGTGATGATGGTGGAGCAGTTGGGGTTGGAGATGATGCCCTTGTGGTTCTTCACGTCCTCGGGGTTGACCTCCGGCACGATCAGCGGCACCTCGGGATTCAGGCGGAACGCGGAGGAATTGTCCACGAACACCGCGCCGGAGGCCACGATCGCAGGGGCAAACTTCTTGGCGATGTCATTTTCCGCCGCGCCCAGAACGATGTCCACGCCCTTGAATGCTGTGTCGGCGGCTTCCTGAATGGTCACGTCCTCACCGCGGAACTTCACGGTTTTGCCCGCGCTCCGGGCGGAGGCCAGCGGAACCAGCTTCCCGACGGGGAAATTGCGTTCCTGCAGAACCTTGATCATTTCCTGTCCCACAGCGCCGGTCGCGCCAAGGACGGCTACGGTATAGGTTTTCATATCTTCATTCCTCCCACACATTATTTTACAAAGCTGTTGTACAGAACCCGGATGGCTTCCTTGAAGTCCTTGTTGTCCACGCCGAAGATGATGTTCAATTCGTCAGGGCCCTGGTTGATCATACGGATGTTGATGCCGCTTTCGCCCAGCGCCTTGAAGATCCGGCCGGAAATGCCGGGACGGAAGGCCATCTTCCGGCCGACGGCGGCGACCACGGCAATGTGGTGGTGGACGTCCAGCGTATCCGGCTGGGCTTCCTTTTTGATCTCCGCCATGATGGTGTACAGCTCCTTCTCCACCGCGGCGGTGGGAAGCACGACGGACACGTTGTCAATGCCGTTGGGAACGTAGTCCACGGAAATGTTATGCCGTTCCAGCACCGACAGAACTCTGCGCAGGACGCCGACCTGATTGCTCATGCCCCGCTTGGTCAGGGAGATGATGGAAAAGTCCTTTTTGCCCGTAATGCCGGTGATGAACCGGTCGGGGTCAACGTCGCCGGAGAAGGACTCCTGAATCATGGTGCCGGGGGCCTCCGGGTCGTTGGTGTTGCGGATGTTGACGGGGATGTTCTTTTCCCGCACCGGGAAAATGGAATCCTCGTGAAGCACCTGCGCGCCGGAATAGCTCAGCTCCCGAAGCTCGTCGTAGGTGACTTCCGGGATAGCCTGCGGATCGTCCACGATCCGGGGGTCGGCCATGAGGATGCCGGACACGTCCGTCCAGTTTTCGTACACATCCGCGTCCAGCGCCGCCGCGGCCAGTGCGCCGGTGATGTCGCTGCCGCCCCGGGAGAAGGTGTGGATGGCGCCGTCGGGCATGGCGCCGTAGAAGCCGGGGATTACCGCGCCGTAGCCAAGCAGCACCTGATTGCGCAGCGCCTTGTAGGACACCTCCCGGTTCACGGTGCCGTCCATGTTGAACATTACCCAGTCTGCCGCGTCCACGAACTGGAAGCCGAGGTAGGCCGCCATCAGCTTGGCGGAGAAATACTCGCCCCGGCTGACCAGCTCCTCCTGGGTCACTTCCTTCGCGTCGATGCGCTTTTTCAGAGCCTCCAGCTCCGGCTCCAGCGCCAGGTCAAGCCCCAGCTCATCCCGGATGTCTAAGTAGCGGGAGGCAATCATGTCAAAAATGCTGCTGCAATCCACGCCGTACTGGACGTGGGCATAGCACAGATAGAGAAGGTCGGTCAGCTTGTGGTCGCTGCCGAACCGCTTGCCCGCGGCGGAGACCACCACGACCCGGCGCTCCGGGTCGGCCAGAAGGATATCCCGTACCTTGCGGTACTGGCCGGCATCCGCCATGGAGCTGCCGCCGAATTTGACTACTTTCATTTTCTGTTCCTCTCTGTCACTCTCAGTCATCCGCGAATTGCCGCGGCGAATGCGTTGGGATTCTCTTTCAGCCATGCGTGCATTGCGGCAACGGATACCGGCGCGGTCACCGCCGCGCTGCCCCAATGCTCCTTTATCTCGCCGCTCCAGTTACCGCGAACGTACCATGTCAGCTTCTCGTCGTTCACTGCCGCCGCATGGCCGCCGTAGGGGGCGTAGAAGCCCTTCCCGGCAAGAACGTCCACCAGATCCTGCACCACATTGTATGCGGTGGGGTACCGACCTGCGCCCTGACCGAAGAAGCTCATGCGCTGGGAAGTCTCGCCGACGAAAGTGATTAAATTGTAGTTCATTGGAACGGCGGCTTCCGGCTCGCCATCTTTGACCAGCGTGGGCTGGACGTAGGCGCTGATGACGCCGTTTTCCCGCTTGCCCGTGGCGATCAGCTTGCACACAAGGCCGTGGGCTTTGAAGTTCTCCACGTCTTCGGCCTTGATATTGCGAATGCCCGCCACGGGGACGGTTCCCTTATCCAGACTCACGCCGAAGGCAATGTTGGCGGACAGAATGGCCTTGTGCCATGTGTCGATGCCGTCCACGTCGGTGGATGGGTCGGCTTCGGCGTAGCCCAGCGCCTGCGCCTGTTTCAGCACATCGTCATAATTGAGACCCTGACGGGTCATGTTGTCGAGAATATAGTTGCAGGTGCCGTTCATGATGCCGCCGACCTCCCGGATGCTCTGCACCCGGCGGGCGCGTTCCAGCTCGGAAAGCCAGCCGATGCCGCCGCCCACGGCTGCTGTGCAGCGGAAGCAGACGCCCTTTTCCTGCACCAGCGGCAGCAGCTCGTCATAGAAGGTGCATACCAGCGCCTTGTTGGCAGTTACCACATTTTTCCCCGCCTCAATGGCGGCGCGGACATAGTCGTAAGCAGGGTGCAGCCCGCCCATGACCTCCACCACGGTGTCGATGCTGCCGTCCTCCACAATGTCCCGGATGTCCCGGACGGTCTTCGCGTCGGGAAGCTGCATATCCTCCCGGCGCAGAACCTTGACGACCTGCATATCGTCTCTGCCCCGGGTAAGCTCATACACGCCCCGGCCGACGACACCGAAGCCCAGCAATCCGATCTTCATCAAATCATCCCCCGTTTTGTCTGTATGTGCGGTGATTTTTGGTCAGTGTGTAAAAACGGATGTGTCCATCCCGAAAACACTTGCTTTTTGTCGGAAAACAGTATATCATATACCTGCTCAAATTTCAACCACGCCAAAAAGCCAAGGTTTTCCCGGTATTCCCAAACTTTTTGTGCAATTAGCAAAGAATCGATCACAGGAGGATATTATGCTCTATCATTCCACCCGGAGCGAAGCCCACTTTGTGGACAGCGCCGAGGCCGTGCTGGAGGGTCTTGCCCCCGACGGCGGCCTGTATATGCCCGAGAGCATTCCCGCGTTTGACTGGCAGGCTTGCCTGCGGGGCAGCTCTACGGAAATGTCCGCGAAAATTCTTGCCGCCCTGCTGCCGGATATTCCCGATATGGATACGCTGGTTCGCCGCGCCTATCAGGGGAAATTTGAAACCGAAGATCTGACCCCCACCGTTTCCGTAGGCGGTTATTCCGTGCTGGAGCTGTTCCGGGGGCCTACATCCGCTTTTAAGGACGTGGCGCTTTCCATGCTGCCCCAGCTGCTCACCGCCGCGAAGGCCGTCAAGGGGATGGAAAAGGACATCCTGATCCTCACCGCCACCTCCGGCGACACCGGCAAGGCCGCTCTGGAGGGCTTCCGGGACGTGCCCGGGGTGCGCATCTGCGTATTTTATCCCGACGGCGGCGTCTCTCAGGTGCAGCGTGCCCAGATGGTGACCCAGGAGGGCAGCAACGTGGCGGTCTCGGCCGTCCGGGGCAACTTTGACGACGCCCAGACCGGCGTGAAGAATATTTTCGCCGCCTGTCAGGGCCGGGAGCTGCCCTACGCTCTGTCCAGCGCCAACTCCATCAATATCGGCCGTCTCGCGCCCCAGATCATGTACTACTTCCGCTCCTACCGCGACCTGCTGGACGCCGGGAAGATCAAGCTGGGCGACGAGGTCAACTACTCCGTCCCCACCGGCAACTTCGGCGACATTCTGGCGGGGTATCTCGCCAAGCGGCTGGGTCTGCCCGTTGGGAAGCTGATCTGTGCCTCCAACGCCAACAACGTCCTCACCGACTTCATCCGCACCGGCGTTTACGACAAACGCCGCCCCCTGCTGAAGACCACCTCCCCCTCCATGGACATTCTGGTGTCCTCCAACTTGGAGCGGCTGCTGTACCTGCTGTCCGGGGACACCGCGCTGGTGTCCGGGCTGATGAACAGCCTGAACCGGGAGGGCGTTTACACCGTCCCCGGCGAGCTGCTGGCCACGATCCAGAAGAAATTCTGGGCTGCCTACTGCGACGACGCCAAAGCGCAGGAGATCATGGGCCGGGTCTACCGGGATTGGGGTTATCTGTGCGACCCCCACACCGCTTCCGGCTGGGCGGCAGCGGAGGAATACGTCTCCCAGACCGGCGACAATCGCCCCATGGTGGTGCTGTCCACCGCGTCTCCATACAAGTTCCCCGCGGCGGTTCTCGCTGCCGTGGGCGGCGATACCTCCGGCAGCGAGTTCGACCAGATGGCGCGGCTGTCCGCCATGACGGGTGTGCCCATCCCGAAAAATCTGGCGGGCCTGCAGGGCAAACCCGAACGCCACACCGGCGTCATCAACAAGGAAGACATGCTGGACTACGTCCTGCATCTGTAAGCCGACAGGAGAAGCTGCATGAAACGAGTTACCATCCGCGTTCCCGCCACCACCGCGAACCTCGGCCCCGGGTTTGACGCCTTCGGCTGTGCCCTGAGCCTGTACACTGACGTTACCTTTGAAGAAACCGACTCCGGTCTGGAGATCACCGGCTGCGACGAAGCCTACACGGGGCCTGACAATCTGGCCTACACCGCCTACTGCGCCGTGCTGGGCACCTTAAGCGAGGAAGTCCGGGGCGTGAAGATCCACATCGACGCCCACATCCCCATCTGCCGGGGACTCGGTTCCTCCGCCGCGCTGCTGGTGGCCGGCGCCATGGGCGCCAACGTCCTGCGGGGCAATAAGCTCTCCACACAGGGCCTGCTCAACATCACAAACGCCATGGAAGGGCATCCGGACAATCTGGCGCCCGCTTTCCTCGGCGGTCTCACCGCGTCCATGGTGGACGGCGGTCTGCCGGTGAGCGTCAGCTTTCCCCTCCACGCCGGGTGGGAATTTCTGGTTCTCATTCCGGATTTCACCCTGTCCACTCCCCTCGCCCGTTCCGTTCTGCCGGAGCAGGTCAACCGCCGGGACGCCATTTACAACATCTCCCACGGCGCGCTGGTGCTCAAGGCGCTGGAGCTTGGGGACGAGAAGCTGCTGCGCACCGCCATGCAGGACAGGCTTCACCAGAACTACCGGAAAAAGCTGATTCCGGACTACGAAAAAATCGAGGCGCTGGTGCGCACCGTCGGCGCGGCCTTCTGCCTTTCCGGCGCAGGCCCCACTCTTTTGTGCATCACCCGCAACCCCGGGCTGGAAGAGAAGCTCGCCAAAAAGCTGGACAGCATCACGGAGCATCACTGGCAGATGCTGCCCCTGCACGTAGAATTTGAGGGCGCACACGTCCTCAAGGCCGAATAAGGCAAAAACTTCGTATGACTTACACATCATACGAAGTTTTTCTTTTTAAACGCCCAGCAGGAGCTTCGCAAACAGGAAATACACCAGCAAGCTCAGGGCATCCACGATAGTCGTGATAAAGGGGCTTGCCATCACCGCCGGGTCAAAGCCCAAACGCTTGGCAAACAGAGGCAGCGTGCAGCCGACGAACTTGGCAAGGATGACCGTCACACAAAGCGTCAGGCACACCACGCCGTTGACCAGCAGGCTGATGCTTTCGTTGCCCATCAGCAGCCGATCGACCAGCAGAATTTTCAGGAAGCAGGCAGCTGCCAGCGCCGCGCCGCAGAGCACTGCCGTGCGGGCTTCCTTCCACATCACCCGGAACAGGTCGGTAAAATGCAGCTCGTCCAGACTCAGGGCACGGATGACGGTCACGGAGGACTGAGAACCACAGTTACCGCCGGTATCCATCAGCATGGGGATAAAGGCGGTCAGCACCGGGAGTAAGCTCAGGGCATCCTCAAAAGAGGTAATGATCATCCCCGTAAAGGTAGCGGAGACCATCAAAAGCATCAGCCACGGGATCCGGTGCTTGAACAGGTCGAAGGGTGTACTCTTGAGGTAGGTCTTTTCCGAAGGGGTCATAGCGGCCATGATCTCCATGTCCTCAGTAGCCGCGTCCTGCATGACGTCCATGGCGTCGTCGAAGGTGACGATACCCACCATCCGGTTTTCCCCGTCCACCACGGGCAGGGCAATGAAGTTATATTTGGAAAGGGTCGCCGCCACTTCCTCCTGATCGGTCTGAGTAGTGACCGAGATCAGGTTCGTTTCCATGATGTCTTCGATCTTGGTCTCGTCGTCTGCGGCCAGCAGAAGATCCTTTACCGTCACAAGACCGATGAGCGTCCTGTCCTTTTCCGTAACGTAGCAGGTGTAAATGGTCTCCTTATCCACGCCCTGACGTCGGATGCGGAGAATGGCCTCCTCCACGGTCATGTGGGGGCGCAGGGAGACGTATTCCGTGGTCATGATGGAACCGGCAGAATCTTCGGGGTAACGCAAAATCTGATTGATAGAGCTGCGCATTTCCGGGTCGGCGTGCTTTAAGATACGCTGCACCACGTTCGCGGGCATTTCCTCAACGATGTCTGCCGCGTCGTCCACGTACAGCTCGTCCAGAACCTCCTTCAGCTCGTTGTCGGAGAAGCCACGGATGAGAAGCTCTTTGGCCTCCGGCTCCATTTCCACAAACGTCTCCGCCGCCTGTTCCTTGGGAAGCAAACGGAACATAAGGGGGATCTGTTTTTCGTCCAGCCCGTCAAAAAGTCCGGCGACATCCATCGGATTCATGGTCGCGAGGATATCCCGGAGAGTTGCATATTTTTTCTCCTCCAGCAGCTTCAGGAGGGCTTTTTCCACAATTTCAAAACGCTCTGCCATTCGTAATTCCTCCTATTCATTTATTTGTGAGATGAATAGGCAATTTACGCAGACAAAATAACTACAGACTCACCCGGACGGCAAGCCGCACTCTACTTCGTCCAGGTATATTGCCGTTGCCGCCAGCGTCCAAGAGAATCCCTCCTTTGAAGTCACAGTTTCTCTTATTTTACCCATCTTTGACGGAAATGTCAACCTTGACGGAAAGAAGTTGGGATAGTAAAATGAAAATATATCGCTTTTACTATCCGCCGGCCGCACCGGCGGAAAAAAGGAGGAATTCCCATGCTCCGGATTGCCGCCGAGGAAGACGTAAGCGCCATGCTTGCCATTTACCGGCCTTACGTTCTGACCTCTACCGCCACATTTGAATATGACCCACCCAGCGAAGAAGAATTCTTACGCCGCTACCACGCCATCACCACCCAGTTCCCATGGCTTCTCTGGGAGGAAGGCGGGCAGATTCTCGGCTATGCCTATGCAAGTCTGCCCTTTACCCGGGCGGCATATGCCTGGTGCGCCGAACCCACCATTTATCTCAAATCTCAGGCACGGGGAAAGGGCATCGGAAAAGCGCTGTACGACGCGCTGGAAGCGATCCTCGACGCGCAGGGGTATTACCTTCTTTACTCCCTCGTCTGCGGGGAAAACGAGAACTCCATGCGCTTCCACGAAAAGCGCGGCTACCGCACCGTCGCTCATTTCCCGGCCTGCGGCTTCAAGTTTGGCAGGTGGCTTGACCTCAACTGGATGGAAAAGCGGCTGAAGGGCATCGATCCCCCGGGCGGCGTCCCCGTCCCATGGCAGGCCGTTATGCAAAACGCAGAATTCATTCATCAATATTTAGATAATTTTTCCCTTTCCTAATCAGGGAAAATATGATATTTTATCAGAGTGGATAGATGTCCCCAAACATCTGCGCAAAACCGAGAGAGGCACTAACGAATCTCCGGGTCAACGGGAGATTCTCAAAAATCTACATAAGGAGCTGTGACCATGTATTTTCAGAAAAAGCGCGTAATTGCGATGCTGCTTGCCGGCGGCCAGGGCAGCCGGCTCAAGGTTCTGACGGAGAAAACCGCCAAGCCTGCCGTTCCCTTCGGCGGCAAATACCGTATCATCGATTTTCCTTTGAGCAACTGTGTCAACTCCGGCATCGACACCGTTGGTATTCTGACCCAGTATCAGCCCCTGGAGCTGAATGAGTATATCGGAAACGGACAGCCCTGGAACCTGAACAAGACCCATTCCTGCGCGCAGGTTCTGCCCCCCTATGAGCGTCACGACAAGAAATCCGGCTGGTACAAGGGTACCGCCAACGCCATTTATCAGAACATCGACTTCGTGGACCGCTTCAACCCCGACTACGTGGTCATTCTCTCCGGCGACCACATCTACAAGATGGACTACGCCGCCATGGTGGCCTACCACGAAAAGCATAAGGCTTCCTGCACCATCGCCGTGCGCAGCGTCCCTCTGGCGGAGGCTTCCCGCTTCGGTATCCTGAACACCAACCCCGACAACACCATTTACGAATTCGAGGAAAAGCCCGCCAAGCCCAAGTCCACCAACGCTTCCATGGGCATTTACTGCTTCAACTGGCAGGTACTGCGGGACGCCCTGATCGCTGACGAGGAAAACCCCAGCTCCGCCAACGATTTCGGCAAGAACATCATTCCAAGCCTGCTGGCCGACGGTCACAAGATGATGGCCTACCCCTTCGACGGCTACTGGAAGGACGTGGGAACCATAGACTCCCTGTGGGAAGCCAACATGGATCTGCTGGGCAAGGAACCTGCCTTCCAGCTCCGGGGCGACAAGCGCTCCACCATCTACGCCCGCAACTCCGCCATGCCGTCCTCCTACATTGACGAGCAGGCCGAGATCGTCAACGCCTTCGTGGCCGAAGGCTCCGAGGTCTACGGCACCGTCCACCACAGCATCATCTCCATCGGCTGCACCGTCGGTGAGGGCGCGCTGGTAGAGGACAGCGTCGTCATGCCCGGCGTGGTCATCGAGTCCGGCGCCATCGTCCGCCACGCCATTCTGGGCGAGGACTCCAAGGTCTGCAAGAACGCCATCGTGGGCGGCGCTTACGCCGACGGGGAAAAGAAGAAGATCAGCGTCACGTCCAAGGGCGCTGTCGTCGAAGCCAACACCGTGCTGAAGCCCGGTGACATGCTGTAACAGGAGGAAAAATGCAATGAACGTAACCGGTATTGTATTTACCAACGACGCAAGCCTTGGTGAGCTGACCACCAAGCGCACCATGGCCTCCCTGCCCTTCGGCGGCCGCTACCGTCAGGTAGACTGGGCGCTGTCCAATCTGGCCTGCGCCGGTGTCCGCCACATCGGCATCATCTCCCGTCACAACTACCAGTCCCTGATGAACCACATCGGCGACGGTGAGGAGTGGGGGCTGGAGCTGGAGGAGGGCGGTCTGGAATTCCTGACCCCCTACGCCCAGTCCGAAGTCCACCGCTACCGGGGCAAGCTGGAGTCTCTCGCCAGCGCCATGGACTTCCTCGCCTACGGCTCTGATGACGAGCTGGTCATCATGACCGACTCCGCCATTCTCTCCAACATCGACCTGACCAAGGTCATCGCCGCCCACGTAAAGAGCGGCCGGAACATCACCGTAGTCACCAAGGCCGGTATCTGCAACGGGGAAAAGATGATTGATCTGGCCATGAAGCTGGACGGGAAAGGCAACGTGACCGACATGCTGGTGGACTTTGCCGCCCCCGCCGATTATGTCGCTTCCATGGACATCTTCGTGGTGGGCAAGAAGTGGCTCATCCAGCAGACCAAGGAAATGATCGCCCGGGACAAGTTCCACATGGATCGTGACCTCGTTCTGGGCGGCTGGCAGCGGGGCAAGGTCTCCGTCAATGTCTACCAGTTCGACGGTGCCGCCCTGTACAACGAGTCCGTGGAGGAATATTTCAAAAACTCCATGGCGCTCATCGACCGGGACATCCGCCACGACATGTTTGGCGGCAATCATCCCATCTACACCAAGGTTCGTGACCGTGTCCCCACCTACTACGGCGAGGAATGCCAGATCGCCAAATGTCTGGCGGCCGACGGCTGTATGCTGGAGGGCAACGTCAAGGAAAGCATTCTGTTCCGGCAGGTCACCATCGCCCCGGGCGCGGACGTGGAAAACTGCGTCATCATGAACGACTCCGTGGTGGGCGAGGGCGCGGAACTGAAATACGTCATTCTGGACAAGGACGTCACCGTCACCCCAGGGGCAAAGCTCATTGGGACAAAGAAGAGTCCTGTCATCGTCAAGAGGGGGGAAACCGTATGAAAATTGCCATCTGCGCCTCTGAGGGCGCACCCTATGCCAAGTCCGGCGGACTGGGCGACGTAATGGAGGCTCTGCCCTCCGCCCTGGCCCGCATTGCGGGCAACGAGGTCGTTCTGTTTCTGCCCTACTACCACAAAATCAAAACCAACGCCGCCTATATGGTGGAGCGGGTAGCCGAGATCCGGGTGCAGCTGGGCTGGCGGCAGCAATACTGCGGCATCATGAAGCTGACCAACCGAAATGACGGCGTGCAGGTCTATTTCCTGGACAATGATTATTACTTCGGTGCCCGAACCGGCGCGATTTACGGGGACATGGACGACGGCGAGCGCTTCGCCTTCTTCTCCCGGGGCTGTCTGGACGCCATGATCGCCCTGAACTTCATCCCCGAAATCATCCAGTGCAACGACTGGCAGACCGCCTGCATTCCCATTTATCTCAAGGCCATGTACCACGGCACCTTCTATAAGACCCGCTGCATGTACACCATCCACAACATCGAATATCAGGGCTGGGCAAACGCCGGGTTCTTTGACGATGTGCTGGGGCTTCCCTGGGAGTACCGCTCCACCCTGGACATGAGCAACTCCGTCAACGTGATGAAGGGCGCCATCGAGACTGCTGACCTTGTGACCACCGTGTCCGAGACCTATGCCCGGGAGCTGATGTATCCCTACTATGCCCACGGTCTGGACAGCGTCCTTGCGGGCAACGCATGGAAGCTCACCGGCATCACCAACGGCATCGACGTGAACACCTTCAACCCGGAGACCGACCCCGCCCTTCCCGCTCACTACAATGCCGAGACCTTTGTAGAGGGCAAGGCCGCCGTGAAGGCCGCCCTGCAAAAAGAAGTGGGTCTGCCCGTCAAGCCTGACGTGCCGCTGATGGTCATGGTCACCCGGCTGGCCAGTCACAAGGGTCTTGACCTGCTGTGCTACATTGCCCGGCGGCTCATGTGGGAGGAAGACGCCCAGCTGCTGATCCTTGGCACCGGCGAAGCTCAATACGAGAGCTTCTTCAGAGATCTGTCGAATCAGTTCCCCGATCAGGTTTCCGCCCAGATCACCTTCAATCTGGGGCTTGCCGCCCGGATTTACGCTGGCGGCGACATTTACCTGATGCCCTCCAAGTCCGAGCCATGCGGCCTGAGTCAGATGAACGCCATGCGCTACGGCACCGTACCCGTGGTTCACGCCACCGGCGGCCTGAAGGACACCGTTCCTCCTGCCGACGAGAACGGCGAGGGCGGTCTGGGCTTCACCTTCCAGAGCTACAACGCCGACGACTTCTTCGCTTCGCTGAAGCGCTGCCTCGGCCTGTACAATCACAACCGGGAAGCCTTCCGCGCCCTGCAGAAGCGGGACATGGAAAAAGATTTCAGCTGGGACGTCCCCGCCGGACGGTACATGGAGCAGTTCCGGAATATGCTGAGCTGGTAAAATACTCCAAAATGCAGCAAATGCACCGTATGGCCGCAGCCATACGGTGCATTTTTCGTGTTTTCTCCAAACAGCGTTTTATTCCTGCCGCCATGTCATTTCATAATCCTTTTCGCCGGTTGCTTCATCCATTCCTTCCCGCAGAATTTTGAAGCCCTCCCTTTGGTAAAAACGAATCGCCCGCATGTTCTTCTGGTACACATTCAGGCGCAATTCCGTCTTTTTCGTCTTTACAAAGTCCAGCAGGCGCTTCCCTATGCCCCGCGACTGCATTTCACCGGAAACAAAAATGCCTTCGATATATTCCCCGTTCAGCCCTATAAAGCCCCATATTTCCCGGTCATTTTCGTAAACATAGACTTCTGCCCGGGGCAGCATTTCTTTTACCGGGTCAAAATTGCTTTTCCAATACTGTGGGGAAATAAAGCAGTGCGCCCTCAGATTGGCGTCCAGCCATATACCGGCTACCCTGTCCATATCTGCATTTTGCAATTTTCTTATCATCATTCATTCTCCTATCTTCCCGTCCAGTACAGTATACCAGAAAAACCGGGAAAGTCCATCCTTCATCCAAAAAGGCATGGGTTTCTCAAGCGCTTTCCCAAAATATCTTTCTCCCACGCTTCCCTTTTCCGGAAAAATGGTTTATAATGGACAGAACGAGTTTATCATGAGGAGACCGCCATGAGAATCCTTTACGACAGCAAGCAGCCCCAGTTCAAGACCCCCTTCGGCACCCTGACGCCGGGGCAGGTCTGCACCCTGCATATCCATATTCCCACCTCCGTCCTGACGACGAAGGTCACCTGCGTCTTTAATCATGAGGACGGCTCATGGGCGCAGAACGCCGTTCTGGCATTCCAGATGAAAAAGGGCGCGTATGACGTTTTTGAGGGGCAGTTTTCCATCCCCTGCCCCGGCCTGTTTTTCTACTATTTCGTCATCGATACACAGGGCGGCAGCTTCCGCCTGTTCAAGCAGGGGGACGACACCAACATGGAAGCCGGGGATCTCTGGCAGCTGAGCTGCATCCCCGCCGACTTCACCACCCCGGACTGGGCGAAGGGCGCAACCATCTATCAGGTTTTCCCCGACCGTTTTTACGCCAGCGGAAGGGCCGATGTGACCGGGAAGCTGAAACCCTACACCATCCACAAAAACTGGTACGACGAAGTGGACTGGAAGCCCACCCCCGATGGGCAGGTGCTGAACAACGACTTTTTCGGCGGCAATTTCCGGGGCATCACTGAGAAAATGGACTATATTGCCGGTCTCGGCGTTACCATTCTCTACCTGAACCCCATTTCCAAGAGCTTTTCCAGCCACCGCTACGACACCGGCGACTACAAGACCCCCGACCCCCTTCTCGGCACCGAGGCGGATTTTGCCGCCCTCTGCGATGCGGCCCACGCTCGGGGCATCCGGGTCATTCTGGACGGCGTGTATTCCCACACCGGCTCCAACAGCCTGTATTTCAACCGAGAGGGCGCGTTCCCATCTGTGGGCGCGTACAATTCCAAGGAATCCCCCTACTACAGCTGGTACACCTTCTACAACTGGCCGAACGTCTATCATTCCTGGTGGGACTTTGACACTCTGCCCACGGTGAACAAAATGGACCCCGCTTTCGTCCGCTACATCATCACGGACGAAGATAGCGTCCTCGCCCATTGGCTGCGGCTGGGGGCGGATGGCTACCGGCTGGATGTGGCGGACGAGTTGCCTGACGAATTCATCAAGCTTCTCCGCAACCGCATCAAGGAACTGAATCCCGACGCCCTGCTTCTGGGCGAGGTGTGGGAGGACGCGTCCAACAAATGCGCCTACGGCAAGCGCCGCACTTACTTTACCGGCGGCGAACTGGACAGCGTGATGAATTACCCCTTCCGCACGGCCATTGTGAACTTCGTCAAGAATCTGGACGGCGGCCGGGGCTTTAAGGAAACCGTGATGTCCATTATGGAAAACTACCCGCCCCAAGTGGCGGCCTGCAACATGAATCTGCTGGGCACCCACGACACCCCCCGCATTCTCACCGCGCTGGTGGACGATTTTGACGGTTCCCGGGAAGAAAAGGCCAAGCGCCATCTGTCCCGGAACCTGCTGCCGGTGGCCGTGGAGCGGCTGCAGATGGCCTCCTTCCTGCAATACACCCTGCCGGGCAGCCCCAGCCTGTACTACGCCGACGAAGCCGGGATGGAGGGCTACCGCGACCCCTTCAACCGCCGCACCTACCCATGGGGGCGGGAGGACCCGGAGCTTCTGGCCCATTTCCGCCGTCTGGGGCAGCTGCGGAAAGCCTATGACGCGCTGCGTCTGGGGGACATTCAGTTCTTTCAGGCGGAAGATCGCCGGATTGGCTTCACCCGGCGCTATGGCGGCAGCGTGCTGAAAATCTACTGCAACCGCTGCGGCGACCCCTGGGACATCCCCGCCGGGAAAATTCTCATGGGTCACAACCTGCAAACCGTAGCCCCGGACTGGCTGACGCTGGCGCCCAAGGGCTTCTGCATCGTGGAGGGATAACGTGGAGACAGAGAAATTTGTATCCGGCTACTGCCGTCAGCTGGACGGCAGCCGCATGGTGGAAGTCGTTCTGGAGGACGGTGCAGTCACCGAGACGGACTGCTGCTACGGCAGCTGCGTCTACCAGAGCAACTGCACCATCGCTAAGGAAATCGACCAGCTTCAAGAGCAGTGAAAACATAAAATGGCAGGTCTCCCGCCGGAGACCTGNNNNGCAGGTCTCCCGCCGGAGACCTGCCATCATTTTTTGATATTTTATTCTGTCGCTGCACTGGCCTTCGTCGGTTTGAAGGAATACCCCTGCTTCTTCATGCAGTGGAAATAAGCGGGGAACAGAAACAGATCAGCCATCACCCATGCCGCGGGGCTGGCGAAGCACGCCGCCGTATACCCCAGCACCGGCACCAGACAAAGCCCGAAGGCACCTCTGGCAACCATCTCGAACACTCCGGCGAACACCGCAAACTCCGAGTAGCCCAACCCCTGAATGGTGAAGCGGAGCAGATTGACGAACAGCAGCGGAATGGCAAACGCCGCATTAATGATCAGGAACTGCTGTCCCATCGGCACCACCATGTCGACGCTCGCCCCGTCCGCCGTATCCAGGAACAGTGTGGTCATGGCACTGCCGCCAAACCAGGTGATCACAAAAATCGCAGCGGAGATGATAATGCCCAGTACCGTGCAGTCCTTGACCCCCTGGTGAATCCGATCCAGCTTCCCCGCGCCCAGATTCTGTCCGGCGAAGGTAGCGGCGGTGGTTCCCATGGCGTCAAAGGGGCAGACAAGGAGCATGCTCACCCGGCTGCCCGCCGCAATGGCCGCCATGGCGGTCGCGCCCAGACCGTTGACCGCCGTTTGCAGCAGAATGCTGCCGACGGCGGTGATGGAATACTGCAAGCCCATGGGCAAGCCCATATTCAGCAGCTTCCGGACATAGATTTTCCGCAGCCGCAGATCGTCCTGCTTCAGATGGAGAATCGGAAACTTCTTCACGATGAAATACAGGCACAGCACGCCGGAGATCAGCTGACTCAGCAGCGTCGCCCAGCCTGCGCCCGCGACGCCCATATTCAGCGTCAGAATAAACACGATGTCCAGCGCCACGTTCAGCAGGCTGCACATAATCAGGAACACCAGCGGCGTTTTGGAATCTCCCAGCGACCGGAGAATACCCGACAGGAGATTGTACAGCATGGTCGCGGGGATGCCCAGAAAAATCACGAAAATATAGTCGTAAGCATAGGAAAACGTATCCGCAGGGGTGTCCATCCAAAGGAGAATCTGGCGGCACAGCAGCGTCGTGACCAGCGTCACCGCCGCGGCGATGACGCAACTGAGCCAGATCATATTGCCGACGAACCGGCGCAGCCCGTCAAAATCCCGCTGTCCGAATTTCTGCGCCACGGGAATGGCAAACCCGGCGCACACGCCGTTGCACAGTCCCAGCACCAGAAACGTAATAGAACCGGTAGAGCCGACCCCCGCCAGCGCGTCCACACCCAGAAATTTACCCACTACGATGGTATCCACCATACTGTAAACCTGCTGAAACAACAGTCCGAAAACCAGCGGCAGCATAAAGGAAAGTATCAGCTTCATCGGCGACCCGGTGGTCAGGTCCTTCGTATGCATATCTGCCAAGTATGTCACCTCATTTTTTGCTTTTTGCACAGTATTCTATATCGATTTTTGTGCAAAGTCAATATGAATTTTCCACGGGAATTTCCTGAAAAATCGACGTTTTCTCCGGCTGGTTTTTGTTGGAAGTTCCGATTTCCCAAATCACGAAAACCGCCCCGGCTACACGATGGGAAGCCGGGGCGGATGCAGTATGAAATGATTTTCCGTTACCGGTGATCGCCCAGGAAAAATACTGCCATGGTGCCGGGGCCGGAGTGGGAGCCGATGACAGCGCCGGTGTAGTTGATCAGCACTTCCTTGACGCCGTACTTCGTCTTCAGAATGTTCTCCACATATTTTGCATCCTCGATGCAGTCGCCGTGGCAGATGAATACCGTGCTGTTGTCGTAATTGCCGCCCAGCTCGCCCAGCTTATTTGCAATGGCCTCCAGAGATGCCTTGCGGCCGCGCACCTTGAACATGTTGATCAGATGTCCCTCATTGTCCACGTGAAGCACAGGCTTTACCTTCAGCATGGTGCCCACAAGGGCGGTGGCAGCGCTGATACGACCGCCGCGTTTCAGATACATCAGGTCGTCCACGGTGAACCAGTGGCACAGATGGAGCTTCGTGTCCTCCACCCATTTGTGCAGCTCGTCCAGCGTCATGCCCTCATCCCGCTTTTTGCAAGCGTACCACACCAGCAGTCCCTCACCACGGGACGCGCAGAGAGTGTCAACTACATATATCGTCCGCTCCGGATACTTTTCCCGCAGCTCCTCCGCCGCGATGACGGCAGACTGGTAGGTAGTGGACAGGCCGGAAGAAAAGGCCATCACCAATACATCCCTTCCCTCTGCCAGATGAGGCTCCATGGCGTTCAGCCAGCGGTCCGGGTTGACTGCGGCGGTCTGAGCACTCTCTCCGGCGCGCAGAGCCGCGTAAACTTCCTTAATGCTGTCGTCGCTTTTATCCTCGCGCACCTGCCCCCGGAATTCCATGCTCAGAGGAACGACGGTCAGATTCAGCTGCTCATACGTTTCCGGCCGCAGGTCGCAGCAGGAATCGGTCACAATATTGTAGTTAGGCATGAGGTTCACACTCCTGAAAATAATAGGGGAAACGGTATCATCCGAATCTTGTTCTGATTGTATCATATTTTTCCGGTCAAAAGCCACGCCCCCCAGGAAGAAAACAGCCGTATCTTTCCTCCCCGCAGTAGAATGTCCTACTCTACCGGCAGTAGAAACGGGCCGGAGGGCACTTTTGAGCTGGAAATGGGGGCTGTATTCCGCGAAATCGGTCTGTTTTATTATATTCGCAAACGTGCCCGTCCATTTGGAAAAGTGGACTCCATCCC
>HF988101.1:946-1066 GCA_000434635.1 Firmicutes bacterium CAG:110 | reverse complement strand
CGCTGGTATCCGGGATACACAGCTCCATCTCGTCTGTCAAAGCTACGACCTCGGCATTTCGTTTGGCTGCCTGTTTCCAGTCAACCTTATGAAAAGAGAGATGTCGGCAGATGGAGGCGA
>HF988101.1:0-916 GCA_000434635.1 Firmicutes bacterium CAG:110 | reverse complement strand
CGCATAGAAGTAGTTGGGGCGCTGGGGAGGAATGATTTCCCAAGTTTTCATATAGGTGTCACTCACGCTTTCTTCTGCATCCTCCCGATTGTTCAGAATCTTGTTTGCCAGCGCACGGAGCTTTCTGCCATAAGTAGCATCCGTCTCGGCAATGGCATCTTCATTTCTTGCCCAAAACAATTCGATTATTTTCTTATCTTCCAATGAGGTTCACATCCTTTCAATTCGTTCCTCACCCTAACAGTACGAAGTTTTCTCTTCCAGGTCACACATTTTTGAAAAATAATACCGTTTCTCACATTATGGCACATCCGCTCGGGAAATACAAGGACGGCAAAAGGAACCTGCCGCCCGTCTGATCGAGGGCAGCAGGTTCTTTGTCACAGATACCCCTGCATCTGGCGGATATTGGCGTTCTCACAGTCCAGAAGCTTCTGGCTCAGTGTGTTGATCTGTTCATCCTGCTGGCCGAACTGATGGAGGGTTTTGAGACCTTTTATCATGCCCTTGGTGTTGCCCTGAATCATCATGTCGGCGATTTTGGAGTCCGTGTTCCGGCCGTTAAGCTTCATTCGGGTCATGAGATTCGACCAGAGCCGCACGGAGGGGTCAAGCTCGTCCATGTCCCAGCCCCGCTGGGTGGCGATGGAATGGGCTTCGGTTTCGATGGAATCATATTCCCGAAGCTGGGATTCCAGTGCCTTCCGCAGACCCGGGCGCATACTGGTGTCCAGCACACTGCGGATGCCAATCTGCCCCATCTGGGTGGTTTTCAGGACGGAGGTCAGAATTTCTCTGCTGTTTTTCATAAACATCACCGCGCTTAGTATGCACATTCTTGCCCTTGTCATGCATAAAATACTTAGGGAAGCTCTGAATAAATCGTCTTCGGCTGAGCAGCGGATCTTTTTCCCCA
>HF988100.1:294-1358 GCA_000434635.1 Firmicutes bacterium CAG:110 | reverse complement strand
GGAGCCAAGGGGGTGTACCGATACGCTTCATTCACTGTTTTGCGATCACCCGGCAAAAGCTCAGGGTGGATTTTGTTATGCTTTGCCAATGGAGACAAGGAAACGTGCAGTGCAGACTGTCCATTTCGCCAAAAGTTCCAAAAAATGCAAAATAACACTTTACAACTTTAGCGTGATGAAGTATAATGCAGCCATCAGACATCAACCAGATGCCAATTCAGAAAGGAAGAAAAGAATATGAAAAAGAGCATTGCATGGGTTTTGACCACGATCATGATGCTGGCGCTTCTGACCGGCTGCGGCAGCAAATCCGCGAAATCCGACACGGAGTACGTCAAGAAGAACGGAAAGCTCATCGTCGGCATTACCGACTATGAGCCGATGGACTACAAGGACGAGAACGGCGAGTGGACCGGCTTCGACGCCGAGTTTGCCCGGATGTTCGCCAAGGAGCTGGGCGTGGACTGCGAGTTCTTCGTCATTGCCGACTGGGGTCAGAAGTTCTTCGAGCTGGATTCCAAGAACATCGACGCCATCTGGAACGGCATGACCATCACCGACGAGGTGACCCTGAACACCAACTGCTCCAACCCCTACGTGGTCAACGCCCAGGTGGTCATCATGAAGGCCGACGTGGTTGGCAATTACACAAGCACCGACAGCCTGAAAGACCTGACATTCGCCGTGGAGAGCGGCTCCGCAGGTGAGGACGCGGTCAAGGATCTGGGCATCACCGATTACGTGGCGGTGCAGGATCAGACCAAGGCCGTCATGGAGGTTTCCGCCGGTACTGCCGACGCCTGCGTCGTGGACATCACGCTGGCCAACGCCATGACCGGTGAAGGCACCAACTACGATGACCTCGCTTCCGGCATCAGCCTTAGCTCTGAGGAGTATGGCGTAGGCTTCCGCAAGGAGTCCGACCTGACCGACGCCTTCAACAAGTTTATGGAAAAGTGCCTCGCCGACGGTTCCCTTCAGGCACTGGCCGATAAGTACAGCCTGACGCTGGTCGGCTGATAGAATCCAATTAAAGTAAAAAAACAGGCGCCGGTGGCATCACC
>HF988100.1:0-276 GCA_000434635.1 Firmicutes bacterium CAG:110 | reverse complement strand
GTGGCATCACCGGCGCCTGTTGGAGAGAGGTAACCATTTATGTTCCTTCCGGTGACAATGGAGCTGCTCAGAGGCTTCTGGGAAACCGTAAAAATCTTTTTCTTGACGCTGGCATTCTCCCTGCCGCTGGGACTGGTGGTGGCCTTCGGCTCCATGAGCCGGTTCCGCCCGCTGAAACGGCTGACACAGGGGTTCGTCTGGGTCATTCGCGGCACGCCGCTGATGCTCCAGCTGATCGCGATTTTCTACGGCCCCGGTCTGCTGTTCGGCATTCAC
>HF988099.1:9975-27590 GCA_000434635.1 Firmicutes bacterium CAG:110 | reverse complement strand
AAAGACCCGCTGTTTGGGCATGTTGACGGTGTTCAGATAGACCCTAATTGAAGTTCAGTATGACAGGACGTTCTCAATGTACGCCTTGGATGCGCCCACCTGCTCGTCCAGCTTTTCCAAAATCTGTGGGTAGTCGATCCGCGGGCAGTCCCTGCCGGCGCTGTCCGTCAGGCAGTCCCGCAGGCCAAGGCCGTAAAGAAGGTCCCGCATTCTTGTATTGATATGCTCCTGCCGGTTGAATACCACGAACTGCTTCCGGAAAATCAGCGAAAACGCGGTGGCGTGGAAGGAGTTGGATACCACAAACTGCGCATGGTGTACCAGATTCAGGAACGTCAGCGGCCCATCCTGCTCGAAGCATCTGTCGCATTCTTTGCAGGAAAGCACCGAGTACAGCTTCCATCCGTTTTCCTCCGCCATTCTCCGCGCGAAGCGAACCATCTCCGGATTGCGGTCAAAATCGTACAGCAGGACATACGGCTCCGTATTGGGAACGGGCTTCTCAATGGAAGCCCATGCTTCGCTGTCCAGCAGGAACACCGGGTCCATCACCTGCACGGCCCCCGGAATGCCCAGCCGCTCCACGATTGCCACCCCGGAGCTTTCCCGAACCGAAATATGATCCAGCCCGGACAGCCGCCGCTTCACGTCCGGCTTCCATTCCTCCGGAATGTCGTCCATGGCAAAGCTGGCCGCGTAGGACGCTCTGACGCTGCCCGCAGGCGCAAAGTCCAGATAGAACGCCGGGTCTTTTCCGTTGGGGAAAAAGCAGTTCCATATCTGGTCGCTTCCCGCAAAGTAGACGTCCGCTTCCGGCGGGTTTTGCTTCAAGTCGTCATTGGACGTGTAGCGGCGCGGGGTCAGCGGCAGGAACTCCGCGGTAAACCGGTCGTATTCCGCTTTCCGCTTCCCGTTTCTGGCCTTAAGCCGCCCCGGCAGTTTCGCAAGGTTATACAGCTCCCGGAGAATTGGCTTATCGTATGCGGGATTCCCCAGCCCCCAAAGCGGATAATGATTGCTCAGATAGTCCGGCTTATAGTCAATGATCTGGGCGTCATGCCCCAGCTTGCGCAGGTAGGTCACCAGCGCGTAGGCCTGCAAGCTCGCGCCCACATTGTACACGTCATGGCAGGTAATTGTTTTGATCTTCATACGTTTTCCAGCAGCCTGTAGATCTTCTCAATCTCCCCGGCGTTTGTATAGTCTCTTATTTTCGTGTTTTCGGTCAGTTTTTGCCGCAGCGCCTCATCCCGAAGCACTGCCGCGATCCCCGCCGCACAGCCTTCGTTGTCCATGGGGACGATCACGCCGTCCACGCCGTCCTCCAGCTGGCTGGCGGAGGTGGCGTAACCGGTGATCACCACGGGCTTGTTCAGGATCTGGGCTTCCCGAACGGTCACCGATTTTCCCTCATACCGGCTGGGCTGGACGTACAGGCCGCAGGCTTTGATGTAGGGGTACGGGTTTTCCTTTTTCCCCAGAATGATGACCCGCTCCTCTATCCCGGCGTCCTGTATCCGCTGCCGGATCAGCGCTTCATCCCCGCCGTAGCCGATGAGATACCACTTTACATTGCAGCCCGAAGCCAATATCCGGCGGCAGATATCCGGCACATTGTCAAAATTCTTGGCAGCGCAGAACCGGCCAATCGACAGCAGGCGAATGCTGCCGTCTGACGGCATCTCCCGCTCGGCGGAAAATGCCGCGCTTCTGCTTTGCACAAGGTTCTTTGACAGCATATTTTCCACAACAATGGACTTGTTCGTCAGATAGCCGTGCTTCGCGTCAAACGCCTGCTTGCACGCATCCGACACGTTCACCACGTAGTCGGACATCCCCCACATTTCCTTCTCGATGGCGTCGCAGAAGACCATCTGAGAAGCATCGGTGTGGAACCATGACATCCTGACCTTCGCGGAGACCTTTTTCCCGACGATGTAATGCGGGTCGTTGAAGCTGATCGCAAGGTCGTAGTCTCCCGGAATATCCGGAAGATAGGGGATGCACAGCTTGTGGAAATACTGCTTGTAGTTATGTCCGCTCTGCATCGGGCCTCCGGAAAGGGCACATCTGACCTTCGCCGCGGCCCTCGCCATCCCAATCGGGATGCAGCCCTGCGCAAAATTCTGTTTCATGGATTCCGTCAGCGCCCGGTACGCCTTCATCTCGGGAAGCAGACGGACATTGGGGTTGAGCATCGACATCAGTTCGCCCTCATGGGCATACAGGAACAAGTCAACGTCATAACGGTCATAATCGATGGTATCCAGCAGTCCCAGCAGACTGCTCTCCGCCCCGCCAAGCTCCATATTAAAATGCAGTATGATGATTTTCTGCTTCATGCTCTGTTCCAATCACTTTTTTCGTAAGCCCCGAAGCGCATAATAGTAGTGCTCCCCTAAAAACCGGAGCTTTTCCTTAAGCGGCAGTTCTCCCTTTATCACAGCTTTCCTTGCTCTGGCGATGATTGGGCGAAGCTCCTGCTGCACATCGTCCATGTGGTACTTTTTCGCCTGACGCAGCCTGAAGTCCGCCAGCTGCAGCAGATTCGCGTAGGCGCAGTCGCGGTAAAGCAGTTTCTCCCCGGAGCGCTCAAGAATATCGATATCCTCAAGCGTATCGTATACCTGCCCGACCCTCTGCCGCTGGCCTGCCGAATTGGAGATAGAATTCCCGTTCCGATAGTAGTAGTACAGGGTTTCGGAAATGGAAACCACCTTCTTACTGTTCAGGACAAATTGAATCGCAAAGTTTCTGTCTTCAATGTAGTGCAGGCTCGGGTTGAATCGAATGTTCCCCATCGTTTCCCGGCGAAACAGCTTGTTCCATGCCACGCTGTATTTGTACTGCGCCCGAAGGTATGTTTTCCGGAAGTAATCGTCCCTTGTCAGTTCCTCCGCCGCGTTGCAGCCCTCTGCCGGGCGGTTTGCCTCCGTAAAGTCGAAATGTTCTTCCGTCCCCTGCGCAAAATCGCACAGCACCAGATCTGCACCGTGTGTCCGCGCCGCTTCCGCCAGCCGTTCATACATCAAGGGGCTGATGTAGTCGTCGGCGTCAACGAAAGCGATCCAGTCCCCCGACGCATGGTCAATGCCGATATTCCGCGCGTTGGACAGCCCGCGTATCTCCGTGGAGATCGGTTTTATCCGGCTATCTCCGGCCGCCAGCGCTTCCAGTATCTCCCATGTATTGTCCGTCGATCCGTTTTCGACGGCAATGATCTCAATATCCCGGAACGTGCTCCCGGTAATGGAGTTGATGCACCGCTCGATGTACGCCGAACCATTGTACACCGGCACAATAACGCTTATCATTCCCTGCCCCCCTGTCAGAACGGGAGATTCCGATATCTCCAGTTCATCAGTTTTACATACCACTTATCCTTCGATTTTTCCGGCGCGGCTCCCCTCCACGGGGTCTGCGCCAGATTTTCCCAGTACAGCGCCTTTAACGGGTGCCTGCAATCCCTGCACCACGGTCTGCTGGTGAAGCTGGGGGTGTAATGCAGGATCACCGGTGCCTTTTTCGCGGCCTCTATTTCCTCCTGAGGGTAAAAGCCTGCTTCCTCGTGAAAATAGTTCAGCAGCTTTTCCCGGCTGAGCATGTAATGGATGGTCATGAGATTGTCTTTTATGGGTAAGTTTACATAATCTCCCATCAGCACGCCGTTGAGGACGCCCTGATCGTGGTGGACGACATTGCCCCCGTGTCCTTCAATAAAGGACATGCACCTTTCCCCCATTTTCCGGGCGCGCCATTCCGCCAGATCGATCAGAAGCAGTCCCGCGTTGAAATAGCGCATTCCGGCCCGCAATCCAACAGCCGCCTTGGTGTCCGCGCTGATGCCGTCCTGCACCGCCGCCAACACCTTGCCGTCCAATGGCGTGTTCCAAAGCTCGCGGAGCGGTTCGCAGACGATCATATCACAATCTGCATACAGCACCCTGTCAACGGTTTCAGGCAGCATCTCTCCGACGAACAGTCTGGCATAGGAGCTGATGGAAATGTCCCAGCTCATGTTCAGCCGGAGCTTTTCCTTCCACTCAAGGAAAGGAAGAAACATAATTTCAGCATTGGAAAACCGGCTCACCATTTCCCGAAGTTTATCTCTGTTCTCAGGCGAGATATCATTGTCGATCACGTACAGCTGGATGTTTTCAAACTCGGCGTTGTGCCTGAGCAGGGAGTAGATCGACACGCCCATATGTTGGGCATAGTTATCGTCGCTGGAATACAGGACATTCATCCGCTTTGTATCATCTGCCACGTCCTTTTGCCCTCCCCAGGATAAAATGCACCGGTTTGCTGATCGCCGACCGCAGCCGCTTGTGCCATGGCATCCAGCTGGCCGAATACCAGTGGATCGAATGGGTATTCTCCGTTTTCCGCAGTTCGCCGGTGACGCTGCTTCTGGGGTTGAAATAATCCTCCGGGAATACCACGGCGCCGCTCAGCTTCTGCTTTTCGCCGTTCAGCTCCAGCCCGAGCTTCAGCAGCGCATCCGTATTGAGCCGGGGACAGCCGATCGTCCCATGCTGCCCGTCCAGCAGCGGGTCGTATTCTGCCAGCATCTGCCGCACCGCCGGGTTATGGGGTTCCGCGCCGAAGCCCTCGCCGGTGTTGACGAACCGGTCATTCTCAAAGCCGAAAAAGGCCGGGTTGTCCAGCAGCTCATCAAAGGAACGCACCGCCTCCACGTCCGTGTCAAAATAAATGCCGCCTTGCTCCTCCACGATCAGAAGCCGCAGATAGTCCGTCAGGAACGCATACTTTTTCTCCTTATAGCACATCTGCGTGTAGGCATTGCGGTTCACGTCGAAGTTATCTTCGTTCCACTCGATGATTTCATAATCCGGGCAGTATTTTTTCCAGCTGGCAATACATTTCTGTGCCAATTTGGGTTTTTCTCCCCTGCCGAACCAGCAGTAGTGAATTTTTCTGGGTATCATATATGCTCCTGTTCGTTTACAGCGAATACAGAATCTGCCTGAGCAGCCGCCTGGGCGCTTCCTTTTTCAGCTTCTGCATCACCATTTCCGCGATCTTGCCATACTCTCCATGCTCCAGATATCCTGAAATCCGGTGCTTTTTATTTCTATCCTGCAACACTCTCAAAGCATCCTGCACTTCCGGCAGGGTGGCCACACGTCCGATTTCCTTTATCAGTTCCATCTCAGTGTGCTTTCCCTGCCGTTTGTACATCTCAAACCAAGTCATCAGAACGTTCAGCAGTTCAACTGCCATGAAATACTCCGCATCCTGGGGCATGGGATGTTTTTGCCGCATTTCCGTTTTGAAACGGTAAAGGCGCAGGAAATCATCCAGCATGTATGGCATATACCGGGACGTGTTTCCGCCGATGCGGTAATTGTAGACTGCCTCCGGCAAAATGCCAAGCCGCCGCGTTTCAGGCATCAGACGAAGTGTTATGCTCAAATCGTCTCCCATAAACCATACGACAGGGGGATAACCCATTACCCGTGTGATCAGCTCCGTGCGATAGAGCTTCGCATACAGTGACACGGGATAATTGCTGATACCAAAGCAGCTGATATATAAATCGTTGATAATATCCTCTCCGGAATATACTTTGGGCTGCTCAAAGCAGGGGGCGTGAAATTTGCTGCGGAATCTGACGCCCTTCCATATTTTCACTGTGGCAGCACACACGCAGTCCAGATCATTCTTCCCGGCTTCCTCATAGAGGACACGAAGCGCGTCTGGTTCCAGCATATCGTCCGCATCACACAGGCAGATATACTTTGCCGTCTGGGCATATTCCGAAAGTACGCCTGCAGCCCGTGCCAGCACCGCGCCCTGATTGGGCTGGTGTATCACGCAAACGCGCGAGTCCTTCGCCGCGTATGTATCGCAGATTTTCCCGCTTCCGTCACTGGAACCGTCGTCCACCAGAACCAGACAGAAGTCCTGAAAGGTCTGGTTCAGGACGCTTTGGATACACTGCCGCAGATATCGCTTCGCGTTATAGACCGGGATCACAACACCGATTTTCTTTTCTGCCGCCATTTTCTTTACCCTTCCGTTCGTGCTTTCTTTCTGATATACGCCGTCAGCAGCCGTCCCGCCGGGATGCACAGCGCTGTCAGAAACGGTCTGGGGGATTCCTGGACATAGTGGGGATTCCCGCTGATCTGGCTGCTGGAACAGTAGTGGATCACGTCGATCACATTCCGCTTCCAGTCCTTGATGTACTTCAGATTCTCTTTGCGAATGAACGCAAAGCCCTGGGGATTGCGCAGGTACTGCCGCAGCATGCTTCTGGAGGAGCCGTCCGGCTGGTATTCTACATTGCACAGCACCGTATTGGTGGTCACCAGCTTGTACTTCTGGTCGCAGAGCTGGTATTTCCATCCCAGAGAAACATATTTTTCTCCCTCAAAAACCGGATACGGCGGCAATTCTTTCATGATGTCGGTGCGATACACCAGCTTCTTGTCGCCGCTTCCGCCCGCGTCGTAAAATCCGGCCAGAGTGGTCTCCTTCATATCTTCGGGAAAGCCCGTCCCGATCACCTTTCCGGTGTTCATATCGGCGTCCAGGCCGATGATACCGGCGTATTTCCGGCGGTCGGTCTTCTCCCACAGGTCCACAATGCAGCGGACAGCGCCGTCTGCCAGCGCGTCGTCTGAATCGATGCAGACATTCAGCTCCGTGTCAATGTTCGCGTAGGCCGCGTTGTGGGCGGTGTGCATTCCGCCGTTTTCCTTGTAGAGATAGCGTATCTCAAATTCCGTCTCCTCTGCCTGCCAGACTTTGACAAGCTCCGCCGTGTTATCGGTGGAACCGTCGTCCACCACAAGCCATATGAAGTCCTTGCAGTCCTGCCGCCGGAGAGAAGCATATGTACGGGGAAGGGTGTGTCCCCGGTTGTAGGCGGGCGTAAAGATCGTCAGTATCGGCATAGCTCCCTCCTATCTCTGCGCTGCCTGTAAATAAAACGCCTGCAGCCACTTGGCGTTCTCCACAACGTCAAAGCCTGCGCCCCTGATTTCCTCATAAGTATTGCGGCGTGGGATTTTGGCAAGCTCCAGAACGCTGTCTGCCCATTCTTCCGGCGGCGCGCTCAAGGGCAGGACATGAACCAGATCCGTTTTCCTGCACTCGATCGGGACGCTGTCGGAGATCAGCACCGGCAATCCGGCGGCCTGCGCCTCGATGCTGGCGACGGAAAGCCCCTCGAACAGCGACGGAAACAGAAACACATCCATCGCCTGCAGCAGCTCCGCCACGTCACCGCGGGTTCCCAGAAATTTCACCCACGGGGTCAGCCCCAGCTGCTCTGCCTTCTGGTGGATTTCCTTTCCGCCCTCACCGGCGTCATTTCCCACCAGCAGCAGAACCGCCTCGGGATTTTTCGTCCGGACAGCCTGAAAAATATCAATGATAAACTTATGGTTCTTCTGCGGATAAAAGCGCCCCACGTGGCCGATGACCAGCTGATCCTCCCCGATGCCCAGCGACTGCCGCATTTTCTGCCGGATTTCCGGGCGGTAGGCATACTGACGGGCGTCGATGGCGTTGTTCAGCTGGATGAAGCGGGCTTCGTTCTTCCTGCCGAACAGCCAGTCCCCGGATTCCTTGCCGCACATGAACAGATCCGTAATATGCGGCCGCATCATGGCCTTGTAATACCAGCGGACGGGGGATTTGAGGTCGATTCCATATGGACGGTTATGGGCATGGCAGATGCGCACCGGGACACCGGCCTTTTCCGCTTCCCGGAAATCGTAATAGCCAAGCTCGGACATGTGGGAATGGATCACCCGGTACTCGGGATGCTCTGCGTAAAACGCCCGCACCGTCTTCCGGTACTCCCCGGCAGTCCAGGGGCGAATCGGCGGCATCCGGTAGATCCTGCCGCCAAGCGCCTCGATCTCATCGTCATAGGCGCCGCGCTCCTGACGGTGCACCATGAAATCGTACTGCACCTTGCTTCGATCAATATTCCGATAATAGTTCATCACCATGGTCTCCGCGCCGCCGCGGTTCATGATGGTAAACAGGTTCAAAACCCTGACTGGCTCTGTCGTCATGCATTACCTCTCCTCTCAGGAGAATACTCCCAGGATGTCGCTGTTGTACCCCCACGAACCCTGATGGGACATCTGATAGCAGTAGAAAATAAAATACAGAATGTAAAATCCCACTTTCAGGGCGCTCCTGTTTCGACTGCTGACCGTCACATTCAGAAGGTAGGGATAGAGGATCAGACTGTAGCCGGCGGTATACGTTGCCAGACGGATCACGTACAGTCCGCATGTAAACGTCGCAAGAAGATTCAGCAGAAAGTTTAGCAGCGACATATTGATGCAGATGTGTATCATTTTATTGCCTGCATCAATCCGGTCACGGTGGATATACGCGATCACCACCGGCACCGCCGCGATAACAGGGCGGATGATGGAAGAACCGGAATCGCTGTTCATGGCCGCCACCGCATAGTCATAGGTCGAATTTGCCAGAGAGCTTTCCACGGCATCCAGAATCGGCTCCAGGAAAAACAGGCCGACCACAGCCGCAATAATAATCAGGTTCTGCTTGGGGCTCCACGCCCTGCCTGTTACCATGAAATAGACCGGGATGAACAGATACGCACTGTTGTGGAACTGCGCCGCAAAGAGACACAAAAGGATATAGGGGATCGTTTTTCCCTCTTTGATGAATATTGCGCCGCCGAACAGAAGCACCACGGCAAACCACTGCCGCATCATGGAAAAGTAATTATAATACAGTGCGGTAGCGAACAGCACAAAGCAGCTGTCCAGAAAGCTGACGGACTCCCTGCGCAGCACATGAATGAAAATGCAGGACTCCACCGCCGCAAACAGGCCAAACCACCCGTGGTAATCGTCGCTCACGTACATCTTGAAGATGTTGGCGGTTATGTCAAACGCTTTGTCCTTGCCGTCCCCGTCAAGGATTCTGGAAACATCGTCCCATGTGCCGGGGATATGCTCAAACGACTGAATATAGCCGGAGGTATCGTTCATTCCGGAGCGCATGGCGGCCAGATAGGCGATGTAGCCGAACACGATCAGCCAGGGCATCAGCGGCGACTTGTAATCGTAGCGTTCGCCGTAATATATGGAATTCAGCTTGTGATACCGGATTGGCCGCTCCCAGATCAGGGCGCAGACCAGAATCACGGCCAAAACCGAAAAATGAATAATCATTTTCTTGTTCCTTTACCTTGAAATAATCCTCTGGATCACGGTGAGCAGCGCGTACACACCAAAGGCAAATCCATGTCTGGCGCAGCCGTAAAACAGTTTCCAGTGGATTGGGAAATAATTTAAGGGCAGGTTTTTGTACGCCTTCCGATACCTTTCCTGACGGATGATCCTGTGGATATCCTTCACTTTTTTCCCCATCGACTGAGTGGAAACCGTAATGTTCAGCCCAAGCCCCAGAATGCCCAGCGCGATCCTGTTATTCAGCGCGGCTTCATACTCGCTGCCCAGCTGGTTTGACCGGATGATGACTTCCATCCGGTCGTAGAGCGTCTGCCACTGGTCATACAGCCTTGGATTGTACCCGGACGTGACCGAGGAAGACCCGTCCCTGCGGTAATGATACAGGTACGCTGCCAGATACACCACCCTGTCGGCCTTTCCGAAAACCTCCAGATTGAAAAAGCCGTCCTCGTAGCTTCCGATCTCCGCCAGATCGACAAATCTGGCGCCGCTTTTCTGAATCAGGGAACGCCTGTACAGCTTTCCCCAGACCGGGCAGAGGGAATCCACCAGCTCCGGGTGGGAAAGCTCCTCTCCCATTGCCCCGACAAATCTTCGGTGCAGCTTTGCCCGGACTTCTTCCTTTTCAAAAACCGTCGTTTCCGGGAAGATGACTTTCCGGGAGGAACGGTTCTCCGTTTCGCTCACATACGACCACATCACGATATCCGCGTCATATTCGCGCATTGTGTTCACCGCGTTTTCGCAGGCGTCCGGCTCGACCCAGTCGTCCGAGTCCACGAACATGATGTATTCCCCGCAGGCGCAGTCCAGCGCGTCGTTCCGCGCCCGGGATACGCCGCCGTTCGCCTTATCGATGACCTGTATCCGCGCATCCTCATCCGCGTACCGCCGCAGGATATCCGGACTGCCGTCACGGGAGCCGTCGTTGACGCAGATAATTTCCAGATTTTGGTAAGCCTGATGGCTGACACTGTCAAGGCACTGTGCCAGATACCGCTCCACGTTGTAAACGGGAATGATAACGCTGACCAGCGGCTGCTCCTTCATTTTCCGGCACCTCCTGTCATGCGCAGATTATAGTCGTTTGATCGTTTCTTCGACGACCCTTTTCTTGTCAAACACGGCTTCCATACGTTTCCTGCCTGCTAAGCCCATGGCTCTTCTCTCCTCCATGGACAGGGCGCAGAACCGCTTCATTGCCGCGTAAAGGCTGCCTGAGTCCTTTCTTTCGCACAGGAAGCCTGTCACGCCGTCCTCCACCGCTTCCATGCAGCCGTGAATGCGGCTGGTGATCACCGGGCGGCCGGAAGCAGCGCATTCCAAGTTGGTATTCGCCATTCCCTCATGCCACGAGGGCAGAACAAAGCAGTGGGACGCGGCGATGAACGGGCGGACATCCTCCTGATAGTCCCAGTATGTTAACCACCCTTCGGACTCGGCTTCTTCCACCACCGCGCCGTAATCTTCCTCGTATCCGCCCACCATGTCCAGCGTGCAGGGGACGCCCTCGCCGGTGAGCCGTCTCATGGCCGAAAGCAGCTCGTCAACGCCCTTTTCCCGCATGATCCGGCCGATGAACAGGAATTTTATAACGTCCCCCGCCGGGTAGTCCGCCACGGCGTAGCGCTCCAGATTGACCCCTGCCCCGCTTAAAAGACAGGTCTGGCGCTCTTTCACGATTTTCGCGTTGAGGAAAATCTGCCGGTTTTCTGCGTTCTCAAAGAATACCGTCTTCGCCTTTTTACAGCTGAGCCGGTACATCACCGTGACCATTTTTTTCAGCAATCCGCCGCTTTCAAAGGCTGTCCCCAGTCCGGTGATGTTGACGGCGTAGGGGATCCCCGCCAGCCGCGCGGCAAAGCCGCCGTAGATGTTCGGCTTGATGGTGTAGCAGATCACTTTTTCCGGCTTTACCTCCCGGAATATGCGCCGGTAGGCGGCAAACAGCTTTGCGTCCCTGACCGGGTTCATGCCCCGCCGTTCCATGGGCGTGTCGAAAAAAAAGCACCCCATCTCCACCAGCGGCGCCACCAGTTCCCCGTAGGGGAGGGATATATATACCTCGTTCTTCGTCAGAAGCTCCTGTATCAGCTCCCTTCGGAACTGGTACAGGCCGACGTCGAAATTCGTCAGGATCAGAATTCTCATTTGATTTTCTCCGCGGGAACGCCTACGTATGTCCCGCTTTCCGTGATGCTTTTGATAACCACCGCGCCCGCGCCGATCATACAGCCGCCGCAGATCTGAAGATTGTTGCTCACCGTCGCGCCCGCGCCGATCCATGTTCCCGCGCCGATGCTTACTGTCCCCGCCACATGGGCGCCCACGGCTATATGCACAAAGTCTTCCAGAACGCAGTCGTGGTCAACGGACGCGCAGGTGTTGATGATGCACCCATCGCCGATGACCGCGCCGGGGTTGATGACCGCCCCCGCCGCAACCAATGTGCCGGTGCCGAGGGTCACGTCCTCCCCGATGACCGCGGAGGGGTGGATCAGCGTCGTGACCTGTTTCCCGGCGGTGAGCAGCATCTCCTGCATCCGCCTGCGAGCCTGCGGATTGCCGATGGCTACGAAGAAATCGCAGTCATATTCCGAAAACCGGGCGCTTTCCCCCATCACGGGATAGCGTCCGCACGTTTTTTTCGTGTCGTCCAGAAACGCAATGCTGTCGTAGCCGTTTTTTCCGGCGATATCCGCGGCGACTCTGCCGTGCCCGCTGGCGCCGAGGATCACAAGCCGCTTCACTTTGCCACCATCCCGTTTCCCATGAATTCCTCCATCGTGACAGACGTTTCCGAGGATATGCCGTCACGCCTTACAAATGCCGCCATCACGCTGTCCCAGATGATCTTCAGGTCTCCGAGGAAGGTAATGTGGTCTACGTACTTTACGTCCATTTCAAATTTGTCCTGCCAGCTGACCGTGTTTCTGCCGTGAACCTGCGCGTAGCCGGACAGCCCCGGGCGGACTTCGTGCCGCCGGTGCTGACGCTCGCTGTACCGGGGCAGATATTTGACCAGCAGCGGCCGGGGGCCGATGACCGACATGTCCCCCTTCAGAATATTGAACGCTTCGGGAAGCTCGTCCAGACTGGTCGCGCGAAGGACTTTTCCGAATTCCGTGAGCCGCACCTCGTCCGGCAGAAGCTCGCCGTTTTCGTCCCGCTCGTCGGTCATGGAGCGGAATTTGTAGAGGTCGAAAATCTTCTCATCTTTGCCGGGGCGGGGCTGTTTGAAAATGACCGGGCTGCCCAGCTTGATGCGCACCAGAACCGCCACCAGTATGTACAGCCAGCCGAACACGATCAGCGCGGCCAGTGCGCAGAGGATATCCAGCGGCCGCTTGAAATACGTTTCGTAGGGGCCGTAAGGTTTATGCTCCATCGTTACTTCTCCGTTCCTGTTGGATACACCGTCACAGTGGTCTGCCGCTTCTGCACGATCACGCTGCCCGCCGGATATGCACCCTTCAGCACGCTTCCCGCGCCGACGATGCAGTTTTTGCCGATGCTCGTTCCCCGGAGGATGATCACATTGCAGCCGATCCAGCTGTTGTCGCCGATCGTCACCGGCGCGGTGACGAATTTTCCCGCCCCGATGCCGCCGGGAACGCGGTAGTCATGGTCATGGTCGTAAATTTTTGTATCCGGGCCGATCTGCACGCCCTCGCCGATCACGATGCTTTCCATGCAGTTGACGCTGACGCCATTACCAAGCGCCGTATTGCTGCCGATCTCCAGCGTACCGCCGTCCATGGCCAGCAGCTTCGATCTTCTGTGGGCACGGACGTGCCTGCCCAGACGGATGGTGCCGCCCTCCGCGATGACGACCTCCGTGTTAGGGGAAAACCGTTGAATGCCGGAATAGAAAAAATGATGGAAATGAAACAGCTTCATGATCCCGAATTTCACCGCGCTGAACAGCACGCTGACCAGATTAAAGATGAATCTCCGCAATGAAACGCCGCCTTTCCAAACTATTCAAAGCACCGCCGGATGACCCGGATGATCTGCTCCTGCTGCTCCTTCGTCATCTTGTTGTCGCTGGGCAGGCACAGACCTCTTTCAAAGATGTCCGCACCCACGTCCTCCACGCCGCCGGCAATGTAGGCGTTGGCCTTTGCCCTGCCCTCGCCGGAGGGGGTGATGAAGCCGTTCATCCGGTACATGGGCTGCATGTGCATGGGCTTCCAGATGGGACGGCCTTCCGCGTTGATTCCCGCGATGGCCTCCAGGATTTCCGTAGGGCAGCTCTTTCCCTGCTCCGGGAGATACAGCGCGTCGTTGTCGCTGCGCACCTGACGGCACATGGCGCTCCTGTCAATTACCAGCGCAGACAGCCAGTAGTTGGGGCAGGACGTTTCCGGGTCGAAGGGGTTCATCTCAACAGGGAGACCCCGCAGACAGTCCCGGTAGCGCTCCCAGATGGCTTTCTTCTGGGCGATGTGTTCTTCCAGATACGGATACTGACCCCGGACGACGCCCGCGATCACGTTGCTCATGCGGTAGTTGTAGCCGACTTCCTCGTGCTGATACCATGGCGTGTTTTCCCGCGCCTGTTTTGACCACTTCCGCGCCTTGTTCGCCACTTCCAAGTCATTGGTCAGCAGGCAGCCACCACTGGAGCCGGTGATGATTTTGTTGCCGTTGTAGGAAATCGCCGCGTAGTCGCCGAAGCTGCCCGTCTGTCTCCCTTTATATGTAGCGCCCATGGACTCGGCGGCATCCTCGATGAGCAGCGCGCCGTGGGCGTCGCACACAGCGCGGATCTCGTCCGCCTTGCCGGGAAACCCGTACAGGTGCGCCGCCACTACCAGCTGCACCTCCGGGTAAATCTCAAAGGCTCTTTCTAAAGCCCGGGGGTTCATGTTCCATGTGTCCCGCTCGGTGTCGATGAACACGGGGATGCCACCCTCATAGACCACCGGGTTCAGCGTGGCGGCGAAGGTCATGTCGGAGCAGAACACCCGCCTGCCCTCCACTGCGCCATGGCCGATGGCAGGTCTTCCGTAGAGCCGTTCCCCCGCGGCCCTGACGCACAGGTGCAGCGCCGCCGTGCAGGAGGACAGCGCCACCGCGTACTTCATTTCCGCCTTCTGCGCCGCGATATGCTCCACCTCGTTGATGTTCGCGCCCACCGTGGACATCCAGTTGGAATCATAGGCTTCCGTGATATATTTCAGCTCGTCACCATGCATCGTCGGCGAAGCAAGCCATACCTTCTTATCAAAGGGCTTTATGTCTTTTCTCCTGACATACATATCTCTATTCCTCTTTTCTGTGCCTTTGACAGACGTGTCATACTGAGCTCCAATTTAATTGCCCGAAGGGCACGGAGTTCATATGAGACTTGTTTTGTGATTTCTTTCCTTATAAATCACAAACCGGCAGCGCCGTCAGGCGATGCCTTCCTGATTAAAATTAAGATTTTAATCAGGAAATAGTATCAGAAAAAGCTGATGGCCTCTCCCGTTTCCTTTTCCTGATCCTTGACCCAGTCCGCGTTCAGATCGTTCTGCACCACGGAATGGTCGGTCAGCTCGATCACCAGCGTATCCGCTCTGGCGGAAATGGATTTCACCACATATTTTCCGGCGGCATTTACCAGCGCCTGCTCGCAGTCCGCGTACTGCTGATGCTCTCCATTGACCACCAGCTCCACCTTGCCGTCGGCGCATTCCGCCAGATTTTTCAGCGTCACGCTGCCGCCGAAGCCCTGAAAGAAGCCGGAATAATCCTGCACCTCAACGGATGCTTCCCGGCAGATGGCCTTGATGCGGTTCCTGACCTCCTGCGGCATGACCGCGGAGGCGATAATGACGAAATTGACCCGGTACTTTTCAATGGCGCCCTTCAGGTTCTCCACGCCGTTGACCACGGGAACGCCGTCCAGCAGAGAGCCGAAGCCGATCTCCTTGTAGTTGAGGGCGCACACCGGACGGACGGTTTTCTCCCGCTCCAGCTCCTGAAGCACGATCTTGCCGGTCCCGCCTGCGCCGATGACCATTGCGTTTATCGTTGCACCTTTCCCGTTATTTGCCACCCTGACCTTTTCCATAAGGAGCAGCCGGTAGGAAAACCGGCTCGCGGTGATGAGACACGTCTGGGTAAACGCACTGAGGCAGTAGAAGGAAATGGGCATTCTTATAAGGGGCGTTCCCCGGAGCAGGATGAGAGTTCCGATGATGTGGGCGATAAAGCAGACCACGTTTGCCCCGACGATGCGGTTCAGGTCGTTGAAGCCCGCGTACTTCCAGATGCCGCTGTACAGGTTGAAGCAGCAGAAGATCACGAGACAGAGAATGGTGTAATAGGGCGCGTAGCTGGTATAGGCTTCGATATACTGCGCCGCGGCGCTGTGGAACTGCTTCGCCACATAAAATCTGGTCAGCAGCGCAAGATAACACGCGGCATTCACCGCAATGATGTCATACACGACCAGTAAGAACCGTATGGTGAACCACCTGACGTATATCCACTTGCTTTTCCTGCTTTCTTCCGGCATAAATTTCACTCTCCCAGTTTCTTTGCACGTAATTTCGGTCTGCTCACAGGGGTTGCAGATTTCCGGTCTCGCCGCAGTTTTTCAGCTCCATATGGTCAAGGGCATATTGCAGAGCCATGCCGATCAGCTCGTTCCGGGAACGGTTCGTCTTGGCCGCCAGGCGGTTGTATTCCTCCTGCAAAGCTCTGTCTATACGTATCGTCATTGTGACGGTTTTGTCTTCCTTCGGCGTCACGATGAATTTCTCCATAAACGCAGTCCTCCATTCATTTTGTTACATTATAGTGTTCACAAATTGCATAAAGCTATAACACAATATCAAGTTGAATTTACAATGTGTTTTTGTGTTACTTCATTTTCCGAAAATACGCCAATCCGCGGAAATTTCCCCCAAAATACAGCAAAAAAGAAAGCCTTGACCACGAAAAAACAGTCAAGGCTTTTTTGATGCGGTTTTCATTTTATTCCCTGCCGGAGCCGATGATCCCGTATTCCTTCAGCAGCGCCACCCGCCCATTTCCGATCTTTATGGACTGGGCGGCATTGTTGTCTGCGGAACCTCCGGCGGTCTCCTTCCCGTATTTCAGGATGCGGTTCACCCACGCAAGGGGCAGAAGATACGGCTTTTCTTTCAGGTAAGGGTAGCGCCCCCCGCCAGCTGCCGCGCCGGGGGAAAGACGGTTCGCAGCAGGCCGTTTCCCGCTTTCCGGGCGGCCGGGCAGCGGACGACCGCCGCGTAGATCATCGGCAGCACGCTGTGGGACGCCATGGCAAACAGCGCGTCCCATGTCTCCCGCTCAATATCCGTCTCCCAATCCACGGTTCTATCTTCCAGCGAGGCGCGGAGCGCCTGCAAAAATAACATACTTACCGGTTCCATATCCGTCACCCGCTTCCAGACTCTTATATCAGATTCTACCGTATCGGGCGGAAAAAATCAAGACAGTTCGGGACGTTGGCGGCAGCCCGCTGAAAAATGTTAAGGCAACACCGCACAATTGCGTCTGCGAGTCTCAGCCGTCTTTTTGCTCCACTTCCGCAGTTCCGAAAATGGGAAATACATACAGTATTCCTCCATTTTCGGAACTTTGAATTGGAACAAAAACCCTGCCTGAGACTTCTTGCCGAATTGTGCGGTGCTGCCTTAAATATTTCTCACTTTCCTATTGACAGGCTGCGACCTGTGTGACATATTTATCACATGAGATGTGCGAAATATATCGCTTTTTAAAATAAAGGAGGATCATCATGAAAAAAGTATCATTGCGGGAGCTGGTGGCGGATAAAATCATATTCGCCGTTCTGATTGCGGTCTATTACTGGACGTGGGCGCGAAACGACTGGAAGGGCTATTACACGACCATTCAGATTGTCGTCGCCACATTCACCTTCTACTATTTTATCTCCCGGGGCATCCGGCTCAAAAAGTATAAGCAGGAGACTCCCGACGAAATGGCCGAGGCCAACCTGAGACGGTGCGACGCCATCTGCCTGAAAATCAGCGTGGCCGTACTGATCGCCGTCAGCTTCCTCTGCGCCGCCGGACGGTTCGCCCTTACGACGGAAGTGATCGGCTACTGTCTGGTGGGGATGCTGGTTCTGCTTGCCGTTGTGCGCACCATCATTTTCTGCGTCATGGACAAGAAGGGGCTTTGAGTATGGCTCTGACGACCAGAATCAAAGAATACCGGGAGATGCAGGATCTCAAACAGTCAGACCTGGCCGAGCTGGTCGGAGTCCGGCGGGAGACCATTGTCAACCTGGAAAGAGGGAAATATAACCCATCGCTGAAATTGGCGATGGACATTGCGAAGGTTTTTCACGTGACGGTGGAAGACCTGTTCTCCTATGATGACTAAATCCGCGGGGTTTTGAGGCATTATGCCTCAAAA
>HF988099.1:0-9960 GCA_000434635.1 Firmicutes bacterium CAG:110 | reverse complement strand
TTTTGAGGCATTATGCCTCAAAACCCCCACTTTTTCCGTCCCAAAGCTTGCGCGGCGCAGATTGACAACCCCAGAGGGATGTGATATCCTTATAAAGGATTTTTATGGCTTATATTCGATTTATATTTCGTATGAATTGTGAGACGTGGACATGGCTTTTTTTCGCAGGGTAAAAAACGGCTTCAAGGAGACGACCCGCAGCAGCTGAAACGGGAACTACAGTGGCTGCAGACGCAGGTCGGGCGCTATAAGGGAAAGATCCTCGCCGTAGGGCTGCTGAGCCTGACCGGCACGGTCATGGGTCTTATTTCCAGCGTGGCCTCCAAATATCTCATCGACGCGGTCACGGGCTGCGGCGCGGATATGCTGTGGCGCGCCGTGGCCATTATGGCCGTCATGCTGTTGGGAAGTCTTGTTCTGCAGGGCGTTTCCTCCCGGGTGGGCGGCAGCGGAAACCGCTACCCCATCGCCGCCGGGACCAGAGGCGTATTCGCCTACGTTCCTCAGGGCAACAGCGTGTTCCCCGGCACCATTGCGGAAAATCTCCGGCTGGTCAGTCCCGACGCCACTGACGGCGAGCTGGAACAGGCGCTGAAGATCGCCTGCGCATGGGACTTTGTCAGCCAGTTTCCCGACGGGGTCAACCACCGTCTGGGCACGGGAGGACGGGGCATTTCCGAGGGTCAGGCCCAGCGCCTGGCCATCGCCCGGGCGCTGCTGCGCAAAGCGCCGATTTTGCTGCTGGACGAGGCTACTTCCGGTCTGGACATGGCCACGGAGCGGCGGCTTCTGGACAATCTGCGCCAAAGTGGTCTTCTGCGTACCTGCATTCTGGTGACCCACCGCCCCGATCAGGTTCTGGCGCTGGTGACCGCCGTGCGGCGCAAGGAAAAGCTTTTGCAGCCGGGCAGCTTCTGGTGGGATTTCTTTGAGAAGGTCTGGATCCGCGTGATCCCCCTGCGCCCCGGGATCGCAGCGGCCTATTCGGCACTGACCGGCGCGTTTTGTAAAGCGGAGACTGCCCATGATTGACCTGCATTGCCACATTCTGCCGGAACTGGACGACGGCTCCCAAAGTCTGGAGGAATCCCTCGCCATGGCGCGTATGGCCGTAAACAGCGGCGTGCGTGCCATGGCCGCCACGCCCCACTGCATGGGCGAGCGGGCGGAGGAGGTCTACGGGACATGGTCGCTTCTGCGTCAGGCGCTGGAGGAGACCGGCGTACCCCTGAAGCTGTACCCCGGCATGGAAATTTTCGGCACCCCGGACACCGCCCGGCTGCTGCGGGAGGGAAAGCTGTTCACCCTGAACGGCTCCCGGTATCCACTGATCGAATTTGCCTTCCAGTCCAGCGGCGAAGAGGAAACTCTGATTCTGCGAAGCGTCTGCCGGGCGGGGTTTCGGCCCCTTGTCGCACACCCCGAGCGTTATACTTATCTTCAGCACGACCCGGAGATCGTCAACCGGTGGTGTCGCTTGGGCTGTCTGTTTCAGGTGAACCGGGGCAGCCTTCTGGGGCGCTTCGGCGGACACGCGCAGGCACTGGCCTACGCGCTGGTGGAGCGGGGCTTCGCCGCCGCTGTGGCCAGCGACGCCCACTCTCCCCGGGTACGGACGCCTTGGATGGAGGATGTACGCGATCTCCTCGCGCAGGAATTCTCCCCCCGGTGCGCCCGGGCGCTGCTGCTGGACAACCCCAGAAAAATTCTGAAAGACGAACCCATCACTCTGGCCGAACCGGAGTGGTTTTGATGAAAAAAGGCGGGAAACTATGAAAAAACGGAATTGGCTTTTACTGCTGCTGATCGTCCTGTGTCTGGCGGCATTCTTCGGCTACCGGAAGCTTGACCAGCTGCGCACGGACACGCGTGCCCCCCAGATCCATATAGACGAACAGCCGCTGGAGGTCTCCGTGCGGGACGACAAAAGCGCGCTGCTGGCAGGCGTCACCGCCTCGGACAATGTGGACGGGGACGTGACGGCTTCCCTCGTGGTGGAGCGCGTCAACCTGACGGACAGCGACGGCTCCATTTCGGTGAGCTACGCGGCCTTCGACAGCGCCGGGAACGTGGCAAAGGCCAAACGGGAGGGCAGGTATACCGATTACGAATGCCCCCGGTTCACGCTGAACGCCCCGCTGGTCTATACCGTTGACCACAGCTTTGACGTTCTGAGCAATGTCGGCGCGGTGGACGCCATCGACGGGGACATCCAGCACCGGGTCAGAGCCACAACGAAGGGCACCAGCTCCATCATGGCGCTGGGAAGCCACATGGTTCAGTTCCAAGTGACCAACTCTCTGGGCGATACGGTGTCGGAGACCTTCCCCGTGGAGGTGATCTCCTCCGGCATCTACAACGCCGCGCTGGAGCTGACCGACTATCTCGTTTACCTGCCGAAGGATGCCCAATTCTACCCGGCACAGTATCTGAAATCCTTCACATGGCTGGGGGAACAGGACAGTCTGGCGGGCGGGCTTCCCACGGACTACTCCATGCGGACGCGGGGCACGGTGCAGACCGGATACCCCGGGGTCTACACCGTGGAATACCGGGTGACATTCACAGACCGGGACGAGAAAAATCCCGATTTTGACCGGAAATACACGGGGTATTCCAAATTGATCGTTGTGGTGGAAGGGTAAGCCAATGGAAAATACAAGCAAATCAAATATGCAAAGCGCCCGGCTTCTGCCCTTCGACCCCATCGTCCTTGTGCAGGACGTTCTCAAGCGGTGGCTGGTTGTTGTGCTGGCGGCGCTTGCCGTGGGTATCGGCACCTACATTTATACGGACGCGACATACGCGCCGGTCTACCGGACGACGACCACCTTCGTGGTGACCACCCGGGGCAGCTCCACGTCGGTGTATTCCAATCTGTCCTCCACCAGCAATCTTGCGGGACTGTTTACCGAACTGCTGAACAGCTCCATCATGCGCAAGACCATCCTGCAGGAGACGGACATTTCCTCCTTTGATGGAACCATCGACACCGCGGTCGTCCCCAACACCAATCTCATCACCATGACCGTAACGGATTCCGATCCCCGGATGGCCTTTCTGGCCGCGCAGGCCATCATCGAGCACCACGAGTCCCTGACCTATCAGGTGATAGATGACATCGGGCTGGAGGTGCTGCAATATCCGGCAGTGCCCACATCTCCCACGAACCAGAACTTTGCCTTCCACCAGATGAAAAAAGCCGCTGTCATCGCGGCGCTGGCCGCCACGGCCCTGCTTGCCATTTTGTCCTATCTGCGGGACGCGGTGCGGAGCGGTACAGAAGCCCGGGAGAAGCTGGACTGCAGCTATCTGGGTGAGATCTCCCACGAGCGGAAGTACAAAACCGTTTTTGCCCTGCTGCGGCGGAAGAAAACCAGCATTCTGATCACGAACCCCGTGACCAGCTTCCGGTTTGTGGAGAGCATCCGCAAGCTGCGCCGCCGGGTCGAGCAGCACATGGACGGCGGCAAGGTGCTGATAGTGACGAGTCTGCTGGAAAACGAGGGCAAGTCCACCGTGACTGTCAATCTGGCGCTGGCCATGGAGCAGAAGGGCAAGCGTGTGCTGCTGATCGACTGCGACCTGCGGAAGCCCGCCTGCGGCATGGTGCTGGGGCAGAGCAAATTCACCTACGGTCTTAACGACATTCTGGGGGGCAAGGAGAATCTGTCCGAGTGCTTCCTGCGCTATCAGAACAGCGATATGTACATGCTGCTTGCCAAACGCGGCGAGCAGAACACCGGCGACCTGCTGATTTCCCCACGGATGAACGCGCTGCTGGACTGGGCGCGGGAGTGCTTCGACTTCATCGTGCTTGACCTGCCCCCCATGAGCGCGGCTTCGGACGCGGAGGGCATGGCCGATCTGGCGGATGCCAGTCTGTTGGTGGTTCGGCAGAATGCGGCGGCAGCGCCCGCCCTGAATAATGCCGTCGCTTCTCTGGACGGTCACAAAGCGAAGGTGCTGGGCTGCGTCCTCAACAACGTCTACGCAACGCAGCTGTCCACCGGCCAGAGCTACGGCGGCTACAGCAAGTACAGTCATTACGGCCACTACGGCAACTACGGTTCCAGTGGCTCCAGGAAATAGGAAGGCTGCTATGGAAATCGAAAAAACGGAACAACAGGGGCGGGACACCTTCGTACTGCTGGACGACTTTCTCCATCAGGCGAAGCGGATGTGGCTGCTGGGTCTGGCGCTGATCCTGATCTGCGCCGCCGGGCTGACGTTTGTGCAGCGCAGAGCCTACCGGCCCGTCTACGAGGCCAGCGCATCCTTTACGGTTCGGGTGGCCAACCCCCTTTACGCCAGCGTCAGCAGCTACAACGAAAAAACGGCACAGGTCATGGCGGATACCTTCCCCTCCATCCTCACCAGCGGGCTGCTGCAGCGGCGGGTCATGGACGAGCTGGGCATCGACGAGGTGCCGGACATGTCCGTCTCGGCCACGGCGCATTCCAGCATCCTGACGCTGAAGGTCAGGGACACCGATCCCCAGCGTGCCTATGACGTCATGAGCGCCGTGATCGCCTGCTACCCGGAGGTAGCGGAGTTCGTAGTCGGCTCCACGGTGCTGGTGCTGCTGGATGAAAGCGGTATGCCCACCGCGCCCGTCGCCGAGTTCAATTACCGGTACTATATCACCTGCGGCGCAGTCGTGGGCGCGGCAGTCTGGTGCGTGATTCTGGCGTTTCTGGTTCTGATGAAGAACACCGTCCACAACGAGGACGAGCTGCGCGAGACCCTGAACGCCCCCTGTCTCGGGCAGATCCCCGCGGTGAAGATATCCCGGAAGCGGCCTTATCCTCTGCTGCACCGGTACAGAAGCGAGTCCGGCTTCTCCGAATCCGTCCGTCTGCTCCGTCTGCGGGTGGAGAAGGCCATGCAGGAGAACGGGCAGAAAATTCTGCTGGTCTCCAGCGCCATCCCCGGCGAGGGCAAGACCACCGTCTCCGTGAATCTGGCGGTATCCCTTGCCCAGAAGGGGCGGCGGGTGCTGCTGATCGACTGCGATTTCCGCAATCCCTCCGTGGCGAAGACCCTGTCCTCCAAGAGCCATCCTCTGGATGAAGGGCGGAACCTGACGAATTTCACCGGTTCCGGGGAAGCCGCCGGGGCGTTGGCACAGGCCACGGATGTGGAAGGTCTGTTCGTGATCGTGGGAAACGCCGATGGAAAAGCGGACTATTTCGACGTGCCGACGCAGGCGCGGCTGACGAAGCTCATCCGATATGCCCGTGACAAATACGACTACGTGATCCTGGACACGCCTCCCTGCTCTCTGCTGACCGACGCCGCGGAAGCTGCGGAGGCCGCCGAAGCGGGACTGATGGTCATCCGTCAGGATTACGCCTCCCGCGACCAGATTCTGGACGGCGCCCAGCGTCTCAGCGACAGCCGCCTGCCCATCATCGGCTGCGCCCTGAACAACGTCCGCAAGAGTCTCTCCGGGAGCAAGGAATACGGGTATGGTTATGGATACGGCTATGGGTACGGCTACGGTTATGGCTACGGAAGCAAGTCCAGGCAGGAAAAGAAATAGGAAAAGCTGGGGCAAATTAACGAACTTCGTAAAACAGATACAAGAACAGGCACAGCAGATTATCCTGCTGTGCCTGTTGACTGTCCAATGCGGCCCGCCTGTTCGGCGGGGCAGCTTTGTTTCCTATCATACCGCCGGGACGCAGAACTTTTCCACCACGAAGTCGTGGAGCCAGCTTTCGTCCGGGTAGAACTCCGCGTAGCGCTCGCCCATTACCGTCTCGCCGGGGAGACGCACAATGGTGTCCGAGGTGAAGTACATCTTCCCCATGTTCCGCGCCAGATACGTAATCTCCGTCAGGTCCAGATCGGTGGTGATGTAGTCCTTCAGGCCGTTGTAGTATTCCAGCGCCACGGCGGGGTCGGCGACGATTTTCCCCTTGCACTGGTTGAACAGCGCCTTCATCACCGCCATGCTCCGCATACCGCGCTTGTATGCGCCCTCCAAGTCGGTCTCGCTGCGGTAGGTGATGAACTTGTCCATGTACCACCGGTTCAGCGTGACCGTGCTGCCCTTGGTAAACGTGGAATGGATCTCCGTGTAGTCGTCGTCAAAGGTGATGGTCAGGCCGCCGATCAGGTCGTTCAGCGTGTACAGTGCGTCATAGTCCAGCGCTACGTAGCGGCTCACCGGCGCGCCGTACAGAAGCCTCGACACTGCGTCGGTGGTCAGGCGGCAGCTCAAGTCTTTTCCGTCGCCGTAGCTGTGGGCGGTGGAAATGTTGGTGTAAACAGTATCCAGATACTGACCGTTTGCGTCCATGGCGATCACGTCGGCCATGGTGTCCCGGGGAATGTACAGCATGGAAAAGTCAAAGGTTCTGGTGTCCAGTATGACCAGCCCAATCACGTCGGCGTTGCCGCCGTTGGACTCCGTGGCGTAGAACCAGTTCTTTTCATCGCCCATGTAGTCAATGCCCATGAACAGAATGGAGATCACGTCGTCCCGGTAATTATAGGCGTTGCCCTGTTCGTCGATCCAGTCCGCGTCAACACGCGCCTGCGTTTCCGAAACATCGGCAGGGGTAGTCACAGACTGGGGAATGGTGTCCGAAACGCTTCCCCGGGCGGCGAACATCGCCCCCCGCACACTGCCGGAGTACCACACGAAAATCCCCACACCAACAGCCGCAAGCACCAGTACCGCCGCCAGCGAGCTGAGCACAATGGCGGTCACTTTCATGGGATTCCCATTCTTTTTTGGCTTTTCGCTCTTTTGGGGTTCTTCTTTCAGAAATTTTCCTTTTTTCTTCATGTTCCGTTATTCTCCGTCCGCGTCCGGAGTGCCGGCAAACACGGCCTGCGCTTCATCCACCAGCACACCCTGTACCACGAACCGGTACGCCGGGTTTCCGATGCAGGTGGAAAGGGTGATGATCCTGTCTGAGGACGTAACCTCCAGCGCCGGATTGAACTGCGCCAGATCGGTTTGGGCGTAGACGCTCTCGATGTACTCGTCGATCAGCTCTCTGGTGGAAAAATCCGTGTTCGCGATGATGTCCAGATTGTCCCGGCGGTAGGCCGCGAAGACCTGATAGGTCAGCTGCCGCTCCGGGGTGTAGACGATGATCTGCCCGTGGGAATCGAAGAAATTCTTATCCCGGAACCGGTGCAGCTGGGCAAACATCCGCCCGTCCAACATGTTATGGCCGTAGACCACGGTGTTGAAGTCCGTAAAGTCCCCGGCGTTCTCCCCCAGAACGAAAATGGAGCCGTAGCCGGTGGAGGTTCCCTCGTAGTTGTGGTTCAGATAGTAGTAATTGTAGGTCGTATCGTACAGGATGGGATAGTCGATCAGCGTGCCGTCCACCACGATCCAGCCGATGATGTCCTCGTTTTCCCCTTTGAGGTAGTCAAAGTTGATGGGAATTTCCACGGTGGGCAGGGGCGGCTCCGTCTCGACGGGCTGGGTCTCCTCCACAGCCTCTGTCGCCGGGGTGGTGGGTGCGGCAGGCGCAGCGGTTCTGGCCGCTGCCGCCAGCTGCTCATAGTTGTCGCTCTGCCGCTTATAGGCAAGCAGCAGCCCGCCGATCGCGGCCAGCGCCGCCAGCACGATGGAGAAGCTGACGATGCTGATAATGAGGTATACCTTCTTCTTATTCTGCATGTCCGTTATAATACGAATGGAGCGATCAAGACCGCTCCATTCCGTTCCTTTTCAATTAGGGTCTATCTGAAAACCGTCAACATGCCCAAACAGCGGGTCTTTTCCGCCTGCTGTGCACCATTTTCCCTTGTAATACACAAAGTATTCCTGCGGAAAAATGGCTTCAGCAGGCGAAAAATCCCTCGCTGTTGGTCATATTCCCGGTTTTCAGATAGACCCTACTTTGATTACTCTTTGCTCTTCTTGTAGGCAATGGCGCCGACACCGCCCGCAGTGCAGGCCGCGGCGGACAGGACTGCCACCGCAACGGAACCGGTACGGGGCGCGTTGGGCTTGCCGCCGGGGTTGCCTCCCTGATTGCTCTTGACGGTCGTGGCGGAAGCCGTGACTGCCATGCTCAGACACAGGATGAGCGCGAAAACAAAGGATACAAACTTTCTCATTGTGATTTCTCCTTCAGCGTTAAAATGTAACGCACTGCATGATGCACAGTCCGCCTTTTACTTACTTTGCATTATATATCTTCTCATCCGTTTTGTCAACACGGAAATCGTGCCTGATTTCCGCGGAAATTTCGGTAAAAAACTGCTGAAAACCAGCAAAACCGCTTTTTTCTCAAAAACGGAATCCGTCCGCGGTTCCGCCCTTGTTTTTTGGGGAAGACTGTGATATGATATCAGAATATTAAGAAGGTGTGACCATGCTCGATTTTCAGCGCCCCCAGCTGTCCCAGAAGGACGACTATGAGCGCGTTTTGTTTTCCTGTCCGCCCAGAGGATGCGAATATTCCTTCGCCAACCTCTATCTCTGGGGGCGGCAGCAGCTGGTGTTTACCCACGGCTGCGTGGCGTTTTTTTCCCATTTCAATGGCCGGAGCGTCTACCCCTACCCCATCGGCGACGGGGATCGGCGCGCCGTGATCGAGGAAATTCTTCTCGACGCTAAACAGCGGGGCATTCCCTGCCGTATCGTCAGCATGACCGCGGCCGATCAGGCGGAGCTGCAGGGGTGGTTTCCCGACAAATTTCTCTACCGCGCCGACCGGGACAGCTATGACTACGTTTATTCCGTGGACGATCTGGCCGACCTGAAAGGTCGGAAATTCCAGAAAAAACGGAACCACGTCAACCGCTTCCGGGCAGAGCATTCCCAGTTTGAACTGCAAAATCTGACCGACGGCAACTTCTCCGCTGCCCAGCGCATGGTCGGCGAATGGTACCGCGCCCGGATGCAGGCCGACCCCACGGGGGACTATATGATGGAAAGCATCGCCATGTCCCGGGCGTTCCGGCATTATGAGGGCCTGCAAATGGAGAGCGCCGTGCTTGTGGAAAACGGGGAAATTCTCGCCGTGACCATGGGCAGCCGCCTGTGGTCGGACACCTTCGACATCCATTTTGAAAAGGCGCGGGAGGACGTGGACGGCGCTTACGCCGCCGTAAACTGCGAATTCGCCCGGTATCTGCGGCTGAAATATCCCAATCTACGCTATCTGAACCGGGAGGACGATGTGGGTCTGGCGGGGCTTCGCAAGGCCAAGCTGTCCTACAATCCCCACCACATGGTGGAGAAATCATGGGCGTATCTGGCGGAGGATTTCCATGGAGATTGATTACCCCACCGGCGTACAGGAGCCTCAGCTGCGGGCGCTCTGGCAGCTGTCCTTCGGGGATTCGGATGAGTTTATTACGGGCTTTTTTGCCAGCGGCTACTGCCCCCGGCGCTGCCGGTGCGCGGCGGAAAACGGGAACGTCGCCGCCGCCCTTTACTGGTTTGACGCAGAGTTCCGGGGGCAGAAATTCGCCTATCTCTACGCCGTGGCGACCCACCCGGATTTCCGGAACCGGGGGCTTTGCCGCGCCCTGATGGCGGATGCCGCTGCCTGTCTGACCGGACGGGGCTATGACGGGGCGCTGTTGATGCCCCATGACGTTGGTCTGCGGAAAATGTACGGCCGCATGGGCTATCGGGACTGCTGCACCGTGTCGGAATTTTCCTGCGACGCCGGGGAAGCGGTTGCCGTGCGCCCGATTTCCGATGCGGAATTCGCCCGCCTTCGCCGGGAGTACCTGCCTCCGGACGGCGTGATTCAGGAGGGGGCAAACCTTTCCTATCTCAAAAGCTACGCCGCATTTTATGCCGGGGGGGATTTTCTGCTGGCCGCCGAGCACGACGGTGACAGCCTGACCGGCATGGAGTTGCTGGGCAATGCCGCAGCCGCCCCGGGCATTCTGGGGGCGCTGGGATTTTCCCACGGCCACTTCCGCACCCCTGGAACGGCGCTTCCCGGCGCCATGTTCCGTCCCCTG
>HF988098.1:45254-51367 GCA_000434635.1 Firmicutes bacterium CAG:110 | reverse complement strand
CATCAGCGAAGCCGGGGCAGTGGTTTTTACTTGGAATGCTTAGCTGGCGCTGATGACCAGATCCTTGCGGATATACTTGGTGTCGCCGTCGGTCATGGGCATGGCCTCCACCGTGGCGTCATACCATTCCTGCGTGTCGGTGTTGCGCAGCTCGGTTTCGATCTGGTAGTCGCGGTAGGTGGTATCGCTCTTGCCAACGAAGTACATGACATGGTAGCCGTACTGGGACTCGATGATGCCGGTGTTGCCGGCCTGGCGGCTTTCGTCGAAGCACCAGTCGTTGAAGCTGGACACCATCTGGCCGGGGTAGACGTTCTCGTACAGGCCGCCGGTGGTGCCGTCGCCGTCGTCGGACTTCTCGTTGGCCAGAGCAGCGAAGGAATCCTCGGTGGCGTCGCCGGACATCCACTCGTCCAGAATCTCCTCGGCCTTCTGCTTGGCAGCTTCCTTCTCCTCGTCGGAGTAGGTGGTGGTGCCGGTGGTGGAATCGGTGGTGCCGCCCTCAAACTTGATCAGAATGTGGCGCACGTTCACCAGCGGGAAGGTGTTGTCGTTGGAACCGGTGAAGAACACGGCATAGTAGCCCTGCGTGGTCGTGGTTTCCTTGCCGTCGTCATCGGTAGAGGTGGAAGTATTGGCGATGACGGTCTTGTCGCCTTCCTTGCGGGCGCTGTCGATGACCCAGTCTCTGATGGTGGTGGAGACGGAGGAATACTGCTGGTCGGTGTAGGCGGTGCTGGAAGCCTCGGTGTCCCGGTTGACATCCAGAGCGGCGATGGCGGCGTCAAAGTCCTCGACAGTGGCGACATCCTCGCCGATCAGGGAATCAGCGGCTTCCTTGGCGGCCTTCACGGCCTCATCGCTGTCCGCGTCAACCTCATCCGTCTGGAACTTGCTGGCGGCGAGGTAGTAGGTGTTGTAGGTGAAGGAGGAATACTTCTCGTAGTTCTCGCTCTCAGCGGCGCGCAGGTCGGCGTCGGTATAGGTCAGGGAAGACGAATAGCTGTTGCGGTAGGCGCTGGCGAGGGCGTTGAGGGTAACGTACTGTCTGTAGCTTTCCTCCGTTGCGCCGTTGCCGTACTGGGCTTTCAGGAAGTCCTTGGTGCTGGAATAGCCGTACAGGTTGGCATAGAGCTTCATGTTGTTAATGGTGCTGTCGATATCGGCAAGGTCGTCTTCGGACAGGGTGAAGCCTGCGGCCTCAGCGGCGTCTGCCAAGGCGTAGGCGCTGCGGGCGTTGTCCTTGGCGGTGTTCAGGAAATCGTCCGCCCAGGTCAGGCCGGTGTCATTGTTGATGACCTGCTCGTTCAGGGGCTTGGAGGTGTCCAGACCAAGCATGGCGGCGTAGCTGCCGTAGTTGGAGTTAAAGCTGTTGATGGCGCTCATATAGAAGTAGTTCAGCTCGGCATTGCTGATCTCGTGATCGCCCACGGTCAGTGCCACGGTGTTCCGCTCGTGGACACCGCTGTTAGTGATGCTTCTGGTGACGCCAATGGCGATCGCGAATACCACCATGACAGCCAGAACGACGACAAAAATGGTGGTGTAAAGCGTCAGTTTCTTTGCTTCCTTCTGCTCAGCGACCTGTTTTTCCGTCATTTTGGCGGTCTGCTGCTCATTGCGAAGCTTCTTCTTGCTGGATGCGCTCATGTAATCAAATCCTCTCATTTGTCCTTTTGGTCATAACGCGATTGGTTTTACGCACAGACCAGAGTATTATAATCTATTTTCCCGCCGGTTTCAAGGGGCAATCTGCTGAAGAAGACGGAATTAGAAAAAAATTTACAGAAAATCTGCACCGGCTGCCCTACAAGGGCGCGTATATGACCCGCAGGTGCGATAACCAAGGGTGAGAAAAACGTTGCTAAGCCAAAGGCGATCTGGTCAGAGTTTCCCCTCACAAAAAAACACGGGGAGCCGAAGCTCCCCATGCACCCCGCTTTAGCCGTATCGCATCCAATTATGACCTGCACGAAAAGGCAGGTGGGATGCCGCTCCCGACCATTACTGCTCCCAGCGTCCACCATCCGTCGATGCGGGGGCGGGAGGTCTGCAAACAGGCCGGGAAGTCTAACGTCCCAATAAGAAAATGTGGGTCCAAAAGGACACGCTACGCACCAAGCAGGAGGAATATCGCGCTTATTCCGCGTCCTCCGAGTAAAGAGAATCCATAATCAGGTCGTAAACGGCCTGCAATTCCGCCTCGTCCTCGATGGCGCAGAGGATCGGCTCTCCGTCTTCCTCAATGGATTTGAAAATGCTGACCTCCAGATCCAACGAATCGGAACCGTCGTCGGCGGGAATGACTGCCATATAGGTATTGCCGTTGTACTCCAGTGTGCTGAGTACCTCCAGCTCGTATTCGGTGCCTTCCTCATCCACGATGGTGATGAAATCAGAACCGTATTGGTCTGCCAAGGAAATCGCCCCCCGCTTTTGATGCCTATATTCTACCGCAGGGCGCGCGCAAAATCAAGAGGTCATTTTGTACAGAAACAGGGCGGCATTTTAGGACAGAAAATCTTCCAGAAACTGATTCAGTTCGTCCTCCGACCGGACGGGAATGCCTTTTTCCAGAGCCTCCCGGTCGGCGTCGGGGAGGGAGGACACCTGACAGGGGAAAATCTGCTTCGGTTCGGAAGCGCCTTTGTCGAACAGCGCCAGATACCCCCGGAAGCACCCCAATGTGAGGTACAGAAGCAAAATAAGGCTTGCCGGTTTTTTCAGCATATCATGCATTCCTCCTTTTGCTGCTAGTATTTCCCACAATTAAAACTTTATTTATAAATTGGGGCTTTCGTTTTTTCATCCGGTATGGTATAATGATACGAGTAGTGTTATGCGAATATGACACTGGTTATAATGGATTTACCAGGCAGGCACGTCCTGCTTCTATTGGAGGTACCCTATGGCAAATGAAAAAAAGCCCAGGAGGCGCAAGAAGCTCCGGCAGGAGTGGAATCCCCACTGGTCGCTGAAACTGCTGTATATGATCTTCTCCGTGGCCGGTTCCGTGCTGAAAATTGCCGTCGGCGCGGCGGCGACGGTGCTTTTGATCGTGCTGATCTGCGGTACGGTCTTTGTCGGCACGCTGGGAGATTATTTGCAGGAGGATATTCTGACGGAGGCCGCCGACTGGTCTCTGGACGACTACGATCTGGAACAGACCTCCTTCATTTATTATGTGGACAACCACGGCGATATCCAGCTGCTGCAGCAGATTTATACCACCACCGACCGTCAGTGGGCGTCCATTGACGAGATTCCCGAAGACCTGATTCACGCCGCCGTGGCCATCGAGGATAAACGGTTCTATGAGCATCAGGGCGTGGACTGGATCACCACCATGAAAGCCTGCCTGAATATGTTCTTCGGCGGCGACGAGCAGTTCGGCGGCTCCACCATCACCCAGCAGTTCATCAAAAACCACACGGGTGAAAAGAGCGTTACCGTCCAGCGAAAAGTCATGGAGATTTTCCGGGCGCAGATTTTCGAGCGGGAATACGACAAAGACCTTATCATGGAGTATTACCTCAACGAGATTTATCTGGGGCGGGGCTGCTACGGCGTCAAGAGTGCCGCGGCGGAATATTTCGGCAAGGAGCTGCGGAACCTGACCACCGCCGAGTGCGCCAGCCTCATCAGTATCACCAATAACCCGTCCCTGTTCAACCCCTATTCCGAGAGCGTATATATGTACAAGGGCGAGGAGCGGGACGGTGCCGGACGGAACCGCTACCGTCAGCTGAACGTTCTGAGCGAGATGCTGGATCAGGGCTATCTGACGCAGGAGGAATACGACGCGGCTGTGGCGCAGGAAATGGTGTTCAAAGAGGGCATCGCCGACGCCGACCGCTGGACGATCTGCGACAACTGCGGCTACGAGAACACCCGCAGCCACTTTACCGGCGAGGGGGATACCTGCTACTGCCCCCAGTGCGGCGAGCAGGTGGCCGTCAGCACCGACGCTTCCCAGCACATTTATTCGTGGTTCGTGGACGCTGTGATTGTGGACTTTGCCAGCTATCTGGCAGATCAGGACGGCAAGGTCTGGGATGACTTAAGCACTAACGACCAGAGCATCTACCTCAACCGCATCCAGAAGGGCGGCTACCATATTTATACCACCTTGGACATGGACGTGCAGAAGCAGGTGGATGCGGTTTATACCGACCTGAGCAACATTCCCACTACCCGCAGTGAGCAGCAGCTCCAGTCCGCCATCGTGGTCATCAACAACGAGACGGGCGACGTGGTTGCTTTGTCCGGCGGCGTGGGGGAGAAGACGACTTTCCTTGCCTACAACAAGGCTACGCAGGCGAAGCTCCAGACCGGTTCTTCCCAGAAGCCCATTTCCGTTTACGCCCCGGCCTTTGAGTCCGGCGAGGTCACCCCGGCGTCGGTGATGAAAGACCTGCCCATGACCTATATCGACGGCAACAACTGGCCGAAGAACGATAACCGGCAGTACCAGTACGCGAGGACTGTCTATCAGGGCATTGTTTCCTCCGTCAACACCGTTTCTGCCCGGACGCTGGACACCATCGGTGCGGATTACGGCTACAGCTTCGCCAAATATAACTTTGGACAAGCCTCCCTGACCGACAATTACCCTCTGCCCAACGGGCAGAGCCTGTCCGACGTGGGTCTGGCGCCTTTGGCGCTGGGCGCGCTGACGGTTGGTTCCACCGTGCGGGAAATGTCTGCCGCCTACGCGACCTTCGCCAACGACGGCGTTTACCGGGAGCCGAGACTGTTCACCAAGGTCTACGACAGCAATGGCCGGGTCGTGGTGGACAATGAGCAGGAGTCCCGGAAGATCCTCAGCCAGAAGACTGTGGATTATATGAACTACTGCCTGTTCAACGCGGCGAACAACGGCACCGGCGGTGCGGCCATCTTTGCGGGACAGAACATCGCGGGCAAGACCGGTACCACGTCTTCCAACCGCGACCGGTGGTTCTGCGGCTATACCACCCACTACACCGCAGCCGTATGGTGCGGCTACGACATCCCGGAGCAGATTTATCTCACCGGCAGCAGCGCCAACCCGGCGGCACGGCTGTGGAAGGCGGTCATGCAGCCCATCCACGACGGCCTGCCCAGAGAGGGACTGTATAACGGCAACGCCTTCCACAGTGTGGGCGTGTGTCTGGATTCCGGCAAGAAAGCCACCGCGGCATGCAGCGCCGACGTGCGCGGACTGGAGCGCGTGGTTTATGTGAACGTCTACGACGGCGACGAGCCGGAGGGAACCTGCGACAAGCACGTTCAGGTGGACTACTGCGTCACCGGCGGCGGTGTGGCGACGGACTACTGCTATATGTTCAGCGACGCGCAGATTGAGTCCCGGTCTCTTGTGAAGCTGACGCAGGCCGAGGTGGACGAGATCAAGGCGGCGGACGGCTTCGGGCTGAACGACATCTACACCGCCAACTACTATGTATATCTCATTGATTCCGACGGTAACCCCGCTTCGTGGCACGGGTTCTACAACAATCTGAACAACGGTGTGGATGCCCCCTATATCATGTGTCCGCTGCACAACCAGAGCTCCTGGGAGGAGTATCAGCCCGGCGGTACGGAGGAAGACACCACCGGCGGCTGGGACAACAGCTCGGACAACAGCTCGGACGGCGGCTGGCATGGCGGCTGGGACGGCTTCGTCGGCTGAGATAAGGAGAAAGAGGGAGGAGACCCAATGCTCTGGATTTCCGATGAATGGAAGGAATATGAGGTGCTGGACACCAGCGGCGGCGAGCGGCTGGAACGGTGGGGCAAGTTCATTCTGGTGCGCCCTGACCCACAGGTGATCTGGGATACGCCACGGACGGTACCCCAATGGAAGCGCTATGATGCCCGCTATGTCCGCTCCAATACCGGCGGCGGACACTGGACGGACAACAAGCTTCCCGAGCGGTGGCAGATTCACTATAAGGACTACCTGACCTTTAACGTCAAGCCCATGAATTTCAAGCACACGGGCGTTTTCCCGGAACAGGCGGCAAACTGGGATTTCATCCGGGAGAAGGTGGCGGCGGCTTCCGCCCGCCGTCCTGTCCGGGTGCTGAATCTGTTTGCCTATTCCGGCGGCGCGACACTGGCGGCGGCCG
>HF988098.1:36464-45233 GCA_000434635.1 Firmicutes bacterium CAG:110 | reverse complement strand
CGCCGCCGGGGGAGCGGAGGTGTACCATGTGGACGCCTCCAAGGGCATGGTGGCATGGGCGAAGGAAAACGCCGTGGCTTCCGGCCTTGCCGACCGGCCCATCCACTGGATCGTGGACGACTGCGGCAAATTTATCCAGCGGGAGATCCGCCGGGGACGGCGCTATGACGGCATTATCATGGACCCGCCCAGCTATGGCCGTGGGCCAAGCGGTGAGATCTGGAAGATGGAGACCAGCTTTTATCCCTTCTTACAGGAGACGGTGAAGCTGCTGTCCGACGACCCGCTGTTCGTCATCATCAATTCGTACACCACCGGGCTTGCGCCCTCTGCCGTGGCTTACGCTTCCGACGTGGTGTTCGGGGCGGCACATGGCGGCAAAACGGCTGCCGGTGAGCTGGGACTGCCGGTGAAGCAGTCCGGACTGGTTCTTCCCTGCGGTGCCACCGGACGGTGGACGCCGTAACAAATAGGAGGATGCCTGATTTGAGCGACATAATTTCTGTAGAGCATCTGGCATACACGTACCCGGGCGTGGAGGACACGCCCGGTGTTCCCGTGTTTGCGGATTTGAATCTGACCATTGAAGAAGGCAGCTTTGTGGCCGTTCTCGGCACCAACGGCTGCGGAAAATCCACCCTTGCCAAGCATTTCAACGCCATTCTGCTTCCCTCCGGGGGAAAGGTCTACGTCTGCGGCATCGATACCGCCAACGAAGACCGGCTGATCACCATCCGCCGGAACGTGGGCATGGTATTCCAGAACCCGGACAACCAGATCGTGGCGAATGTGGTGGAGGAGGACGTTGCTTTCGGCCCTGAGAATCTGGGCATTGCCAGCCCGGAAATTCGCCGCAGAGTGGACAGCGCCCTGAAACAGGTGGACATGTACGAGTACCGCACCCACGCGCCCCATTTGCTGTCCGGCGGACAGAAGCAGCGCATTGCCATTGCGGGCGTGATCGCCATGGAGCCGAAGTGCATCGTTCTGGACGAACCCACCGCCATGCTTGACCCAAGAGGACGCCGAGAGGTGATCGACACCATCGGACGGCTGAACCGGGAGAAGGGCATCACGGTGGTTCTGATCACCCACCACATGGACGAAGCGGCCAAAGCGCAGCGCGTCGTGGTGCTGGACAAGGGCAAGGTCGCGGCGGACGGCACGCCGAAGGAGGTCTTCTCCCAGGTGGAGCTGCTGCACGACATCGGACTTGCCGCACCGGAGACGGTGGAGCTGTGCTGGGAGCTGAATCAGGAGGGCTTTGACCTTCCGCTGGATAAATTAGACCCGAAAGAATGCGCGCAGGCACTTTACGATATGGTGATGGCCTGACCCGCTGGGAGGTATTTTCTTGAAACCCATTCTGGAAGTGAAGAATCTCACTTATATTTACAGCGCCGGGACGCCCTTTGAGCATAAGGCGCTGGATGACATATCTTTTTCCGTGGAGCGGGGAGAGTTTATTGGCATCATCGGCCACACCGGCTCCGGAAAATCCACCCTGATGCAGCAGCTGAACGGGCTGCTGAAGCCCACCTCCGGCACGGTGCTGCTGGACGGGCAGGACATCTGGTCGGACAAGAAGCTGACCCGGCAGGCGCGGTTCCGGGTAGGGCTGGTGTTCCAGTACCCGGAGTATCAGCTGTTTGAGGAAACCGTGTACAAGGACATTGCCTTCGGCCCCAAGAACATGGGGCTGTCAGCGGAGGAAGTCGATCGCCGCGTCCGGGAAGCCGCCGGGTTCGTGGGGCTTACGGAGCAGCAGCTGGAGGTTTCACCCTTTGACCTTTCCGGCGGCCAGAAGCGCCGGGTCGCCATTGCGGGCGTCATTGCCATGGAGCCGGAAGTTCTCATTCTGGACGAACCCACCGCTGGCCTTGACCCCGTGGGACGCTCGGAAATTCTGGGCAATATTCAGTCCTACCGCAAGGCGAAGAACGCCACGATCATGATGGTTTCCCACTCCATGGAGGACGTGGCGCGGCTGACGGATCGCCTGCTGGTGATGAACGGCTCCAAGCTTGCCATGGACGCGCCCCCCGCGCAGGTTTTTACCCACGCTGAGGAACTGACCCAAATGGGACTGAACATACCCCAGGTGACCCAGGTCTTCCTGGAGCTGAAAAAGCTGGGGCTGGACGTGAAGAACGTCTACACCATCGAGCAGGCCGCGGCGGAGATCAGGCGGCTCAAGGAGGGGAACCGCCATGCTTAAAGACATTACCCTCGGCCAGTATTTCCCGGGCAATTCCGTCATTCACCGCCTCGACCCAAGAACAAAGCTCATTGTTCTGGTCGTATACATGGTGACGCTTTTCGTTGCCTCCGGCTGGGTATCCTACGGCGTGCTGCTCCTGTTCCTGCTGACAGTAATCAAAATTTCCGCCATTCCGGGAAAATCCATCGTCCGGGGCATGAAGCCGCTGGTGATGATCCTTGTTTTCACCGGCGTGCTGAATCTGTTTTTTAACAAGGACGGCAGGGTGCTGGTGGATTTCTGGGGCATTACCATCACCACCGGCGGCGCGGAGCGTGCGGCCTTTATGCTGGTGCGTATTCTGATGCTGGTCACTGCGACCTTCCTGCTGACCTACACCACCTCGCCCATCTCCCTGACGGACGGGCTGGAAAGTCTGATGAACCCCCTGAAGGTTATCAAGGTGCCTGTCCATGAGCTGTCCATGATGATGTGCATTGCCCTGCGGTTCATCCCCACGCTGATCGAGGAAACGGATAAGATCATGTCCGCCCAGAAAGCCCGTGGTGCGGACTTTGAAAGCGGCAAGCTGATGGAGCGGGCAAAGGCGCTGATCCCCATTCTGGTGCCGCTGTTTATCAGTGCGTTCCGCCGTGCGGACGAGCTGGCCACCGCCATGGAGTGCCGCTGCTATCAGGGCGGCGAGGGGAGAACCAAGATGAAGCAGCTGCATTATCAGCGTAACGACTTTGCCGCGTTCGGCGCGGCGGCGCTGCTGACAGCGGCGGTCATTATTCTGAAAAAGTTTGGTATGTGAGGGAAATATGCGCAATATCGCCCTGTTTTTGACTTATCTCGGCACCCATTACCACGGCTGGCAGGTGCAGAAAAATCTGCCCACCGTAGCGGAGACCATGGAGAAGGCCGCCGCCATGGTGGTTGGGCATCCGGTGCATATGACCGGCTGCGGCCGGACGGACGCGGGTGTTCATGCGCGGGTGTACGTGGCGAATTTCCGCACGTCCTCCACCATCCCGGTGGAGCGGCTGCCCTATGCGCTGAATACCCACCTTCCCTGCGACATCGTGGTGACAAAAGCCTTTGAGGTTCATGAGAATTTCAACGCCATCGGCTCCTGCGCCCGGAAGGAATACACCTATCAGATTTACAATTCCCGGCTTAAGAATCCGTTTTATGTCAACCGTGCATGGTTTTACCCCCGGCACTTAGACGAGAACGTGATGCAGGCGGCGGCGAGCCAGTTCGTGGGAACCCACGATTTTGCCGCCGTAAGAAGCGTCGGCACGGATGTCAAATCCACCGTCCGCACTGTATACTATTACAATGTGGAGCGGCAGGGGGAGCTTGTCACTCTCAGGGTCTGCGCCAACGGTTTCCTTTACAACATGGCGCGGGCCATGGCGGGGACGGTGGTCTACGCCGCCGAGGGAAAGATACGCCCGGAGGAGATCGGCGAAATTCTGGCCTCTGGCAACCGCACCGCCGCAGGCCCGACAGTCCCGGCGGGAGGGCTGTACATGACCCGTCTGTGGTATGACGATGGAATCGAACAATTTGAGGTCGGAAGCGACGGAACAAGATAACCGTTATTCTGTCAAACAGGAGTGTAGTTTATGGAATTTGGTTCGCTGGAAGAGGTAGAGGTTCGCCATCTGTGGAAACATGAGCAATACGATTTTTCCAACTGGTTAGCCAGACCGGAAAGCATAGAACGGCTCAATGATGTTCTTGGGCTTACCCTGACGGATGTGAAAAAGGAAGTCTTTGTAGGCGCTTACCGCTGCGACCTTGTTGCAAAAGATGAAACAACGGGAACAAAGGTCATCATTGAAAATCAGCTGGAAGCGTCCAATCACGACCATCTGGGAAAAATCATTACTTACGCTTCCGGGCTGGACGCCAAGGTGATCGTCTGGATCGTGACGCAGGCGAGAGAGGAACACCGAAGCGCAATCGAATGGCTAAACAACAATACGGGAAATGACATAGGCTTTTTCCTGATCGAGCTTCACGCCTACCGTATCGGGGATTCCCTTCCGGCACCCAAATTTGAAATCATTGAAAAACCGAACGGATTTATCAAGTATTCCAAAGAAAACAGCGACAACAATGAGATCAACAAATCTCAGTCAGAGCGTCTGGCGTTCTGGACACGGTTCAACGAGATGGTCGCGGCGAAGGGCAAGCCCTTCAATATCAGAAATGCGACCACCGATCATTGGTACAATGTTGCGATTGGTACAAGTGAAGCTTGCGTTTCCATAAATCTGGTCAACAAGCTTTCCAGAGTTACGGTTGAGATTTATATTGCCGACAATAAAAATCTGTTTGATTATCTGGCTGAGCGTAAGGACGAAATTGAAAATGCGCTGGGATTCCCTATGGAGTGGGTGCGGCTGGACAATAAGAAGGCGTCCAGAATTAAGTACGCAATACCGGGGCTGAATTTTGATGACCATTCCAACTATGATGCTTTGATGGACAAAATTATCGAAAAGGTTATCGTTCTGAAAAAGGTGTTCCCGGAGTATATCGCACAATTCTGATGCGTTCATAATTTGTTTTACCTTTTTCAGACGCAATATGCTATACTGCACCGAAAAGGAGTGAGCGTTATGCAGCCAAAAATGTGCAGCAAATGTAAGAAAAATATCGCCGTTGTGTTTATTACCAAAGTTGAAAACGGCGTTACCATGAATGAAGGCTACTGCCTGAAATGTGCCCGGAGTCTGGGAATTCCCCAGATCGATCAGGCCGTGAAGCAGATGGGCATTTCCGACGAAGATCTGGATATGCTCAGCGACGAAATGAGCAGCATGTTCGGCCAGAAGGACGACAGCGACAGCTCTGACGACGATGAGATCGACAGCCAGACCGCCACGTTCCCGCTGCTGAACCAGCTTTTCGGCGGCAGCAATACCCCCGCGCCCCAGCCCCGTCCTTCCAGAAAGGAAGAAGGAGAGCCGAAGGAAAAGAAAAAGTCCAAGCGGCATAAATTTCTGGACAGCTATTGCATGGACTTGACCGGCCGCGCCCGGGAGGGTAAGCTGGATAAGGTCATCGGCCGGGATGTGGAGACGGAGCGGGTCATCCAGATCCTCAACCGCCGCCAGAAGAACAACCCCTGTCTCATCGGCGAACCCGGCGTGGGCAAAACCGCCATTGCCGAGGGACTTGCCCAGCGGATTGCGGCAGGGGATGTCCCCTATAAGCTGCGGGATAAGGAGGTATTCCTGCTTGACCTTACCGCGCTGGTGGCAGGTACCCAGTTCCGCGGGCAGTTTGAAAGCCGCATGAAGAGCCTGATCGGCGAGATCAAGGAGTGCGGCAACATCATTCTGGTCATTGACGAAGTCCACAATCTGGTGGGCGCGGGAGACGCGGAGGGCAGCATGAACGCCGCCAACATCCTGAAACCTGCTCTGTCCCGGGGAGAGATTCAGGTCATCGGCGCGACGACCTTCGCCGAGTACCGCAAGTATATTGAAAAGGACGCGGCTCTGGAGCGCCGTTTCCAGCCCGTCACCGTGGCGGAACCCACCATCGCCGAAGCAAGCCAGATCATGCAGGGCATTGCCAAATCCTACGCCGAATTCCACGGGGTGGAGATTTCCCCGGAAATCGCCCACCAGTGCGTCGTCCTCTCCGAGCGCTACATCACCGACCGGTTCCTGCCGGATAAGGCTATCGACCTGCTGGACGAAGCCTGTTCCGACGTCAACCTGCAATGCAAGGAAATTTCCCAGCTTGCCGAGCTGAAAAAGGAACGGGACGACTACGAGCTGGAACTGCGGATGCTCAACGAAAATACGGAGAATCAGGACTATGAGCGTCTGGCGCTGATCCGCAGCAAGCTGATGCAGCTGGCGGCAAAGATCGAGGAGCTGGAAAAGCTGCCCAAGCCCGCCGTGACCATGGAGAATCTGGCGCGGATCATTGAGCTGTGGACGAAAATTCCTGCGTCCAAGATCAAGGCGCAGGAGTACGAGCAGATCAAGGGGCTGAGCGACCGCCTGAAAACCCACATCGTCGGCCAGGACGAGGCGGTGGACGCCGTGTCCCGCGCCATCCGCCGCAACCGGGTGGGCATTTCCCCCAAGAAGCGGCCCGTGTCCTTTATCTTTGTCGGCCCCACCGGCGTGGGTAAGACGGAGCTGGTCAAGCAGCTGGCGAGTGATCTGTTTGACAATGTGGACAGCCTGATTCGGCTGGACATGTCGGAATATATGGAGAAGCACACCGTCTCCAAGCTCATCGGTTCGCCTCCCGGCTATGTTGGCTATGACGAGGCCGGACAGCTGACGGAGAAGATCCGCCGCCGTCCCTACAGCATCGTGCTGTTCGATGAAATCGAAAAAGCGCACCCGGATGTGCTGAACATTCTGCTTCAGGTGCTGGATGATGGACGCATTACGGACGCCCAGGGCAGGGTGGTGAACTTTGAGAACACCATCATCGTCATGACCTCCAACGCCGGTTCCGAAGGCAGTGTGGGCGGCATGGGCTTTGGCCGCAGCGACGGCGACAAGGTGAAGGAAAAGACCATGAAGGCATTGCAGGGCTTCCTGCGGCCGGAATTCCTCAACCGCGTGGACGAGATCATCACCTTCAACCATCTGACGGAAGAAAACTTCCTTGGCATCGCGGACATCATGCTCAAGGAGCTGCAAGAGAGCCTTTCTACCCGTGGCCTGACCCTTTCCTGGGACGACGATCTGCGCCGCCTGCTGGTCAAAAAGGCCTATTCCGTGACCTATGGCGCGAGAAATCTCCGCCGCACCATCCAGAAGGAACTGGAAGACCCGATTTCCGAAGCAATCATTGACAGTTTTGAGCATCCCATTTCCGCCATCCGCATCCGGGTGGAGGGAGAGACCGTCAAGCTGGACATTACCTGACATATGGGAGGGGAAAAATCCCCTCCCATTTTTTCACGAATGCTGTAAGATTTTCCCCATTCCCGCGTCTAATGGGTGTAGGAGGTGAGGCCGTGACGGAGTTTGAACAAATATACCGGGCGTATTTTCAGGATGTGGAGCTGTACCTGCGGGCAATCAGTCATAACGAAAGTCTTGCGGAGGAGCTGACGGAACAGGTATTCTTTCAGGCGTTGAATGCTCTGCCGAAATTCCGGGGCGACTGCGATATCCGTACCTGGTTATGCTCCATGGCGAGAAACGCCTATCTCAGCCATCTGCGCAAGGAGCGCCCATCCCAGCCCATCGACGAGCTGGAAATCAGCGACCCGAAGCAGGCGGTGGAGGAACAGATCATGGACGCTCAGCAGGCCATGGCCGTTCACCGGGTGCTTCACGACCTGCCGGAACCCTATAAGGAGGTTTTCTCCCTGCGGGTCTTCGGGCAGCTTTCCTTTGGTGACATCGGAAGCCTGTTCGGACGCACGGCAAACTGGGCCTGTGTGACCTACCACCGGGCAAGGCAGAAAATACGGGATGAAATGGGGGAATATGTATGAAACTATCCTGTAATGTGATCCGGGATCTGCTCCCGCTGTATGCGGAAAATCTGACCAGCGAAGAGAGCAACGCCCTCGTGGACGAGCATCTGTGCGGGTGCGACGAATGCGCGAAGCAGCTGGGGATACTGAAAAAAGCCCAGGCGATTCCGGTGGAAACAGACGCGCCGGGACTGAAAAAGATCAGAAAGGCCATTGTGCGCCGCCGGGTTTTAGCGGTGACCATGGCTGTGATGCTGGTGATCACGCTCGTGCTGGGCGCGACGTTCCTCTGGGAAGCGCCGGTCTGGCTGGACGCAGATCAGGCGGTGAAGGAAGTCATGAAGATGGAGGACGGCAGCATCCGTATCTACTATACGGACATTATTCAGGGAATCAGCAGTGAGGACGACATGGCCGGAAACAGGGGCACTCTGTGCTGGAGCTCATGGGGCAGGGTATACTTCGGGGAGCAAATGCCCCCTGACCCTTATGTTACGCCGGATGACGCGGGGGGAACCACAGCCTACAGCTGCTACGGTGACCCCACTTTGCCGGAAGAATTGCAGGAACTGGATGCCGCGCGGAACAATTATTGGTATATCAGCCCCAAGAATGGCAGGGCGGAGGTGCTTCTGCTGAAAGGGGAGGGGGACGTGGAAGCCCCTGAGGAGCCGCTTCTGACGGTCAGTCACAACGGGGCGATCTCCTGCGTCGTTCTCGCGGTCATGGCAATTATTTTGGCGATTCTGGCGTACCGTTTCAGAAAGCACCGGGGCGCCCCATGGCTGACCCATGGCGCCGCTCTTGCCGGGTGCGGGTGTGTGTCGCTTCTGGTCGTTTCCGGCGGGCAGTTTGTGGAGTTTTACGGCGACTACACGGCGCATGTGAGCAACGCCTGCATTTTGCTGATACCGATGTTCCTTACGGCGGTGTGCGCCATCCGTCTGCAAAAGCTGAAAGCGCAGGATAAGGGTTTATGAGGAAACATCCCGGAAGGACAGCCTTCCGGGATGTTCTGCGTTAACTAGTCAAAGAACCTCGTTCATTTTGTCCTCGACCTTCCAGGCAAGGTCTTCGGCCTTATTGGCGG
>HF988098.1:18075-36442 GCA_000434635.1 Firmicutes bacterium CAG:110 | reverse complement strand
TGGCGGCTTTTGCCGCCACGCGCCGCACGGGATTCTGCCTGGACATCATCAGAACCGCTACCGCACCCGCAGCAGCGCCAAGACCGGCGGAAAGCATCCATCCTTTTGCGTTCATAAATTCTCCCTCCCTTCACAGGTAGTATACCCCAAAGGAAAAAAATCAGGACTGGAAGGTTTTTATCTTTGCAGATGGAAAAAGTTGTGATACAATAAACAAAAAACATGCCGGAGGCGGGATTATGTCTATTGATATATTACAAGAAAAGATTCGCAAGCTGAAGAATCCTTCCATGGTGGAGCTGATGCTGCCCCTGGCTGCTCTGCCGCCCCGGTATGCTCACGACGCTAAAGGGTACGGTGAATTCTGCCGGGACTTGCTCGGCGGGTTGAAAGGGATCATCCCGGCAGTTCGGCTGAGCTTCGGCGTGTTTGCCCTTCTGGGCGGCGATGGCTTGCAGGAGCTGGCGCAGACGCTGAACACCGCCCGGAACATGGGCTATTACACGGTGCTGGATGCGCCGGAACTGCTCAGCCCGACCGCAGCCCAGATAACGTCGGAAGCGTTTTTCGGCGGGGAAACCGACTATCCCTGTGACGGGCTGGTCGTTTCCGGATACTTGGGCAGCGATATCATCAAGCCCTTCCTGCCCGGCTGCCGGGAGGGGAAGAAGGACTTGTTCGTGGCAGCGCGCACCGGAAATAAATCCGCTCCGGAATTGCAGGACTTGCTCTGCGGCTCCCGGCTGGTGCATACGGTGGCGGTGGATTTGATAAACCGGTTCGCGCCGGAGGCAGTGGGAAAGCTGGGCTATTCCCGAATCGGCGCGCTGACGGCGGCAAGCTCTGCCGAAAGTCTGCGCAGTCTTCGCGGCAAGTATCCACGGGTGTTTTTCCTCGTGGACGGCTACGATTCCCCCAGCGCCAATGCCAAAAACTGCTCTTACGCCTTTGACAGGTTGGGGCACGGCGCGGTGGTGTGCGCGGGGGAGACGATCACCTGCGCATGGAAGCAGGCACAGTCCGACGGCGGGGATTTTCTGGAGCAGGCCGTGGCTGCCGCCGAAAGAATGAAGAAAAATCTGACGAGATATGTAACGATTCTTTAAGGAGGAAACGTGATGCGTCGAACTGACCGGGAAGTGACCGACCCCGCCGAGATCACGGAGATGATGACCCGCTGCGAGGTGCTTCATCTGGCGCTGAACACGGACACAGTACCCTACATTCTCCCCGTGAACTTCGAATGGAGCCGGACGGAATGACCCTGTACATCCACGGTGCGCGGGAGGGGACGAAGTATGCTCTGATAGAAAAGGACAACCGCGCCGGCTTTGAGCTGGACTGTACCCACGGTCTGGTTCTGGAAAATGGGGCGTGTTCCATCAACTACGAAAGCGTCATCGGCTGGGGCTATCTGGAGGATGTGGCCGAGCCGGAGGAAAAGCGCAGGGCACTGGATTTGATCATGAAGCAGTACCGGGGCGAGGATTTCCCATACAGCACTGCCGTGATTCCCAAAACCCGTGTACTTCGTCTGCGGGTGCAGGCGCGGACGGCGAAACGGAGACGCATGGGATAATATGTACCGGGGCGAACTGCCCCGGGGTGTTATCGGACACCAGCTGTACCCTGACGGGCGGCGGTGTTTTCCGTAATGTCGTCCATCCCGTCCAGAGGGCCGTTGCCGTTGTCGATGGTGGCGTTGGTAGAAGGCTCAACGCTGGGCATCGTGGTGGGCGCGGTGGTAGCCCGGGTCGTCTCAGTGGTCGCGGCGGTAGGCGTCGTGGTGGGAACGGTAGTGTTTCTGCTGGGGTCCTGGTTGGTGCAGCCGCAGCCGGTAAACAGCGCCGCGGTAAGGACGAGAACCAGTACGAGAATGGCATATTTTTTCATGTTTTTACCTCCAAATGAATCTTGCTTCAAACGTATTATTTCCCGTATGCCGGGGTTTACGCTGGTAATAATACCCAGTTTTCTGCAACTTTATAAGAGCAAACACTTTTTCTTCCGTTTCCTGCGAAGTGGACGTTTTCTTTATTTTCTTTTGCAAGTTAGCATATGATAACTCGCAAAATCGGATTTTCTGAAATTTTTTGTTGCTTTTTCTTGCATAGACATGTATAATGAAAGGGAACAAAAAAATGAAGGAGAGTTCTGCGCTATGAAGAAGCTCGCTGCTAAGAAAAATGTGGAGTGCATGGCATGTCTGCAATGCGTCGCCGCCTGTTCCGAGGCGTTCTATAAGGAATTTGACGAGGAGAAGAGCTGTGTCCGCATCGTGGCCAAGGGTGCCGGCGCCAAGCCCAATACCTGCATTCAGTGCGGCAAGTGTATGCGTACCTGTGAGCACGAAGCCATCACCCAGAACCCCAAGACCGGCGTGTACATGATCAACAAGAAGAAGTGCGTCAGCTGCGGCAAGTGCGCCGAAGCCTGCCCCATGCACGTGATCGTGTTCAAGGAAGGCAGCCCTGCCTCCAAGTGCATTGCCTGCGGCATCTGCGTCAAAGCATGCCCTATGGAACTGCTGGAAATCGTGGAGAAATAAGTCAAGCAACCGGATGGGCAGCCTTTGGCTGCCCATCTTTCCATTTTTAAGAAAAGGCTAAAAATGAAAAACAGACTTGTAATCTCGGCGGCATCATGGTATAATGCAAATCAGTATGTTTAGAAACATTCATCCCTAGGAGGAACGACATGAGCGGACGCTATGAAAGAAAAAAGCCACAGAACCAAAGTACGGGCGGCTGGAAGAAGACCGTTCTGATCGTGGTTCTGGTTATTGTAGTTTTAATTGCTGCGCTGGTAGTTGCGGGTGTGGTGTATTACAACTCCATGCTCAATAAAATGAATCAGGTGCAGGTGCCGACCATCAGCCGAACCGAACCGACGACGGAGCCGGTGGAGACGACGGCTGCTACGGAAGCGACAGCTGCCACGGTGGAGACGACGGCTGCTACCGAGCCGCATGTTGCTTCCAGCGCGGACTATATCAATATTCTTCTGGTTGGTCAGGCTGCCCGTGAGGGAGAGGCTGAACGGTTTGCCGATACCATGATCCTGTGTACGGTGAATACATACGAAAAAACCGTGACGCTGACCTCACTGCTCCGGGATACGCTGGTTCAGTATCCCAACTATACGGATACCAACGGAAAGAAGCACAGCGGCGGCAAGATCAAGCTTACCAGCATCTACCACAACGGCTACATCTGCACCAACAGCACGGCGGATGCCATGGGCCTGATGAATCAGACGCTGTATTCCAACTTCGGCATTGAAGTTGACTACGATGTGGAGATCGACTTTGACGCATTTATCAAGGCAATCAATCTGCTGGGCGGTATTAATGTTGAGCTGACTGCGGCGGAAGCCAACTATCTCAACGACTTCCATGACCGCTATTACTACGAGGTGAAGGAAGGCAAAAACTGGCTGGACGGCTCTACCGCCCTTGCTTACGTCCGTATGCGGAAGGCGGAGGGCGACGGCGAAAGCGACATCAAGCGTACCGCCCGTCAGCGTCAGTTTATGGAGGCATTGCTGGCCAAAGTCAAGAAGATGAGCCTTTCCGACGTGCAGAATCTGGCAAATGAGGTTTTGCCGCTGGTGTCCGTGAGCATGACCAATTCCCAGATCACGGATCTGCTTATGAAGATGCTGCCCATGCTGTCCGGTCTGGAAATCAAATCCAGCGGCACCTGCCCGGTGCGTGCCAGAGGCTACTCGTGGGGAGATATGGTGGACATCTACGGAGACGGTCAAATCCACAGTGTCATGCTGTACGATAAGGACAAGAACGTGGCCTACATGCGGGCGATCACCGAGGGCGAGGGCGAGATCCCCGAGACGGTGCCGATTCAGGACTAAGTTGTAATGGAAGAATTGCGGGAAAGCGGTGCTTTCCCGCAATTTCTTTCTGCGGGGCATTTGTTACATAAATTTCATGTTTGTCATAATTGCAAACCGCCGGGGAATATGCTATACTGTACTATAGTTTACACCCGGAGGCGTTTATGACTGAGTTGACTGAATTCCAGCGGAAACTCTCCGCTTTACTGCCCGATGTGGAGCTTCGGTTTGAAGAAGCTCTGGCAAAGCATACCTCCTTTCGCATCGGCGGAGACGCCGAGGTAATGGCGTTTCCCAAAACCAAAATCGAACTGGCGGATATCCTGAAAGCCTGCGCCAAGCTGAACTGCAAATGCGCCATTCTGGGCGCGGGAACCAACGTGCTGGCGCCGGATGAGGGTGTCCGGGGGCTGGTGGTCTGCCTGAAGGATTGCCTTGGCGGCATGGAACGGCTGGACGAGACCCACATTCGGGTGATGGCGGGCGTGACCATGGCACGGGCGGCGGTGAACGCTGCGAACATGGGTCTCACCGGTATGGAATTCGCCCACGGCATACCGGGAACCGTCGGCGGCGGCGTGTATATGAACGCCGGGGCTTACGGCGGCGAGATTTGCCAGATCTGCGAAAGTGTTGAGGTCATGGATTTGGACGGCAATCTTTCCCGTCTGTCCAACGCCGAGATGGCCTTCTCCTATCGTCACAGTGCGCTGGAAAACCGGACGGGAATCGTGGTCAGCGCGGTTTTTGCCCTGAAAAGGGGAAACTCGGAAGAAATCTGGGCAAAAATGAAGGAGCTGATTGCCCGCCGTACCGCTTCCCAGCCGTTGGGCGTTCCTTCGGCCGGTTCTGCATTCAAACGCCCGACGGGCGGTTATGCGGCGGCGCTGATCGAAGAAGCGGGACTGAAGGGCTATCAGGTAGGCGGCGCGGCGATCTCCGCGAAGCACGCCGGGTTTGCCGTCAATCTGGGCGGCGCGACGGCGGCGGATGTGAAGGCTCTGCTGTCCCAGGTGTCCGAGCAGGTCTATCAGAAAAGCGGCATCCGGTTGGAGCCGGAGGTTCGCATCTGGTAATGTATAGATAACATTCGGAAAGGTGGTCTCCCCATGGCAAGCTCTTTTTCCTCTGCCGCCAAGGCGGAGGTCTGCCGGATTATGCCCCAGAAACATTGCTGCGCTCTGGCGGAGTGCTTTGGCGTTCTGCTGTTTGCCAACAATTTCTCCGCTGACGGTATTAAAATCATCACCGAAAGCCGGGATTTTGCTTATATTCTGCCGAAGTTGTTCAAAAAAGCGTTTGATCTGTCCTTCGACAGCTACCCCAGCCTTGCGTCGCCGGGAAAGCTGGTGTTCCAGATATGGGACAGCGATAAAATCGAGACGATCATGGAAGCCTTCGGCTTTGACGCGCAGGACACACTGGCGCTCCATGTGAACCTGCCGGTTGTGGAGGAGGACTGCTGCAAGGCGTCGTTCCTCCGGGGTGCGTTCCTCGCCGGGGGAAGCGTCACCGACCCGGGGAAGGGCTATCATATGGAGCTGGCGACGACTCACCAGAGCGTTGCCCGGGAGACGGATTCGCTGATGCGGGAGGTCATGGGCTTTTCCCCAAAGATGGCCAGCCGAAGCGGGGGACAGGTGCTGTACCTGAAGCACAGCGAGCTGATCTCCGATTTTCTCACGTTCCTCGGCGCACCGGTGGCGGCCATGGGCATTATGGAAGCCCGGCTGGAAAAGGAACTGAACAACAAAGTCAACCGCCGCTGCAACTGCGACGACGCCAACACCTCCAAGGTGGTGGAGGCCGCGCAGGAACAGCTTGCGGCAATTCGCATGATAAGAGAGACGGGCGCGATGGATAAATTGCCCGAAAAGCTCAGACGGGCGGCGATTGCCAGAGAGGAAAACCCCTCCGCGTCATTGTCCGAGCTGGCGGGAATGATGGAGCCGCCCATTACGAAGCCCGCCATGGGCAGCCGTATGCGGCGGTTGCTGGAGCTGGCGGAAGAGGTGAAGGCATGAGCTTTGTACATTTGCATGTCCATACGGAATACAGCTTACTGGACGGTGCATGCCGCATTGACGGCATTATGGATCGTGTCAAGGAGCTGGGGCAGACCGCCATTGCCATCACCGACCACGGCGTGATGTACGGCTGTATTGACTTTTATAAAGCCGCCAAAGCCGCCGGAATCAAGCCCATCATCGGCTGCGAGGTCTACGTCGCCCGCCGGGGCATGGCCGATCGCGTTCATGGAATTGATAACGACCCCTACCATCTGGTGCTTCTGTGCGAAAACCGAAAGGGGTACGAAAACCTCTGCTATCTGGTGTCGGAAGCCTTTATCCACGGCTTTTACGGCAAGCCCAGAATCGACCTTCAGCTGCTCCAGCAGCACCACGAGGGGCTGATCGCCCTGTCCGCGTGCCTTGCCGGTGCCATTCCGCAGTACCTGATGGAAGAAGACTACGATTCCGCGAAGGAATACGCAAAAAAGATGTCCGGCATTTTCGGGGAGGGGAATTTCTTTCTGGAAATGCAGGATCACGGCATTCCGGAGCAGCGTCCGGTAAATCAGGGTATCCAGCGCCTTGCCCGGGAGCTGGGACTGCCGTTGGTGGTGACCAACGACGCCCACTACCTGCGCAAAGAGGACGCAGAAATGCAGGACGTCCTGCTGTGCATCCAGACCGGCAAGACCGTGGACGACACCAACCGGATGAAATTCCAGACGCAGGAGTTCTACCTCAAGAGCGAAGACGAGATGAAAGGTCTGTTCCCCGGCTGCGAGGAAGCCTTTGAAAACACCGTCCGCATTGCCGAGCGGTGCAATCTGGAATTTACCTTCCACGAATATCATCTGCCCTCTTACCCGGTACCGGAGGGGTATACGGACGAGGAATATTTCCGTAAGCTGTGCGCTGAGGGCTTTGCCGAGCGGTATCCTGACGCGCCCGAAGCATACCGGGAGCGGCTGGAATATGAGATCGGCGTCATCAGTCGGATGGGTTATGTAAACTACTATCTCATCGTCTGGGACTTTATCCACTACGCCAAGGTCAACGGCATTCCCGTGGGGCCGGGACGCGGTTCCGGTGCGGCTTCCATTGTGGCATACTGTATGCACATCACGGAAGTCGACCCCATGAAGTATAACCTCATTTTCGAGCGGTTTCTCAACCCGGAACGGGTGAGTATGCCGGATTTCGATACGGATTTCAGCCCGGAGCGTCGGGGCGAGGTCATGGAATACGTCATGGAGAAATACGGCGCGGATCATGTTGCCCAGATCGTCACCTTTGGCACCATGGCCGCCCGGGGCGCCATCCGGGACGTTGGCCGGGCGCTGAACTTCTCCTACGCGGAGACGGATGTGGTGGCCAAGCTGGTGCCCACCATGCCGCTCCACCTGACGCTGGCGGAGGCTATGAAGATTTCCCCCAAACTCAAGGAGATGTACGACGGCGACCAGCGGGTCAAAACGCTCATCGACACGGCTATGCGTCTGGAGGGAATGCCCCGGAATACGTCCACCCACGCCGCCGGCGTGGTCATCACGGCGCAGCCGGTCAATACCTATGTACCGCTGTCCCGGAACGACGATACCGTGGTCACCCAGTACACCATGACCACAATTGAAGAGTTGGGACTTCTGAAAATGGACTTTCTGGGTCTGCGGAACCTGTCGGTGATTCAGGACGCGGAAGCGCTGGCGCGGCAGGAAAATCCCAATTTTCAGATTGCAAAAGTGCCGGACAACGACCCGGAGACCTTTGCTATGCTGGCCGAGGGCAAGACGCAAGGCGTTTTCCAGATGGAATCCACCGGCATGACCGGGGTGTGCGTCAGCATGAAGCCCACCTCCATCGAAGACCTGACAGCTATCGTGGCGCTCTACCGCCCCGGCCCTATGGAATCCATTCCCAAGTTCGTTGAAAATAAGTTCAACCCCGGGAAAGTGACTTACAAAACGCCCCTTCTGGAGCCAATTCTGAAGGTGACCTACGGCTGTATCGTCTATCAGGAGCAGGTCATTGAGATTTTCCGGACTTTGGGCGGCTACTCCATGGGTCAGGCGGACAACATCCGTCGGGCAATTTCCAAGAAAAAGCAGAAGATCATTGACGCCGAGCGGAAGACCTTCGTTTACGGCGACCGGGAACAGAAAATCGACGGCTGTATCGCTCGGGGCGTACCCGAGGCGGTGGCACAGTCGATTTACGACGAAATTGTGGATTTCGCCAACTACGCCTTCAACAAGGCCCACGCGGTGTGCTATGCCGTGGTCGCTTACCAGACGGCCTACCTCAAGTGCCACTATCCAAGGCAGTACATGGCGGCGCTGATGACCTCCGTTCTGGACTCCGCGACCAAAATCTCCGGTTATATCGCCGAGTGCAGGGAGCTGGGAATCCCGGTTCTGCCGCCGGACATCAACCATTCCGAGGATTACTTCACCGTCGAGGGCGACGCCATCCGCTTCGGCCTCGGCGCGGTGAAAAACGTAGGCCGCGGTCTTATCCGTTCCATGGCGGCCAAACGGGCGGAGGGCGGCGCTTTCCGCTCTCTGGAAGATTTTCTGGAACGGATGGGGGAGGGCGAGCTGAACAAGCGCGCCGTGGAAAACTTTATAAAATGCGGCGCGATGGACTGCTTCGGCTATCATCGCAGCGAGCTTCTGGCAGTGTACGACCAGATGATGGACAGCGTGTCCGCCTCCCGGAAGAAGAATCTGGAAGGGCAGATGGGTCTGTTCGCCATGCTGGACGAGGACGACGAGGCGGGCAAGGTGCCGATCCCCAAGCTCAAGGAGCTTGACAAGGGGGAGCTTCTCTCCATGGAGAAGGAGACCACCGGCATCTACATTTCCGGCCATCCCATGGACGATTACCGGCCGTACCTGCGCAACACCCACGTTGTCCATATCGGCAGCCTTATGGAAGAGGACAACGGCTTTCAGGACGACCAGATCATCAGCGTTGCGGGTATTGTCCAGACCGTGAAAATGAAGACCACCCGGAACAATTCCATGATGGCGTATGTCACGGTAGAAGACGATACCGCGTCTATAGAGATGCTGGCATTTTCCAATGTGCTGGATCAGTACGGCGGCTACCTCCGGGAAAACAGCGCCGTGGTCATCACCGGGCGGCTGTCCCTCCGGGACGATAAGGAGCCGCAGATCGTCATCAACCGTGCCCGCCCCATTTCGGACTACGCCGACGGCAGCGCGCCGCCAGAGCAGCCGCAGAATGTGAATAAGAGCGGCACATTGTACCTTCGGCTTCCCGGGGAGGAAGGGATGCTGTATCCTAAGATCCGGTGCATTCTGAACATGTTCCCCGGCGAAAGCAAGGCTGTGCTGTTCTTTGCGGACACCGGCCGGCGCAGGGGCACGCAGTGCTGCATCCGGGAAAGTATGCTTTCTGAGCTGAAAAATGTGCTCGGAGAAGCAAATGTTGTGCTGAAATAGCTTTTCTTTTAGAACATATTGTGGTATAATAATCAATCAAGAGGAGTTGATGCCGTGAAAAAGCGAATATGGCTGTTTCCGCTGCTTATCCTCGCGTCGCTTTTGCTGACCGGCTGCGCCTTGCAGACGGTGGATGAAATGTATGCGCTGCCAAAGCGCTCGAAGGAGTATGACAGCCTGCAATCCGCCATCGATTCCGCCATGTACGGCCTGAGCTACTCCGCACCGGTCTCCGGAGAAAACCAGCAGACGGTGCAGATGGCAGATCTGGACGGCGACGGCGTGGAGGAATATATCGTCTTTGCGCAGGGAAACTCTGCCAACCCTTTGCAGGTGCTGATTTTCCGGCAGGAGGAGGACGGCACGTGCCGCCTGATGGAGGTCATCCAGAGCAATGGCTCCGCCTTTGAGCAGGTGGAATACGTGCAGATGGACAACGCCCCCGGCTACGAGCTGGTGGTCGGGCGGCAGCTCAGCGATCAGGTGCTGCGCAGTGTGTCGGTGTACTCCTTTTCCAGCGGCAGCGCCGAGCAGCTGATGATGGTGGGCTACTCCAAATTTATTACCTGCGACTTGAATGACGACGGATGCAGCGAGCTGATGGTCATTCTTCCCGGTGAATCGGAAACCGGGACAGGCTCTGCGGTGCTGTACCGGATGCAGGACGGCAATATTGAACGTTCGGTGGAGGTCAACGTGTCGGAGGACGCGACCCACATCCGGCGGATCACGGTGGGACGGCTGCTGGGCGGAACGCCCGCGGTGTTCGTCGCCAGCGCGGTGAATAACAGCGCCATCGTAACCGACGTATTTGCCTGGAGAAACGACCGCTTTTCCAATATTTCCTATTCCCGGGAGTCGGACACCAGCGTCCAGACCTTGCGGAACTATTACGTCTACGCCGAGGACATCGACGGCGACGGCGTGATGGAGCTTCCCAGCCTGATCACCATGAAGCGTGTCTTCCCGGAACAGGAGGGCAAGCAGAAGTTCCTCATCCGCTGGTTCGCCATGGATCTGGAGGGCAGGGAAATGGACAAGTTCTTTACCTTCCACAATTACTTAGGCGGCTGGTACATGCAGCTGGCGAGCAGCTGGGCGCCGCGGGTGTCGGTGGAGCAGGAGGGCGGTAAGTATACGTTCTATGTATGGGATGAGGACTACCGGGAAGCCTCCGACGTGTTCTCCATCTACGTACTCACCGGCGGAAGCCGGGAGGAAGACGCCACGGTGGACGGCCGGTTTGCCTTCTATCGTGCGGAGGGTGTGGTCTATGCCGCAAAGCTGGAAGCGAATGCGGCGGAATTCGGCATTACAGAGAATCAACTTATCAACAACTTCCATCTGATTCAGCAGGATTGGAAAACGGGAGAGACTTGAGGGGTGTCATATGAAAAAAGTATTGATTATGGAAGATGAACTGAATATCCGAAGCTTTGTGGTCATTAACCTGAAGCGGGCGGGGTACGATGCCATCGAGGCGGGGAACGGTCAGGAGGCGCTGGACGCCATTGCCGAGACCCCGGACATTGGCGTTGCCATTCTGGATATTATGGTGCCGGGGGACATGGACGGCTTTGAGGTCTGCCGCCGTATCCGCGCCTCCAACAAGCAGATGGGCATTATCATGCTCACTGCCCGCACGCAGGAGATGGACAAGGTCACCGGCCTGATGACCGGCGCGGACGACTATGTCACCAAGCCCTTTTCTCCCGCCGAGCTGACTGCCCGCATTGACGCGCTGTACCGCCGTATCGGCGGNNCGCTGTACCGCCGTATCGGCGGCGACAGCTCAGCAAGCTCCGAGCTGCTGACCCAGGGACCCTTCGTGATGAACACCCGCAACCATACCCTGGAAAAGAATGGGAACCGTATCCGCCTGACCCAGGTGGAGTACGCGATCCTGAAGCTGTTCATGCAGAATCCGGGTAGAGCGCTTTCCCGTGAGGACATTCTCTCTGCTGTCTGGGGACGGGATTACGAGGGCGAGCTGAAGATCGTGGACGTGAACATCCGCCGTCTCCGCCTGAAAATCGAAGACGATACTTCCAATCCCACCTATATCACCACGGTCTGGGGTCTGGGCTACAAGTGGGGCGCCTAACCCGGAATGAACATGAAGTCCATGAAAAAGACGGGCGGCCTGCGAAGACGCTGGCTGCTGAACACCGTCGGCGTTGTCTTCGCCCTGGGGCTGGTGTGCGTGATGGCGGTAACGGCGTCCTACGCCACCTACTACTACTCCAACATGCAGTCTGACATGGAAAACCGGGCGAAAACCACTACGGATTTTTTTGCCGACTATATCAATCAGGACTACGGTGACTACTACCAGTCCTGTATCACCTATGCCAAGACCTTTGAGGACAAGGGCAAAATTGAGCTGCAATTTATCAACAATCAGGGCAGTCTCGTGGCGTCCTCCTATGGCCCCTGGGCGGGGCCGTCTCCCAGCACGTCGGATATCTGGGACGCCATCAGCATCCGGGACAAAAGCTCCTACATCGGCCGCGACCCGGACACCGGAGAACGCATCATGGCGGTTTCCTGCCCCATGATCTATTCCAACGGCGAGGTCATCGGCGTACTGCGCTACGTGACCTCCACCCGACTGGTGAACAGGCAGATCATTCTGGTGTGCTTGGTTTGCTGCTTTGTGCTGACGGTGGTGCTGGCGGTGGTGCTGCTTAGCAGCGGCTACTGCATCCGCTCCATCTTAAATCCTGTGGCGGAGATCACGGAAAAAGCCCAGAGAATCGCCTCCGGCAGCTACGGCGTCCAGATTCAGACACCCTTCAAGGATGAGATCGGAGATCTGGCGGACACCATCAATGAAATGTCCACAAAAATCGCCCAGAACGAAAAAATGCAGGCGGAGTTCGTCTCCCAGCTGTCCCATGAGCTGCGCACCCCTCTGACCGTTATCAACGGATGGAGCGAGACGCTGCTGGCCGGAGACGACCTGAACGACGACACCCGGCAGGGCATGAAGATCATTTCCAGCGAGGCCAAGCGCCTGACGGAAATGGTCATGGATCTGCTGGACTTCACCCGGATGCAGGACGGCCGCATGACGCTGGCCGTGGAAATGACGGACATCCGGGGCGAATTCGAGGACACGGTGTATATGTACGGCGGCCGTCTGGCACAGGACGGCATTCAGCTGGTCTATCTGGACAACGACGAGGACATTCCGGAAATTCCCTGCGACCCCCAGCGGATGCGGCAGGTGTTCCTGAATCTTCTGGACAACGCCGCCAAGCATGGCGGCTCGGGCAAGCGTATTGAGGCCTCCATGTCCTATGACGGCAAAGATGTGATCGTCTATATCCGGGACTTTGGCCCCGGCATTCCGGAGGACGAGCTGCCGCTGGTGAAGAAAAAATTCTACAAGGGCAGCTCCAGCGTCCGGGGCACGGGCATTGGCCTTGCGGTGTGCGACGAGATCGTGGAAATGCACGGCGGCACGCTGACGCTGGAAAACGCCGAGGGCGGCGGCACGCTGGTGACCATCCGTCTTCCGGCGGAACATTAAGGAGAAACCATGGCAAACAAAGAAACCGAGAACTGTGAAAAATTCAAGACCATGATCGGCGGTCAGGCACTGATCGAGGGCATCATGATGCGCGGCCCGGAGAAGGACGCTATCGTCATCCGGGGCAAGGACGGCTTGACCGTGGAGGTTTCGCCGCGGAAGCTGAATCCGCCCGGCTCATGGAAAAACTGGCCGTTTATCCGGGGCATTTTCAACTTCTTCGACGCGCAGATCGTGGGCGTGAAGGCGCTGCTAAGGTCTGCTGATCTGGCTCCCGACGAAATGCAGGAGGAGCCGTCCAAATTTGACAAGTGGCTGGAAAAGAAGCTGGGAAGCGAAGCCTTTCAGAAGGCCATCGTGGGCATTGCCGTGGCCATGGGACTGCTGCTTTCCATCGGCCTGTTTTTCCTGCTGCCCATGGTCATCGGCGGATTTTTTGACAAAATCATTACCAGTACGCTGCTTCTGAATCTGGTGGAGGGCGTCATCCGCATGGTGATCTTCATGGCCTATATGATTCTGGTGTCCCGGATGCCGGATATGAAGCGGGTGTTTTCCTACCATGGCGCGGAGCACAAGACCATCCGCTGCTACGAGGCAAGACTACCCCTGACGGTGGAAAATGTGCGCAAAATGACCCGGCTGCACCCCCGGTGCGGCACCAGCTTCCTTCTGGTGGTCATGGTGATCTCCATTCTTGTGTTTTCCATCGCGTCGTCAGCGCTGCTGGCGATCTTCCCCGGACTGGAAACCATCCGCGGCACCTTCGGTTATCGGATGCTGATGATCGTCTTCAAGCTGCTGCTCCTGCCGGTGGTGGTGGGCATCACCTACGAGATCAACCGCTGGTGCGGAAGAAACGACAACGCTTTTACCCGGGCGCTTTCTGCGCCGGGCATGTGGATGCAGCATTTTACCACCAACGAGCCGGACGACTCCATGATTGAGGTGGGCATTGCGGCGGTACAGGCCGTGCTGCCGGAGAAGGAGGGTTCTGATCGTTGGTGAAGCAATACGGCCAGCTGTATCTGGACACCCGCCATGCGCTGCTGGAAACCGAGGACGTCCAGACGGCGGGGATGATGGCGCGGCAGCTGCTGTGCCATTTTTCCGGGAAAAGTCCGGAAGCCATTCTGGCAGACCGTGACCTGTATGCGTCCGAGCAGGTTTGCCGGGATATGAGCCGCGCCGTCCGGCGGCTGCTGGACGGGGAGCCGCTGGCCTATGTGCTGGGGGAGTGGGAGTTTTACGGCCTACCCCTTCGGGTGACGCCGGATGTGCTGATTCCCCGGGACGATACCTGCGCCGTGGCCGAGCTTGCCATCCGCAAGGCGCTGTTTTTGGAGCAGGATCCCCGGATTCTGGATTTGTGCTGCGGTTCCGGCTGCATCGGCCTTGCCATTGCCAGCCGGGTCAAGGACGCGAAGGTGACGCTGGCAGATTTGAGCATGGAGGCGTTGGCCATCGCCAAGGAAAACACCGGCCTGAACCGTCTCGGCGGGCGGGTGCGGTGCGTTCAGGCGGACGCCACGAAGAAAGCCCCGGCATTTCTCGGGAAATATGATATGATCGTCTCCAACCCGCCCTATGTTACCGGGGCGGAAATGCAGGTGCTTCCCCACAGCGTCAAGGATTTTGAACCGGCAATGGCGCTTTACGGCGGGGAGGATGGCCTGGACTTCTACCGCGCCATCGTGGAGAACTACACGCCCGCGCTGAAGAAGGGCGGATTTGTCTGCTTCGAGTTCGGCATGGGACAGGGAGACGATGTGTGCCGGATTCTGGAAGAAAATGGGTATACCATTCTGGAACGAACCAGAGATTATAATGACAGAGAACGTGCCGTGCTTGCCCAGTACGGCAGGAAGGAAGATTGATTATGGCTACAAAGAAAACGGTTTATGAAGCCCCCGCCCCCGCGTCGGACAAGAAAAAGGCATTGCAGACGGCCCTTGCCCAGATCGACAAGAACTTTGGTAAGGGCACGGTCATGCGTCTGGGCGACCGCCCGGAGATGAACGTGGAGGCCATCCCCACCGGCTCTCTGGCGCTGGATGCGGCGCTGGGTATCGGCGGCGTGCCCAAGGGCAGAATCATTGAGATTTACGGCCCCGAATCCTCCGGTAAGACCACGCTGGCGCTGCACATTCTGGCAGAAGCCCAGAAGCGGGGCGGCGAAGTGGCCTTCGTGGACGCGGAACATGCCCTTGACCCCGTGTATGCCGCCGCGCTGGGCGTGGATACGGATAATCTGCTGGTGTCCCAGCCCGATACCGGCGAGCAGGCGCTGGAGATTACCGACGCGCTGGTTCGCTCCGGCGCGGTGGACGCGGTGGTCGTGGACTCCGTGGCTGCGCTGGTTCCCAAGCAGGAAATCGAGGGCGAAATGGGCGACACCTTTGTCGGCCTGCAGGCACGTCTGATGTCTCAGGCGCTGCGGAAGCTGGCAGGCACCATCGCCAAGACCAACTGTGTGGTCATTTTCATCAACCAGCTGCGTATGAAGATCGGCGTGATGTACGGCAACCCGGAGACCACCACCGGCGGCAACGCGCTGAAATTCTATTCCTCCGTCCGTCTGGACGTGCGCCGCATTGAGTCCATCAAAGAGGGCAATAACGTCATCGGCAACAAGACCCGCGTCAAGGTGGTCAAGAACAAGGTCGCGCCCCCCTTCCGGGAAGCCGTGTTTGAGATTCTCTACGGCAAGGGCATTTCCAAGTGGGGCGAGCTGGTGGATCTGGCGGTTCAGCTGGACATCATCCAGAAGAGCGGCAGCTGGTTCTCCATGGGCGACGAGCGCATCGGTCAGGGCGCGAACTCCGTGAAGGATTACCTCATCGCCAACCCCGACATCGCCGAGAAGGTGGAAGCCGAGGTGCGGGAGAACCTGTGGAAGCTGAACAACGGCGCACCCAAAGCCCCCGCCAAGGCCGCCGATAAAGCGGTAGCCGTCAGCGCCGACGATTTCGACGATGAAGGTTGAGTCCCTGAAAACGGCTCCGGACCGGGCAGGGCGCTATTGGGTGACCTTTGACGACGGCAGCAAAATGGGACTGTATCGCCAGACGGTGGAGGATTTCGCACTCTATTCCGGCAAAGAGCTGGACGAGCAGGAGGCGGAAGCCCTCCGCACCGCCGCCGGGCAGATGTCCGCCAAAATGCGGGCAGTCCGCATTGTCTCCGCGGCCAGCGTTTCCCGCCGGGATTTGGAAGCCCGGCTGGTGCGCAAGGGGGAGGACCCCCAACAGGCCAAAGAGGCAGTTGCATGGATGGAAGATCTGCATCTGGTAGACGACCGGGCGACGGCGGAGCAGGTGGTCAGTTCCTGCATCTCCAAGGGCTACGGCTTGATGCGCGCCAAGCAGGCGCTTTACGAGAAACGTATCCCCAAGGAATACTGGGACGAGGCACTTGCGGACTACCCAGACCAGACGGAGAAAATCACGGCGTTTCTGAAAAGCCGTCTGGACGCGGACTCCGATGAAAAGCAGGTCAGGCGTGCCGTGGACGCGCTGATCCGCCGGGGTCACAGTTACGGGACCATCCGGCGTGCGCTGAATGCGCTTTCCTTTGACACAGAAGATTTTCAGGAGGAATTCTGAATTATGGCAAATATTGGTTTTATCTCCCTCGGCTGCGCCAAGAATCAGGTGGACTGCGAGCGGATGATGTATCGGGTGCAGGAGGCGGGACATACCGTCAAGTCGGATGTGGTCGGCAGCGACGTGGTGGTCATCAACACCTGCGGCTTTATCGACTCGGCGAAATCCGAAGCCATCGACTACATTTTGCAGACCGCCGCCCTGAAGGCGGAAGGCCTGGTGGGCAAAATTCTGGTCACCGGCTGCCTGTCCCAGCGATATCAGGGGGACATTCTGAAGGAAATGCCCGAGGTGGACGGCATTCTGGGTACCGGCAGCTACACGGAAATCGTTCCCGCCATCGAAAAGCTCCTGAATGGGGAGCAGGTGGTGGACTTCGGCTCCATCGACGCACCGGAAGTGGAAACGGGACGCATCATGACCACGGCGGGACACTACGCCTTTATCAAAATCGCCGAGGGCTGCGACAACCACTGCTCCTACTGCGTCATTCCCTCCCTTCGGGGCAAATACCGCAGCCGCCAGATGGACGACGTGCTTTACGAAGCCCGGATGCTGGCGGACAGCGGCGTGAAGGAGCTGATCGTGGTCGCGCAGGACACCAGCCGTTACGGCACAGACTTGCCCGGGCATAAGCGCCTGTTGCCGGAGCTTCTGCGGAAGCTCTGCGAGATCGACGGACTGCACTGGATTCGCGTCCACTACGTCTATCCCGACGAAATCGACGATGAATTCATTCAGGTCATGGCCTCCGAGCCGAAGATCGTCAAATATCTGGATATCCCCATCCAGCACTGCAACAGCAAAATTTTGAAGCTGATGAACCGCCGGGGCGACGGGGAGTTTCTGAAAGCCCTGTTCGCAAGGCTGAGAGCCGGAATTCCCGGACTGGTCATCCGCACCAGCCTGATCACCGGCCTGCCCGGTGAGGGGGAGGAAGAATTCGGCGAGCTGTGCGATTTCCTGCGGGAGGAACGTCTGGAGCGCGTCGGCGCGTTCGCGTTCTCGCCGGAGGAAGGCACCCCTGCCGCGCAGATGGAGCACGTGGACACGGACACCGCCGTCAAGCGGGCGGAGATCGTGGAAATGCTGCAATCGGAGATCATGGACGCCTACAACGCCGAAAAGCTGGGCAAGACCATGGAGGTTCTGGTGGACGGCTACGACGAGGAAAGCGGGCAGTTCTACGGCCGCACTTTTGCCGACTCCCCGGACATCGACGGCCGGGTCTGGATTGCGTCCGACGAGCCTGTTCACGAGGGCGATTTTGTCATGGTAAAAATTGACGGCTGCACCGACGGCGATCTGTGCGGCTATGTAGTGGAGGAAGAGGCATGACGCTGGCAAGTAAAATCACGCTGGTGAGGGTGGCAATGATCCCGGCGTTTATGGTGACCATGTACTTATCCGGCGGCGCGCCGGGAATGTGGATGTACATTTCCCTCGCCATTTTTATCGTTGCCAGCCTGACGGATTCTTTAGACGGCTACATTGCCCGGCATTACAATCAGGTCACGGATTTTGGAAAATTCCTTGACCCATTGGCTGACAAGCTGCTGGTGATCGCCGCCATGTGTATGTTCTGCCAGTGGGGCGTGTTTCCCGCGTGGGCGCTGATGATCGTGCTGACACGGGAATTTGCCGTAACGGGACTGCGGCTGATCGCCGTCCAGAAGGGGCACGTGATCGCCGCCGGATGGAGCGGCAAAGTCAAGACCGCCAGCACCATGGTGGGGCTTTGCGTCATGATGGCGCTGCCCGGTGTGGCTGTGCTCAACTGGGTCGTTATCGGCATCATTGTCCTCACCACGGTTTACTCCGGCGTGGAATATTTTATCCAGAACTGGAAATGCCTGTGGAGCTGAAAAACGAAGCGCTGTCATCCCGCTGCGGCGGGAT
>HF988098.1:9761-18050 GCA_000434635.1 Firmicutes bacterium CAG:110 | reverse complement strand
GGCGGGATGACAGCATTTTTGTGAAAAATAATCTGCCATGCAACATTTTGACCCATTGAATCGTTTCTTATCTGAGAGGAGGGGAAGGCAAATGCCTACTTTGCTGCGCACCAACAAAGAAATCATGGAAATCTATGACCGCCAGGTAGACACCGTTTACCGTGTCTGCTATGCATACATGAAAAACGCCCCGGAAGCAGAGGATATGACCCAGGAGACCTTCCTGCGGCTGATGTCCAACGGAAAGCCTTTTGCAGACCAACGCCACGAAAAGGCGTGGCTCATTATCACGGCGTCAAACCTTTGCAAGGACACCCTGAAAAAGTGGTGGCGAAAAAATGAGAACATAGACGATTACACGTCCCTGCCCCAGGAGCGGACGGAGACGGGAAACGACGTGCTGGACGCCATTCTGGCGCTGCCCCAGGACTACAAGGACGTCGTCTATCTGTACTACTACGAGGGATACACCACTGCGGAAATTGCTGCCCATCAGAACTGTCCGGAAAGCACCGTCCGCAGCCGCCTGTCCCGGGCAAGAAAGCAGCTTATGACTATGTTAGGAGGTGCTGACAGATGAAAAGTCAAGTGATTTGTGACGCCTTGAACACGGTCAACCCCACGCCTGCCCAGAGAGCCAGAATGCGCGCGGCTCTGGAAGCCCAGCTTCCCGCCGAAAAGCCCCATCGTCGGGGCGCACATCAGCAGAAGGCATCGTCTCAGCGCTGGTGGACGATCATTCCCGCCGCCGCGGCGCTGTTTGCGGTGGTGCTGCTGGGCATTTTTGTCCTCGGACGGACGGATAAGACTCCGCCGTCCATGTCCAATGTTCCTACCGAGCCGCTGACGCTGGAAAGCCTGCTATCCTCGGCGAATTACAAGGCCAGCATGGAGATCAAGGACTATGTCCAGAGCTGCAACGCCACTGGCGATGTAGACGAGACCCTCTCCGAAGCGTACCGCGCCTATGGCTGCCGGAATACGGAAATGGCGCAGAAGGTGGACGAAATCTGCACGAAATACGGCCTGAACAAGGTTGGAGACGGAATTTCCCCGGATACCACCGAAGAAATGTTCACCGCGCTGAATGTCAGAAGCATGGTCAAAGCCTCCGGGAACGGGGACGTGACCACCAGCAATCCCAGCTATTCCGCCGACGGCAATTTTGAATTCTGGGGCGCGACCACGGTCAGCGGCGTAGACTACGCAATAGAATACCGGGCGTACCGCGCCATGAAGCAGACCCTCTCCACGGCCTATTGGGAAATCGAGAATACGAGCGACTACCAGTGGTCGAACTATGTCACCACCGCCGGGACGGATGTCCTCATTGCCGTGGGGCAGAACAATTCCCTCGTGCTGACGGACACCGGCGACTCCGTTGTCGTGATCGTTGTGATGAACGCCACGACGGGGGACACCCAGACGGGAAAGGCGACGCTGGAAGCCTTTGCCAACACCTTTGACCTGTCCCTCGCCCCGAGAACCCAGAACGCCCCCGTTGAAACCACCGCACCCACCGAGAACGGTACCGCGATTCCGGAAGCCTACCAGCCGGTTATCGCCAAATATGTCACCGCCCTTACGGAACACTGGGGCGGGGAGGCATGCAGCAACGCGGACATCAGCATTCTGGTGAGCTACGCAACCTCCCCCAGCGAGCTGGGCTATGCGCTCCTTGATCTGGACAATGACGGCACGGACGAGCTTATCATCGCCAACGACGCCGAACGGCAGGTCATTTACGACCTGTATTCTCTGGTGGACGGCAAGCTGGTGCATGTGTTCACCGGCTGGGATCGGAATTCCTATGAGCTGCGGGAAGGTTTCCGCATTCTGAACATCGGGTCGAACGGCGCGGCGTCCGCAGACTATGTGTACTGCCACCTGAGCAATGGGCAGCTGGTCACGGACAGCCTTATCCGGTTTGATGCGGCGACAGACCCGGATCACCCCTGGTTCCGGGGAACGGGCGAGAATGATCTTGCGCCGATCACCGACGAAAACTGGTCGGAGGACGAAATTTACAGTGCCTCCGCCAGCCTTCCCATTGCAATTACATCATTCGCAGACGACAGTGCCGGGAGTTATGACCCGGCACTGGCTGATTATGAAGGATATCTTTCCACCATCGACACGAGTTCCATAAAATACTATGCGCTACGTGATCTGGACGGCGACGGACAGGACGAATTGCTGCTGTATAATTCAGGAGAAACTTTGATGAAGGTGGCCGCAATTCAAAATGGCACTGCGCAGGAGATTTTGTCCGGCAATGTGCTTGATCTTTGCGAAGGCAATGTTCTGGAAGCATGGGAAGGCGGTTCCGGCGCGGAAAAGCGGACGTATTACCGGGTGGAAAACCACACAGCAGTTCCGTTTGAGTGCATTATTTATAATATCGATGAAAACCAATGCTACCGGGACAATAATTACGACTTTTATGAAGAAGATTTGACGCCCATCACTGAGGAAGAGTATAATCGGGTCGTTAACACTTATCCCGGTATGTCCTTCTGGGATTGTAACCCAAAGCCGCTTGAGAAAATGAATTCCGCAGACAGCAGTGCGGCGGAAGATGCCCAGCTGTTGGCCAATTACGGGGGATATCTTTCTTCAATCGACACGTATTGGATAAAATACTACGCGCTTCGTGATCTGGACGGCGACGGGCAGGATGAACTGTTGCTGTTTAACAGGGACAAGACGCTTAGCAATGTGGCCGGCGTTCTAAACGGCACCGCGCGGGAAATTCTGAGCGGAAGTTCGCTTTATTTGTGCGCGGGAAATGTTCTGGAGTACTGGGGCGAGGGTTCCGGCGGAAGCGGCTGTACCTATTATCAGGTGGAAAACAAAACGGCTGTTCCGATAGAGAGTATTACTTACCACGGCAATAATGACCAATGGTATCGGGACAGAGATTTTGACTTTATGAAAGAAGACCTGACACCCATCACGAATGAGGAATATCAGCGCATCGTGGACTCCTATCCCCGCATGACCATGAGCGATTGCAACGCGAGGGCACTCCCGGAAATATAACCTGACGAAGGCGGGCGAAAGCGTCCACCTTCGATTTTGACTGGATTTTTCCGTTTTGATGTGATATAATGTCCGCGCATTTCAACATACAAGCGAGGGAAAACCATGAATGATAAGGAAATCGGCGAGATCCGGCGGCATCTGCGGCGGGATCGCAGCAATATCACGGCCATTTACGGCTGCTATGTGAACGACAACAAGGAGGTCATCTCCGAGTTCCGCCAGAGTACCGGCATCATGCCGGAGAATGAGTCCGACAAATATTTTGCCCTTCTGCGCCGCTCTCTTTCCGGCGCCATCGGCAAGAATCTCATTGACATCGCCTTCAAGACAAGTCAGGTGGCAGGCTCCCCGGAGCATAAAATGCTCATGGATCTGCGGGAGACCAAGCTGGCGGACGACGCGCTTCGCCGGGAATTCTGCCAGAAGATCATCGACACCGTTACCATCGAGGGCAATTACCTGATTCTGCTGTGCTGCGACAGCTACGACGTTCCCTTCAAGAGCAAGGACGGCGATTCTCAGGCGGACAATTCCGACGAGACCTACACCTTCATCCTCTGCACCATCTGCCCCGTCAAGCAGACCAAGGCGAATCTTCACTATGTCCCGGAGGAAAAGCTGTTCCACGACGGCGCGATGAACCAGATGGTCTCCGCCCCCGCGCTGGGATTCCTGTTCCCGGCCTTTGACGACCGGGCGACCAACATCTATAACGCCCTGTACTACACCCACGACATCACGGCGTCTCAGGACGCGCTGATCGAGGCGGTGTTCAACACCCCGGTGCCCCAGCCCGCCGCCGAGCAGAAGAAGTCCTTCGAGGCGCTGCTCACCACGTCCCTGGGGGAGGATTGCAGTCTGGACGTGGTGCAGACCGTTCACGACCAGCTGTGCCAGCGCATCGAGCTGCACAAGGAGAGCAAAGTGCCGGAGCCGCTGATGATCTCCAAGGAGGACGTGAAGGAGGTGCTGACCTCCTGCGGCGTTTCCCAGGAGCATCTGGCCAAATTCAGCGTGGACTACGACGAGACCTTCGGCTTCGAGGCCGACCTGCACCCCAAGAACATCATTGACAACAAGCATTTTGAGGTGAAGACCCCGGATGTGGTCATCAAGGTAGACCCCGCCCGGAGCGACCTGATCGAGACTCGCGTCATCGGCGGCGTGAAGTACATTCTGATCTCCGCCGACGAGAATGTGGAGGTCAACGGCGTTAATATTAACATTGCTGATTCCGAAAAGGAAACGGCCACTGTCTGAGCGAAAAAATTTGCCCTGCACCGGAAGGTGCAGGGCAAACCTATGTAATTTACTTTTTGGAATTTTCCACGGCACCGACGATGATATCGACACACTGGTCAATGCCGAGGACGCCGGAATTCAGGCAGATGTCATAATTCTGGGACTGACCCCAAGTGCGGCCGGTGTAGTGCTGATAGTTCACGCGGCGGCGCTTATCCTTCTCGTTCAGACGCGCCTCCGGACTCTTGTCGGACTCACCGTACAGACGGACGATGCGGTCGGCGCGGAAGGCCATATCCGCGAAAATGAAGGTATGCAGCGCATCGGGACGATCCTTCAGAATGTAGTCCGCGTTCCGGCCGACGATGACGCAGGGGCCTTTCTCCGCCAGCTGAAGAATCACGCTGCACTGGATATTCCACAGGAAATCGGCTGTGGACAGGCCGTTCATCACGCCGGGAACGCCCTGGGGGGCGAAAGCGTAGGAAAACAGACTGCTGCTGGGGGAATGCTCGCCGTGCTCTTCCACAAATTTGGGGGCGAAGCCGGACTCCAGTGCGACCTGATTGACCAGCTCCTTGTCATAGAAGGGAATACCCAGACGCTCAGCGACCTTGTGGCCGATGGTGCGTCCGCCGGAACCAAATTCACGGCTGATGGTGATGATTTTCTTTTCCATAAAGAACCTCCTTCGGAGAATGCAGTGGCTTCTCCTACTGTTATTATAGTAAAAATGCTGTCAAATGTCAAGAATTGGTTCGCTTATTTGGCAGAATTGCCGACGGTGCTACCTCAGAGCGGCTTGCTGCCGCCGTATACCCGGTCAATTTCTTTCAGAATGTCTGCGTCGGCGGGGCAGAAAGTGAAATTTTTCGTTTCGCAGGGGTGAATCCAGCGCAGGGCGTTGTGTTCCAGCGCCTGGGGGACGCCCTCGGAAATAACGCAGTGAAACAGCGTCAGGCGGATGAAAATGTCCGGGTATTTGTGTTCGACCTGCATGAACCGGTCGCGGACGTCCAGCTTGACGGCCAGTTCCTCCATGCACTCCCGCTGGAGCGCCTGAGGCAGCGTTTCGCCCGCTTCCACTTTGCCGCCGGGGAATTCCCAGAGCAGTCCACGCGCCTTGTTTTCCGGGCGCTGGCAGATCAGAAATTTGTCTTTGTCCCAGATCAGCCCCGCCACGACCTCGATTGCCTTTCTGCGGGTCAGAACCATGGCGGAAATGGGGGAGACGGAAACCGTTCCGGACACCGTTTCCATGGTTTCCGTTCCGGCGCGGCCGTCCCGGATGTTCACGTTCCAATGTCCATCCGGCAGGGAAACGGAGACGGGCTGGGCGTCGGCGTTGAAGACGGCGAAAATCTCCCCCTCCGGCTCGTCGATACGGAACGCCACACAGTGTTCATTTTCACAGTACACCGGGTGGACACAGCGCTGAACATCCTCCCGTGTGGACAGATGAAGCGCCGCGTGGGCTTTCCGGAACGCAATCAGGCCCTTATAGTAGCTGAGAACGTCCTGATATTCCGGCTTGTCCAGAGTCGCCCATTTCAGGGAATTGACGCTGTCCGGGGAGCGATAGCTGTTGTCGTCAAAGCCGCCGTGCTTCCCGGGCTTGGTGCGGAGCATTTCCTCACCGGCTTGCAGGAAGGGGACGCCCTGCGAGAGCATATAAAACGCGGCGGCGAGGTTGTTCATCCGAATCCGGGATTCAACGGGCGCGTCCGGGGCAGTGAGGGCGATACGGTCAAAGAGAGTGGTATTGTCGTGGCAGGAGGCGTAATTCACGCACTGATTGGGCTGAGCCGCCCAGGACGGCATTCCAATGAAGCAGGCTTCCAGCGCTTCTTTGGACACGACCGCCCCGGCGACGAACCCCGGCGCGGTGCTTTCAAAGGTAGTCCCGCGAAGCAGGTCGCGGATGGTGTCGCTGAAAAAGCCGAAGCCGGGAACCATCGCGGAATTGGTCTGCACCGCCAGCCGGACACCGGGCTTGGTCAGCTCGGTCTTCATATCCCAGCCCTCACCGTAGAAAATCACGTTGGGGTGCTTTTGATGGACGGCGACCATGATCTCGTTGATGGTCACGGTGTCGATCAGACTGGCGATATCGAAGCGGAAGCCGTCCATGTGGTATTCGTCCGCCCAGTAGCAGACGGAATCCACGATGTACTTGCGTACCATGCTCCGCTCGGAAGCGGTGTCGTTGCCGCAGAAGGAGCCGTTGGAGTATTTGCCGTCACAGCTGATGCGGCTGAAATAGCCGGGGACGATCTGGTTGATGCAGAACGCCCCTGCGTCATAAACGTGGTTGTATACTACGTCCATGACCACACTCAGGCCGTTGTCGTGGAGCGCCTTGACCATCTGCTTCACCTCCGCCACACGGACAGCGCCGTGAAACGGATCGGTGGCGTAAGACCCTTCGGGGACGTTGTAATTCAGCGGGTCGTAGCCCCAGTTGTATTGGGGATGGCGGCGGCTTTCGTCGGTAAAGCCGAAGTCATACATCGGCAGGAGGTGGACATGGGTGATGCCCAGCGCCTTGATGTGGTCAAGACCGGTGGGGTGGCCGCCCCGGGTCTTTGTGCCGGTTTCGGTGAGGCCCAGAAATTTGCCCTTGTGCGCAATATGGGCGCTGGGGGCAGAGGACAGGTCGCGGACGTGCAGCTCGTAAATTACGGCGTCGGTGATGGACTTACCGGCGTGGGGGTCTGCATCGGTGTCCCACTGCGGGGGATTGACGGAAGCCAAGTCCAGAATCATCCCCCGGCAGCCGTTGACGCCGGTGGTTCTTGCATAGGGGTCGCAGACTTCCCGGGTCTGGCCGTCCACGGTGACGACGTAGGTGTAGTAAATGCCGTTCAGATTTCCGAACCGTTCCGCCGTCCATGTGCCGCAGACGTCGGGCTGCATCCGAAGCTGGGCAAGAAGGTCGTCGGCACCCGGGTCGCCGCTGCGGTACAGGCGGATGGAAACGGCCCCGGCAGTGGGCGCCCACAGGCGGAAAGCGGTCTTTTCCGGCGTCCAGAATGCGCCTAAATTACCGGAATAGGTGTATTTTTCTTCAAATTCCTGAGAAGAATATTGTTCATACATAGTAGCGGATGCTCCTTATTTTTACCGGAAAACCGGAAATCGTTTCCTAAAGTATAGCACAGACTGCGGGTGAAGTAAAGAAGAAGGCGTGATTGTAAAGAAGCTTTACAATTTCCCGGTAACAAATTTTACATAGATTGGATAAAGTAAAAAGGAAACAGAAATGATAGAGAAAGAAGGTATCCCGGCGGGATACCAAGGAGGAAAAATATGACTTACGAACAGGTGAAACAGGACGAAGCGGTCAGGGTGTACATCGACCAGGCGGATGCGTCGCTGAAGGCTCTCGGATTTACGGAACACAGCTTCCAGCATGTGACACGGGTCGCTCAGACGGCCGGATGGATTCTGGAAACGCTGGGCTACCCGGAGAGAACCGTGGAGCTGGTGAAGATCGCCGGATATCTCCACGATATCGGCAACGTTGTGAACCGGGTCGATCACAGCCAGAGCGGCGCGGTGATGGCGTTCCGCATCCTTGACAGAATGAACTTTCCGCCGGAGGAAATTGCCGCCATTGTCACGGCCATCGGCAACCACGACGAAGGCACCGGCCAGCCGGTGAGCGCCTTCGCGGCAGCGCTGATTCTGGCGGACAAATCCGACGTTCGCCGTTCCAGAGTGCGGGACAAGGCTACCGTGGCGCTGGACATCCACGACCGGGTGAATTACTCCGTAACGGACTGCCATCTGGAATTTGACGAGCAGCACACCAGCATCCGCCTGATTCTGACGGTGGATACCGAGCTGGGTTCCGTGATGGAGTATCTGGAAATTTTCATGAAGCGGATGCTTCTGTGCCAGAAGGCGGCGCAGGCGCTGGGACTGACGTTCCATCTGGTGATCAACGGCCAGCTGCTTGTATAATTATAATATTTTTGCCCGGCGTCGATTCGACGCCGG
>HF988098.1:3058-9739 GCA_000434635.1 Firmicutes bacterium CAG:110 | reverse complement strand
CGACGCCGGGCAGTTTTAGCCATCAAAGCTGAGAAATGCAGTCGCGGATGCGCGCCACGGTGCGGTCGTAGCCCAGAATCTGCATAATGGTGTACAGGTCGGGGCTGTCGGTCTTCCCGGTGACGGCCTGCCGCAGGAAGGTGGAAACGTCGGCCACGGTGCCGGGGAAAGCGGCGGGGTCAGCCTTGTAGGATTTCATATCTGTGGTGAAGCCGATGGCCTCGGTAATCTCCTTGACCTTGGCAAACCACGCGGCGGAGTCGTCGGCAAAGTCGTAGACGCTCAGGAAGCGTTCCAGCACGTCCCGGATGACGGCTTTGGAGAACTTCTCGTCCCAGACGGGCGCTTCCAGATACTCGTCGTAGAAGAATCCCATGTAAGGCTTGGCGTCCTTCCAGACGGCAAGGTCTTTTCTCGGCTTCTTGCCGCCTCGGCCGATGGCAAGAATCCGTTTTGCGTAGTCCGGGTCGGCTTCCAGTTTGGCGGCAAAGTCGGTGTCGAACTCCTTCGCCCAATCCAGCAGCTGGGCGTACACATCCTCCGCGCTCATGCGGGAAATGACGTTTTTCGACACATCCACCAGCTTGGCGTAATCGAACAGGCTGCCGGCGGGGTTCAGCTTCTTGGGGCTGAACTTGAAGGATTCAATGTCCGCGTCGGGGTTCGCCCGCCGCCAGTCCTCAAAATTGGAGTTCAGCACGGTCATGATATATTCCCGCACGGAGGGGATGGGGAAGCCCTCGGCCTTGTAGTAGGTCAGCGCCAGCTCAGGGTCCTTGCGCTTGGACAGCTTGCGCTTGGAGCTGCCGTCCATCTTCATCAGCGGCCCGATGTGAACATACTTGGGCAGCTTGAAGCCCAGCGCCTGAAACAGCTGAATGTGGAAGGGCAGGCTGGGCAGCCATTCGTCGCCCCGGACGACGTGGGTGGTGCGCATGAGGTGGTCGTCCACGGCGTGGGCAAAGTGATAGGTGGGGATGCCATCGGATTTAAGGAGCACGTGATCGACGTTGTTCTCCGTGATGGTCAGCTTGCCCTTTACCAGATCGTCGAATTTGAACTGGCGGTCAATGCTGCCCTCGGAACGGAACCGCAGGACCCATGGATTTCCGGCGGCCAGCTGCGCCTGAATATCCTCCATGGGACGGTCGCGCCAGACGGCGTATTTGCCGTAGTAGCCGGTGGTCTCCTTGTTCGCTTCCTGTTTTTCCCGAAGGGCGGACAGCTCGTCCTCTGTGCAGAAGCAGGGGTAGGCTTTGCCCTCGGACACCAGCTTCTTGGCATAAACGTGGTAAATTGCGGCTCTCTGACGCTGACGGTAGGGGCCATAAGCGCCGTCGTCGCCGTCCACGGTGGCACCTTCGTCAAAGTTGATGTTGTAGAATTTCAGGGTGTTGATGAGCACCTCCACCGCACCGGGAATCTCCCGCTTGGCATCGGTGTCCTCTACCCGGAGGTACAGCACGCCGCCGGACTGGTGGGTCATCCGTTCCGAAATCGTGCCCTGCACCAGATTGCCCAGATGGACAAATCCGGTAGGGGAGGGAGCCATCCGGGAAACCACCGCGCCCTCGGGAAGATTGCGCTGGGGGAACCGGGCTTCCAGCTGCTCGGGCGTTTCGGTCACGTCGGGAAAAAGCAATTCGGCAAGCGCCTGATAATCCATAACTAACTACCTCTTTTCCATTTTCTTTGTCATAAAGTATAGCATAGGGCAGTGGAAAAATCAAGTAGACACAATTGCTTTCCTTTGGGGCAAAATACCCCCTTGCGGAACATCCCGGGCTGTGCTAGAATATGGCTATAGATTTGAAAAAAGGAATGTGACGACCATGAGTGAGGTTATTACCGAAACTGCTGCACCGAAAAAGAGAATGCTCTCCGGCATCAAGCCCTCCGGAGATCTGACCCTGGGTTCTTACCTGGGCGCGGTAAAAAACTGGGCGGAACGCGCCAACGACTACGACTGCTTCTATTTTATGGCTGACCTCCATGCCATCACCGTGCGCCAGAATCCCGCCGACCTGCGCAGACGGACGCTGGAGCAGCTGGCACAGTACATCGCCTGCGGCCTTGACCCGGAAAAGAACACCCTGTTTATCCAGAGCCATGTCCACCAGCACGCGGAGCTGGGCTGGGTGCTGGACTGCTACTCCATGTTCGGCGAGCTGAGCCGCATGACCCAGTTCAAGGACAAGTCTGCCAAAAACGCGGACAACATCAACGGCGGCCTGTTCACCTATCCCGCCCTGATGGCGGCGGATATCCTGCTGTACCAGCCCGATCTGGTGCCTGTGGGCGAGGATCAGAAGCAGCACGTGGAGCTTTGCCATACCATCGCCCGCCGGTTCAACGGCATTTACGGCGACGTGTTCAAGCTGCCGGAACCTTTTGTCCCCAAGGTCGGCGCGCGGATCATGAGCCTGACCAACCCTGCCGCCAAGATGTCCAAGTCCGAGAATGAGGACACCGGGCGCATTCTGCTGATGGACACCCCCGAGACCATCATGCGCCAGTTCAAGCGCGCCATCACCGACTCCGACACGGAGAACTGCGTCCGCTTCGACCGGGAGAACAAGCCCGGCGTTGCCAACCTGATGACCATTTACTCCGCCGTCACCGGCAAGACGTTTGATCAGATCGAGACGGAATTTGCGGGCTGCGGCTACGGCAAGTTCAAGCCCGCCGTGGGCGAAGCGGTTGTGGAGACCCTGCGTCCCATCCGGGAGGAAGCGACCCGCCTGATGAAGGACAAGGGCTATCTGGAAAGCGTCTACAAGGCCGGTGCCGAGAAGGCGGGTTATTTTGCCGAGAAGACCCTGCGGAAGGTCTACAAGAAAGTGGGCTTTGTGGCAAGATAATGGCTGACGAGAAAATGACCCCGGAACCGGACATCTACGACCGGGAGGATCAGTGCCGCAAGGCCATCCACACGGTTGGGAAGGCTGTTTTCATGCGGTTGCTTGTGACCGCACTGCTGATTTTTGTCCTGATCGGCAATGGAATGCAGGGCTGGGTCATCGGTCTGATCGTGTTTGTTCTGGTCATCAACCTGACCGGAATGCTGCCGCTGGTGCAGGAGCTGCGCAAGCAGAGAAAGCTATTGAAGGAAATCCTCGACGAAGAGGAATAAGATTTACCCCGTAAGCCAACGCTTACGGGGTATTTTCTGTCATTGCGGCGTAATCCGGCAGGCCATAGCCCCGGATGTGGATTTCTCCCAGAGGAATGACGCGGTAGGCAACGGCATCGTCCCGGTTGCCCTCGATGACCTTCACAAACGGCCACTTCGTCCCGACTACGATTCCAACATGATCCGCCCAGCCGGTGCAGTCGCCGGGGCGCTTTTCGTCCCAGTCGTAGAAGATGATATCGCCGGGGAGGGGCGTATAGTTGTCGTCCTCCTGCCAGCAGTCCAGTTCTCCGAACAGGCCGATGAGACGTTCACAGCTGCATTCTGTGGGAATGATGTCCGTCAGGCCGCAGCGGATGGAAACGGTGCTGACGAAGGTAGCGCACCAGCTGTCGGTGTACCGTACGGTGTAGTTCTGCGCCAGCGGCTCGTGAGCGTTGTACTGATCGATAATGGCTTCGTGACTGCCGTCTGATTCCCGGCAGCCGAGGTAGCTTTCGGCGGTTTGAACGACCTGCATCCGAAGTGCCGCTTCGCTGCCTGAGATCTTCCGGTAAAATCCCCACGGCTCCAGCGCGTAGTGGGCGGCAATGGCCGCAGCGAACAGCAGAAGCACAAGAATGGGGAGAATGGTGTCTGATTTCGGCTTGCTTTTGGTAATCACGTCGAATCCTCCTGCAATAGAGTGTTCACCATTCTACCACAATATTCTCTTTTCCGCAACAAAAAATACGCCGGATTCGTCTCAACGCGACGAAAACCGGCGTATTTGCGCTATAAGAAAAGATACAGTCCCAGCGTCAGCAGTGCAAAATTCTGGTCGTCCTCGCCGCTGCCGGACATGAGCAGAAGCAGCAGCACGACCATCAGGTCTTCCATGCAGAAGTCCTTTGGCAGAAGCTGGTGCAGAAAATTGCCGATACCCAGAAAGGAATCCTGAGGCGGCTGCTGGGGCGGTTTTCGCCGGGGTGGAGGTGGGGGAGCGGGACGCTCCTGCCTGCGCTGATGGGAACAGGGCGGATTTTTCTGGCAGGGCGGCTTTCCCTGCGGCTCCGGCGGCGGGCAGAAATCGGGATTCCGGCGGGGCGGCTCCTGTCGGGGTGGTTCCGGCCGAGGCGGCGGGGCGGACTGGGGGACGTCTGCCGGCCGGCGGCGATAGCTGCCGTCGGGTTGGGGAATATAGCGGTTGTACATTCCTTGTCACCTCCCGGTCAGCATATCCAGCCCCCCGGCATTGAGAAACGCCGAGGCAAGCCGTGCCATTTTTGCCGCGCGCATGGCTTTTTCCAGCTTGGCAGAGCGCTCCCGGCTTATGTAGGGGGAGAGCGCCCGAAGCAGCGCCTGCTGATTCTTGTCAATGCCGGATTGGCGGGTCATCCCGGCGAGCTTCTGCATGACGGAAAAATCCGGAAGCGCCGGAGGGGCAGGCTCCGGCGGCTGTTCCGGCCTACCCTGAGGTTCCGGCGGCGGACTCATAGCCTGAGCCATGGACATGATCTGCTGCATCATCTGGGGGTTGCTCAGGATGGCCCCCAGCTTTTCCTCCATCTCGCTCATTTGCCGCCTTCCACTTGGGACAGCAGCTTTTTCGCCTCCGGGGTCGCGAGAAACGCGGAGATGGTTTTCTGCGCTCGGTCGTAATTCCCGGCGGCCGCGTCTGCCATGGCGCTGTTGATTTCATTTGAGTTAAGCTGCTGGAGCGACGCAAGCAGCTGCTGCCCCGCGGGGGACTGGACGAAGCGCATGATCTGCGCAAGCTCCTGTGAATTGGGTGTCGGTTGCATAGGCTTACCTCCATGGGCTGGTGAAACTTCTGCTATAGCATATGCGTCCGCTGGAAAAAATGTACACAAAAATCAGTCGTCTTTTTTGACGAAAGCACATAGCAAAACCTGCCAATGTATGATATAATCCCAGCAAGACAAAATAAAGGCGGGAGCAATATGAAGATTCTGGTGCTGTCGGATTCCCATTCTGCGCTTCAATTTATGCGGCAATGCGTGGAATCGGTGAAGCCCGACGCGATCATCCATCTTGGGGACTTTTTTGACGACGGCGTGGTCATCCATGAGGAAAATCCGGATATTCCATTTTATCAGGTGCCGGGAAACTGCGACCGGTTTCGCTGCCCGTCGTGGCAGCCGGAGACGCTGGTGCAGCCTGTGTTTGGCGTGAATCTTTTCATGACCCATGGACACCGGCAGGACGTAAAAATGGGGCTGGGTGCGCTGCTGAAGGATGCCCGCGCCAGCCGGGTGGATGCGGTGCTGTACGGACACACCCATCAGGCTGACTGCCAACAGGAGCCGGATGGCCTTTGGATTCTGAATCCGGGAAGCTGCGGCTACGGCGGCGGAACGGCCGGTCTGATTCAGGTGGAAAACAGGAAAATCGTTTCCTGCCGTATCCTCAGGGACGAGGACTTGTAATCACCCCATCGTGGCAAGGAAAACCATGGCGCTGACGAAGCCGATTCCGGACAAGATCGCGGTGACGATGTTCACCGCCTTCTCCACAAAATAGCGCCTGTCGGCGGCGTTGGGGTAGGCGGGAGCGCGGTAACGGCGCGTGGACGGACGGGACATAGTGTGTTGTTTCATTGGAAGTGCCTCCTTTTGTTTTTCTGACAACAGTATACAAAAGGTTCAGTCCAATAAACCGGACTGATTAGGGTCTATCTGAAAACCGGAAATATGACCAACAGCGAGGGATTTTTCGTCTGATGAAGCCATTTTTCCGCAGAAATACTTTGTGTATTGCAAGGGAAAATGGTGCACAGCAGACGGAAAAGACCCGCTGTTTGGGCGTGTTGACGGTTTTCAGATAGACCCTAAGACATTTTGAAATTTTTTTCGAGAGAAATCGCCGACTTGCAACCCGCCGCGGGATGTGCTATAATACAGAAAACAGTTACCCGGAGGTATTTTATGGGAAAGACCGGTCAATTTGCGGAAAAGCAGACTGCCGCTGTGCAGTCCGCCGGCTTTGAGAAGTTCAAGACGGTAATGTCCAAAGTCAATTCCGTCATCAACCTCGTCGGCGTCTGGCTGTTCCGGCTGAGAAAGTTCATTATGGCCGCTCCGGTGGTTTACGCCGCCATTCGGCTGGCCTCCTATAACGGTCAGCATCTGCCGGAGCAGGTGGGCCTCGACCTGCAATCTACCGGCGAGTTTGCCATGACAGTAAGCCGTCAGCTGGCGGTGATGGGACCGCTGGGGCTGACGGCGGCGTGTCTGCTGCTGATGTTCTGCTCAAGAAAGGCCATGTACCCGTGGGCGATCAGCATTTTCACCCTTGCGTTGCCGGTGCTGCTGCTGGTGAGCAACGTATATCCGAGCTAAGGCCGCTTAAGAAATTCTTTTGCGTCTGTTCAAGGTTTCTTCACCAATCGCCGCCGGGAGTATGGTATACTGTAGGTACAGAGGCGGAGACAGTGGGGAAAGCCGATGCCGTGGAAATATCCGCGGATAAGCCGACGGCGTACCCGTGACACGCTGTGTCCCGTGGAGAGAGAAAATTATCATTGTGCGGCGGCTCAGAAAAGGGCC
>HF988098.1:0-2994 GCA_000434635.1 Firmicutes bacterium CAG:110 | reverse complement strand
GTCGGAAGCATCCGACGGACTTCTTTCTATTCGCTTTTGAGGTCCTGAACCTTTGCGTTTTTTCCAAAATACGCCAGAATGTAGCTGACGAAGGAAATTCCCAGAAAAACCGCGTCCACTGCCGCAATGACACTTACTGCCGTGTCATCCACAAGGGGGAACAGCACCAGCGCGATCAGGCTGATAAACAGGACGGTGGTGCAGACCTTTCCGGCCATCAGTGCGCCGGGGAGCATTTTTCCCATTTTCAGATGCACCGCGCCCGCGATGAGCTGAAACAGTTCCTTGACGACGAACAGTGCCAGCACCGGGAACAGCTGGGGATGCTTCAGAGAAAGGCACACCGTCAGGGTGAACTGGGTGATCTTATCCGCCAGCGGGTCGAGGATTTTTCCCAGCGTGGAGACCATATTGAAGCGCCGGGCGACTTTTCCGTCGATCAGGTCTGTCAGGCAGGAAACCGCCATGATCGTGCCGGCGGTGATATACTGATAGGTCTCGGTCGCGCCCAGATAGATGTAAATGTAGACGGGAATCAGCGCCAGCCGGAACAGGCTCAACAGATTCGGAATGGTGAAAACTTCCTTTTTCCAGTCCTTGATGTGCATGGATCATTCCTCCGAGACGGTTTGTTCTTTATTATAGTCAAAAAATCTCTGTTTATCAAGGGTTCGCAGCCCTTCCGGGAAAATTTTTATAAATTATCCATATTTTTCCGTCAGGGAAGATTGTTCAGGTTCGTCGCCAACGGGTAATGCAGGGCGAGATGCTTCCAGGTATGCTTATCCAGCGTCCCGGTCATCGGAAGGCCGCATAAAATTTGGAAGGACGACAGAGAATCCGCCGTCGGTTCGTCCAGAATGCCGGAGTGGGTCGGTTCGGCGACGCTTTTATAAATGTCGGCAAGTACCGTCAGCATGGCCTGCGCCAGATACAAATGGGGGTTGCTTTCTCCCCGGCGAATAACCTGGCCGGGATTCATAATGATATCCACCGGGTGGGCGGCGTCGATCCGCACGAGGGCGGGAGTGTATTCCCCAACAACGGCTTCCCAGGTCGCATGATCGGTGACACCCGTCACCGGCAGACCGTGTTTTCGCTGGAAGGTGGAGACGGCGGCGGTGGTCTCCGGGCCGTAAATGCCGTCGGGAACGATGCGCAGATGGGTGGGGTCATCCTCGGCAATGACCCGGAGCATGGTCTGTAAGCTGCGGATGGGCTGACCAACAAAGGAAGATAGCGGTCTCATCGCGGTGCCTCCTGTCTTACGGGATCCTGATTCCCGGTGCTCAAGTTATTTCCCGGGAACTGGGTCAGGGTGGTGGATTGGGCGTACCGGTTTCTGGGCGGCGTCCCACCGATGATGGCGGCGGTATAGGGATAATTCTCCGGGTCATGCCAGCCGATGGTTTCGATGCCGGAAAACTGGTCGTAGATTTCGTCCCAGGTATCGAAATTCACAATACCGGTTTCCGGCAGGCCGAACCGGCGCTGGGCGGCGATGACAGCGCTGCGGGTAGCGGAGCCGAAAATCCCGTCTATGGTGACGGGTGGAATTTCCGGGATGTAGGCGGAAAGGACGCTGAGCATGTATTGCAGATGCTCCACCTTTACGCCCCGGTCGCCCTGCTCGATGGGATTGCTGGTGGCCCATGAAATGGTGTAGAACCGCTGTCCCTGACTGCGCAGCTCCGCGAGACTGGTCACGGCGACGTAGTAGCGCACAAGGGCGTACCATGTCTCCCGGCCGACGATGCCGTCCACGGCCAGATTGGCGATCTCCTGAAATTTCCGCACGGCGGCTTCGGTCTGCGCACCGAAAATGCCGTCCACAAGAGGGATTTTGGGAATGGCAGGGTAGTTCTGGGATATCCGGTTCAGCTCGACCTGCACGACCACCACGCTGGGGCCGGTGGTTCCCCGGCGCAGAGGGGTGCCGGGGTAGAAGGAGGTGATGCCCCGGATGGGGGCGTTGTTTACGATCTCCACATTGCCATAGTAACTGCGCAGAATCCGGACGGTGTCGTACCCTTGCCGCGCCAGATTCTGGCTGCCCCACTGGCTCAGGCCCTCGCAGGTGACGGTGGTGCCGTTACAGAATTTGGCGGCCAGAGGCTCTACAAAGCCGGGGCGGCGGAGATAGTCGTCGAACAGCTCATCCACCAGCCGGGCGACATTGGTAAAGTAGCTGCGCCCGTTGACAAAAAACTGGTCGTAGGCGGTGGAACTGGTGATATCAAAATTGTACCCCCGGCTGCGGTAAAACTCCGTGTACACCCGGTTCAGGGCGAAGGATACGATGGCGAGAATGTTGGCGCGCAGAGCGGCCTCCTCCCAGGTGGGGTAAATTTCGCTGGACGCTACGTTTTTCACATAGTCTACAAAATTTACGGTGACGTTGGCTGCGTTGGATGACGGCGCGCCGAGATGTACCGTGATTCGCTGCGGGATATAAGGAATGACTTGGGGCATAGGTCACCTCCTACAGATTTTGGGGAGGCGTGTTGAAAATTTCCGTCTGATTCCACTGATTCGGGAACTCCGACAGAGGAATCATCTCCAGATTCTGATTGGTGATGGTATCGGCGAAAACCTGAAGATTTTCCGCTTCGATCTGCTCGTAGCCCTTCAGACGGGCGTAGAGGTTCACGGTGGTGAAAGGTTTTTTCCCGGCTTCCGGCGCCTGACTTTCGGATTTATCCGGCACGGGAAGCTCGATGGGGGCAATCAGCCCGTTCCGGTCGGTCAGGCGCATGGCCAGGGCAGTGCCGTCGGTGGCGGTGACCGCAATGGCCACGTTTTCCAGAGGAAACCGGGCGGTGCTGGTGTAAGCGCGTACCTGTATGTATCCTGTAGCTGACAACAGGACCCCTCCTTTCTCCTACCAGAATATGCGCAGGGCGGCGGGATGGTGACAGGAAAATGCCGCGCCCCCTGTCAGGAGTGGCAGAGGGCGCAGTTTGTGTAATACTATTTCCTGATTAAAATCTTTGA
>HF988097.1 GCA_000434635.1 Firmicutes bacterium CAG:110 | reverse complement strand
CAGACGAAGAATTGATACTTGCCCTTTGTCCAGCGCATCGCCGTTTCATAGCCGATGCGGTTGGCCTCCTCCGCCGTCACCTCGCCGTGAGGGAACGCCTGCCGGATCTGGTAGCACAGCGCCCCGTGTCCGGCCCTGCGGTCAGTTTCGCCCTGATACTGATTTTTGACCAGCATGAACTCGGCGTGTGCCGTGGCCGGATCGCAGAGGTAGGAGGAAACGGCCCCCAGCTTCTCCGGGTTCAGGCCATAGTCAAAGCGGTCTTTCAGGCTTTGCAGGGCCGTCCGCTTATCGGCCCGTTTGTGGGATTTGAGGTAGGTTGTGGCCGTAGGCAGCCCTCCTTTCCATACGACAAACGGCGGATGGGATCAGCCGCCGTTTTCTGCATCTTTTGGCCACCGTGACCAGAACTCAGCCCATGATGAAGCCCCTCAGAGAGCCGTTCAGCTCGTCCAGCTTGGCAAGCAGCCATCCGGCCAGCGCAGGCAGGCCAAAGGGCGAAATGGCAAACGCCATCAGAAGCCCCGCGATCCCCGTGGAAATGTCTTTCTCCACAAACAGCATCAGGACACTCAGCAGCCCCAGCACCGACGCGAGGATGGAGAGCAAACCAGCGGAAAGACTCAGCAGGAACGAGAGCACGGCCACAAGCAGGGTCAGCACCAGCACAAAGGGAGCGGCAAGGATTTTGAATATGATCCGCATAGGGGGTTCCTCCTTTTTCCTGTATATGTCTATTATAACTCTGAAAAAATCGGCACTCAAGGATGTCCCGGCCCTCCGCACTTCTGGTCACAATGACCAGAAGCAGGGACAGCCGGGGAACGGCGCGGGGCCGTTCCCCCTGTGTCACATCGTTACAATGGCGGAGAGCTGGGCCAGCAGATCAGACAGCGGCCCCCACAGATCGGCATAGTCCTTTTGCAGACGCTTCAGCTCGTCCGGGTACAAGCCGCCATAGCTGTTGGCATGGATAGCCGCCTGATTGAGATTGTTTGCACAGCGCCTCTGGAGCGACACAAGCTCCTTGACGGGTTCAAGGTCAACGTGGAGCACATAGCCGCCCAGCGCCATTTTTCGGATATAGGCGCTCATGTTGCGGATGCCCGCCTCGGCCATGCGCTCCCGAATGACCTCCAGCTCGTCAGGCCGTACCCACACATAGATGGGGACGCTGCGGACGCGCTTCTTTGTCAACGCTCCTCACGCTCCCGGCTGCGGCGCTTGGGCGGATGTTCCCGTACCTTGTCCAGCGGCTTATCCTCCGGGGGCGGCACAGGCAGATTGTTGATGATGCCGTCAATCTGATTATAGTTCTGCTCCATAGAAAGCTCGGCGTTCTTGTTGGGATTGCGTTCCTGATCCATAAATGTCCTCCTATCTGTCGCCCCGGTCAGGGGCATTTTTCTTTGGGGCAGCTTGGCCCCGGTCAGCCTCGGCCTGTTTTGCGGCGGTTTTCATCTGTTCCCGGATCGAACGGGGTCTGTCGGGATTGTCAGGCGCAGGCCGCAGCTCATAGTCAGACGCCTGCCGCTTTGTTAGTGGCCGTGTGTAGGTCAAATGCCCCCACGCCAGAAATGATCCATTTTCAACCGGGACGCGCTGATCGTAGTTGACGATCTCATCCGGGGCGTTACGGGGCGGCTTGGGGAACGGGGCGTTGCGGGGCGGCTTGGGAAATGTCCCAATGTCCACGGGACGCTGGGTAGAATAATACTTGTAAAGGCCGGGAGCTTCGGCCTGCTTGATACCGACATTGTAAAGACGCTGGTACTCCTGCACCCGCGCCGCAAAGTCCTGTTCCAGAGCGGCACGGTCGCTGCCGTAATGCCCCCATTCATACTGCCGCTGGCCGTCCTTGTCATCATAGCAAGCCCATGTGACATAGGGCGAGGGGGCTGCTGGGTTATGCCCCAGCGCAAAGCCCCTGCCATTTTCCAGCATGACGGCCTTGATGATCTCATAGCCTTGGTTTTTGTCCATACGTCCTCCTTTCCAAAATGTTAGCAATATTTCTGCAAAACCGGGCGGGGCTATGAAATCATACACCCCGCCCATGAAGCGGCCCCGGAAAGCCCTGC
>HF988096.1 GCA_000434635.1 Firmicutes bacterium CAG:110 | reverse complement strand
AGCGTGCTGAGTTAAGTCGATAAGCATTTTGAGAAATACTCCGGGAATGTTTACAGTCAAAAGCAGCTTGAAGAACTATTTAATATTTTCAAAGGTGATCCCGCCGAATTTGGTGTCGTGACGGCAGCTTTCTATGGGTTGCGGCGCAGCGAAGTTCTTGGCTTAAAATGGGATGCAGTTGACTTTGAAAAGAAGACCATTACCATTAAGCACACGATTCAAGAGGTTCAAATTGACGGAAAATTCCAAATTGTAGCCTGTGACAGAACCAAGACAAAATCCAGCTGTCGAACCCTGCCGCTTGTCGCACCCTATGAGGAGATTTTGCTCAGGATGAAAGCGAGTCAGGCAGAAAACAGAAAACTCTGCGGTTCCTGTTATTGTACAGACTATCTCGACTATATCTATGTAAATGAAATTGGAGAAATCATTAAACCCGGCTACCTGTCAGCGCATTTTGTAGCTGTCCTGGAAGAACACAATATGCCACATATTCGTTTCCACGATCTTCGCCATAGCTGTGCAACGCTTCTGTTTGCCCAGG
>HF988095.1 GCA_000434635.1 Firmicutes bacterium CAG:110 | reverse complement strand
GTGGCTTGCTGCGTTAAGTCGATAAGCATTAAAAAGATTTTAGGGTCTATCTGAAAATAGTATTAATCAGGAAATAGTATCAGTCACCTGCGGTGACAGCTCTCCCGGAGAGAGAGCCAAGGGCATGTACCCCGTTATATAGCATGTTGGCACGAGAAATGGAACGTATCTAGCTGATACGCTCCATTCACTGTTTTACGACCACCCATTAAAGAGGCAGCCCCCTGTTTTTCATTACAGCACTTCCCGGCAGGCTTGCTGCAAGGCAGCTTCCTGCTGCCGGTACATGAGCGCCTGTGCGTAGTGAAGATACGGCTCGCAGCCGTGCCGACCGATGTACGTCAGCGCGTTGGGCGTTCTGGTCAGAGCGGATACAAGCAGGATCATCTCCTGCCCCTCGCCAAAGCAGTCCGCCACGAAACGGAACCCGTGGGAAAGCTCCGTCTGGATGCGCCGGATCAGATCTTCCCGCCGCTGGACGTCCTGACCGAACAGCTTGCGCAGAAGCACAAGCTGCTCTTTTTCATCCCGGATATGCGCCTGCTTTACCGCCAGCTCCATCTCCCCCAGACGGTGCAGCACCCATTCCTCCCGCCGGGCTTCTTCCGTGGAAAGTAAGGCGTTCTGGCGTTTTATCTCCAGACTCTTTCGGTTGGCGGTGATAAACTCCGTCAGGGACTGGTTCCCATTTTTATACCGCCCCAGCAGTTCGTGGAGCCGGACGACCGCCGCGTCTTCCCGGGCATAGGCCGCGAATTCCGCCCCCAGTGCGTCCAATACCAGATTCACCACCGTGATCCGCTCGTCAAAACTGCCGCCCCGCGCCATGGCCACCCGCTCCTGATAGGCCTCCTCCGCCAGTGTTCCGTTCAGGATCTCCGGTATGGCGTAATCGGAGCCATAGGTCTGGTAGAGGCGGTAGTAGGCGGCAAAATCTCTGGCCGTTTCCTCATGGTGCAGGAATTGGGATACCAGTGCCTCGGTCACCGGGACTTGCAGCGCTTCATAGCCCTTCAAGAGCTGGGACAGGTCTTCCCAGCCCCGTGCCGTTACAAACGACAGATTATCCTCCGTCCGCTTCACCACATAGAACCGCTCCCGCTTCGCGGACAGATAGGAAATGACCGCGCCGTGGAGTTGCTTCTCCCGGGCATAATCCAGCCAGATATCCAAATCTGCTTCTACGTTGATCTGCCGCACCCGATCCAGTGTCACCACATCGAACTCCCGTACCGATTTGTTATACTCCGGCGGATTTCCCGCGGCCACGATGACCCAGCCCTCCGGGACACGGTGCGTGCCGAAGGTCTTGTTCTGCAGAAATTGCAGCATGGTGGGCGCCAGCGTCTCCGAAACGCAGTTGATCTCGTCCAGGAACAGGATGCCCTCCTGACAGCCGGTGCGCTCCATCGTCTCGTAAACGGAAGCGATGATCTCGCTCATGGTATATTCCGTGACAGACATGACCTGACCGCCGTAGGTTTTTTCCTCAATATGGGGCAGGCCGATGGCGCTCTGGCGGGTGTGGTGGGTGATGGTATAGGCCACCAGTCCCACGCCGCAGCGCCGGGCGACCTGTTCCATGATGGCCGTCTTTCCGATACCCGGAGGGCCCATCAGCAGAATGGGACGCTGGTGTACCGCCGGAAACAGATAATTCCCGGCGTCATCCTTGCGAAGATACGCCTGCAGGGTATGGATGATCTCCTGTTTTGCTTCCTGAATATTCATAGGATTCTCCTAAATCAGTAAAAGTCTGCCCCAAGCGGGAATCAGCTCCCGATGGCCGCTTTCCTTCAGCAGGACAAAGGCCGTTTCATAGTCCGGCGGCGTTGTGGGGTACGCCCCGTCGCCGTCGGTAAAGTAGAGCAGCGCTTTTAAGTCCTTTAATTCCTTCCGCTGCCGCTGCTTTTCTACGTAGTCGAACACCGGCATAAAGTCCGTGCCGCCCCGCCCACGGATACGGATTTTCTTTTCATATGCCAGCCAGTCCTCCCGGTTCCGGATCAGGGCCACATCCTGAATCAGGCAGTCGCACTGGATAAAGTATACCTTCATCCTTCGGAAAAAGTTTTCCTGCCGGGAAAGGATGGCATAGGTCTCGCTTAAAAAGCGGCTCACCACTTCCCGTGAGCAGGAGCCGGAGGTGTCGATGGCAATGACCAGCTCCTCCAGCCGCCGCACTTCCTTGTATTCCAGCGGCTCGATCAGGGGCATGGAACCGTATTGCTCCATGCCGAAATTGTAAAAGATGTAGTCAAAGCTCTCGGTGTCCAGCTCCACTTCCTCCCGGGGGAAGGTGAAGCGCTGCAGGAACTTCCGGTAGTCGTATCTGGATTCCGCCGTTTCCATGGGGCTTTCCGCCGCCGCGCCGGATGTCGTCCCCCGTTTCCCCTTGCCTGCCTTGTTTTTTGCCGCGTCTAAGAGCATCTGCTCCCACTGGCTGCGCAGGCCGCCAGTTGCTGACTCGTCCCAACGGCTGTGGTCGTCAAAGGAAAACGCCGCGCGCATTTCCTCCATGGTATAGGGAAACGTCCCCGCTTCCAGCAGCTCCAGAATCCGCTCTGCGGGCAGCGGCTCATTTCCCATGCGGTCAAAGCAGTCTTTTCTGACGGCATTTTCCAGCGCCAGCCGGGGCTGCGCCTGCCGCTCGATCATCTGCTCCACCGCCATATCGCAGGAAATATCCCACATTTCCCCCGCCGGTTTGAACAAATGCAGGAACAGGCAGTGCAGCAGCATATGCAGATACCCCCGCCGCATCGCCGCCGGTTCCCGGCTGTAGCATTCCAGCGTTTCCCGAACCGGGAAATACATGGCCTGCCCATCAACGGAGAAGCCCGGTTTGGCTCCAAGCCGCCATCTCAGGCAGCCGAAGGCCGCATCCAGATAGGGAAACAGATCACACAGTTCCGCCCGGCAGGTCTGCAAAATCCGCAGACACAATTCCGTTTGCTTTTCGTCCTGTACCATGGAAACCGCCCTCTGCCTCAAAGGTCAAAACTTCGGTCATGAAACCCATACTTCCGGGTTTTCCGTTCCAGCAGCCAGATAAACGCCTGTGTTTTCTGATTCCGGATGGCATAGTCCATACAATCCTCTATCACGGAAGCATCCATCCAGCCCAGTTCTTCCAGCACTTGCAATTTATCCAGCGCGTCTCTCTGGATCAGCACCTCCGCCGCCGGCCGGATACGGAGCCTCAGATAGTCTCCAAAGTCCCTGTGCTGTTTATCCGTATAGCCGTCCGGCTGAAAAAAGCCCGACAGCGCCAGCTCCAAACGTACAGGCGCCTGTTTGGAGGACATAAATTTCTGATACAGCGCGTCTCCGTTTTCCATCTTCCCGCCTCCGTTTTCGTATAGAAATAGAATAGCAAAAAAACAGAGCGCGGTCAATCCATGGGGAAATTCTTTTCTCCCATATCCGTAGCATCATTGTAACACTTACAAATTTTCCGTGCACAGGAAGAAAACAGCCGTAGATTATTTCACATTTATATGGTACAATTATTCAATCAAATTGAACGATTGGGGTGGACATATATGAGTCTGAATACAAATACATTGCCAACCGCATCTGATTTATCATCTGAAAAACGCAGCGTATGCCTCATTAACGATTCCTTCCCTCCGGTGATTGACGGCGTGGCCAATGCGGTCACCAACTATGCCTCCATCATCCAGCGCAGCTTTGGCGACGCCACCGTAGTAACGCCCTACTATCCCGACGCCGACGACAGCATCTACCCCTTTCCGGTGCTGCGCTATCCCAGTATCGATGTGACAAAGCTGGTTGGCTACCGGGCAGGTCTGCCCCTGTCCCCGGAGCTGATGGCACAGGTTGAGGGGCGTCACATTGACCTGATCCATAGCCACTGCCCCGTCACTTCCACGATTCTCGCCCGGATGCTGCGGCAGCGGCTGCATGTGCCGCTGGTGTTCACCTACCACACCAAGTTCGACATCGACATTGCCAATGCCATCCACAGCAAGCGGCTGCAGGAAGCCTCCATCAAGCTGCTGGTGGAGAACATCTCCGCCTGCGATGAGGTATGGACAGTCAGCCGCGGCGCAGGAGAAAATCTCCGATCTCTGGGCTATCAGGGAGACTACATCGTCATGCCCAATGGCGTGGACATTCCAGCCGATCGTCTGCCGGAGGAGACGGTACGCGCCGTAAGCGAAGGTCTTGACCTGCCGGAGGGTGTGCCGCTGTTACTGTTTGTGGGACGCATGATGTGGTACAAGGGACTGCGGATCATTCTGGACGCGCTGAAACAGCTGAAAGGCGAGGGGCAGGACTTCCGCATGGTGTTCATCGGTAAGGGCACCGATGGAGAGGCCATCCGTGCCTATGCCGAGGAACTGTGTCTGGGCGACAAGGTATTCTTTCTGCCCCCCTGCTACGACCGGGAAATTATCCGAGCATGGTATTGCCGCGCCGACCTGTTCCTGTTTCCCTCCACGTTTGATACCAACGGTCTTGTGGTGCGTGAGGCGGCGGCCTGCGGCCTTGCCAGCGTGCTGATCGCCGGAAGCTGCGCCGCCGAGGACGTTACCGACGGGCACAACGGCTTTTTCATTGAAGAAAACGCCGCTTCCATGGCGGCGACGCTGCGCCGCCTGCTGCCCCAGCGAGAGTTACTGCGGCAGGTAGGTGAAAATGCCCGGCGGGAACTCTACATCTCATGGGACACTTCCGTTGCCAATGCCTGCCGTCGTTATGAGGTGGTGCTGGACAACTTCCGCCGAGGGGTATATCCAGCGCGCGACACCCGGGTGGACGAATTGCTGCTGGACACGGCAGAGTCGCTGGATGCCATCAACCGCCTCCGTGCCATTCCCCAGCAGCTGCGCGCTGCCATGGACGAGGATGTCCGCCAGTGGCATGACGAGATACAGGAAAACCGTCTGAATGCTCGGGAGAATCGTCAGAAGTTACAGGAAAAGCTATCGCAGCTGCGCCAGCAGATCGACCGGTATCTGTAAAGGCGTTTATATAATATATTCCACGCTGTAATTCAGCAATAAATCCCCCACTGTTTCCGGACATTGCAGCAAAGGAATCACGCACATATAAATATATGGCAGCACCGCACAATTACGGCTGAGACTTGCAGCCGTAATTGTGCGGTGTTGCCATAAAAATTTCCGCAGGCAACGCCGTAAGCTGCTGGATGGTAAGCCTTCTGGTGGAGCAGCCGGGTATCTCCGCAAGGGTGGCCTTGGCCCTTTTGCGATTCCTTTCAATACGCACTGGATTCTTCGTACTGTTTCTTATAGTCCTCTCCCCACGCCCACATGGAATCCAGAATCGGTTTCAGGCTTTTGCCGAGTTCCGTCAGCGAATACTCCACCCTCGGCGGTACTTCGGCGTAGACCTCACGGTGAACAAGACCGCTTTCCTCCATAGCCCGGAGCTGAACGGTCAGGACCTTCTATTGCCCACGGACTTTTTCAGTTCGCCGAAACGCTTTGTCCCCGGCAGCAGATCGCGCAGGATCAGAACCTTCCACTTATCTCCAATCAACGCCAGAGTCGTTTCTACCGGGCAGGCAGGAAGTACCTTCTTTGTTTTTACCTCATCCATATTTGCAATCCCCCCCAATTTTTTGAAAAATGCTTATCGACTTAACTCAGCACGCT
>HF988094.1:1825-2835 GCA_000434635.1 Firmicutes bacterium CAG:110 | reverse complement strand
GTCGGTGACGTAAGCACCGGCCCAGTAGAAGCCGCCCGCTCTGGTGTAAGTCCAGCTGGCGTACTTGACCTCGGTAGCGGAGGCGTGGTCTTCGTCAACGGTATTGATGCAGGCAAAGTTGGCGTTTCTGTCCTCGCTGTTCCAGAAGCCTGCGTAGATGTAGCCGTCCTTGTAGGTGATGGGGCAGTTGGGCTGACCTCCCAGCTCGTCGGTGTAGACCCACAGGGATTCCAGGGTCTTGGCATTGAATGCCTGAATTTTGCCGCCGGACAGGCCAACGAAGACCATGCCGTCGCCATAAGTCATGGGGACGATGGAGTAGCTGGACTTATCAACCATGGTGCCTTCGGTCACGACCTCACCGGTCATGCTGTTGAGACGGCGGATGGTGCTTCCGGAGTAGGTGTAGATGTCGCCATCGACCATGATGGGAGAACCGGGGGCGGCCGCCCAGCCGGTGCCGTGCTTCACAGCCCACAGAAGCTCCGTGTCCTCAGGAGCGTAGGGGGTCTTGGCGTTGGTGATGCCAAGGTTGTTGTCGCCGTTGCGGAAGTTGCCCCACTCGGCAGTGATGCTTCTGTCGAGGTTCGGGTTTTCCGTGGCCACAGCCAGAGTAATGTCGATGGTGCTGCTCTCGCTGAACTTGAAGGTGCTCTTCTGGCTGACATAGCCGTCGCTCTGCACGAGGTAGGTGTACTCGGCGTCAGCCATGACGGAATACTTGCCGTCCGTGGGAGCAACTCTGTCCTTGTTGGAATCCCAGACAGCTACCTTGGCGTCGGCGGGGTCAACGGTGAAGCCGACCTCGATGGATGCCAGTCTGGTAACGGTGATGGTGTAGGTGTTGGTATAGCCGCCGGGGTTGGTGACGACCACGTTGATCTTGTTCTCACCAAGATTCAGCGGAACGGTGGTATTGCTGCCGCCGTTGACGGTGACGGTGTAGCTTTCATCACGGGGCGTCGCCGCAACGGTAACGCTCTCGGCGGCAGTGGTCGCGGTGTAAGCCG
>HF988094.1:0-1812 GCA_000434635.1 Firmicutes bacterium CAG:110 | reverse complement strand
GGTGTAAGCCGTCTTGGAAGCGGAGAAGCTCTCCGCGAACCGGATGCCGTCCAGAGACAGGGCGGTCAGGCTCGGCGCAACACGGACGGAGGTGAGCTTGTACTCATCCTTGAAGTCGCCGTCCACAACGGTGACGGTCATGGTGTTGACCTTCGTGCCGGTGGGTGCGAAGCCTGCCAGATTCTGGCCGCTGGCTTTGCCGGAGGTCAGCTTCTGTGTCTTCTCGGTATCGACGTTGAGGTTTACCCACTTGGCGGTAATGGTCGTGCTGCTGCTTCTGTCATCAGCCTGCGTCGCCCAAGCGTAGAACATATTGGAGTTGTCCGGCACGAGCACGGTGTATTCCTTGACCGCCGGGTCGAAAGCCGGAATCAGCTGGAACATCTGCGCCTTGGCCTCGGTGCTTGTGTCGCCGAACTTCAGAACGGACAGGCCGGCCGTCTTCTGAACGGCTTCGGTCACACCCTCGACAGTGATGGTCAGGTCGGAGGAAACCTTCTCGACGGTGTAAATGCCGTCAACCGCGGTAACTTCCTCGCCGTTGACCTTGACGACCATGTTGGCCGCGTCGTAGCCTTCGCTCACGGTCACGGTGAAGGTGTAGTCCTTGCCATCCTCTGCCGTGGCTTCTCCGGTCAGGGTATAGCCCTCGCCGGGAGTCAAAGTCACAGCGTGACTGGCAGCCTGCTTTTTCACGACGCCCTCGACGGTAATGGTCAGATCGGCAGTGACGTTCTCAACCGTGTAGCTGCCGCTTTCACCGGCCGTCAGCGTTTCGCCGTTGGCCTTGACTACGAAGTTGTCTTCCATCTCGTAGTCGTCGGCGATGGTGACGGTGAAGCTGTAGTCCTTGCCGTCCTCTACCGTGGCTTCTCCGGTCAGGGTATAGCCCTCGCCGGAGGTCAGGGTAACTGCATGGGTCAGGGCTGCGTAAGTAAAGTCAAAGAATTCGGCAGCAGACTGGTTCTCCTCGTCAACGTAGTATGCCATGCCCACAGCAACTGAACCATCCGTACTCAGCATGAAATTTTCAACAGGAATGGTCACCGTCTTGCTTCCGTCATCGTTGGTCGCAACCGTGAGAGCCCCGCCGAGAGCAATCTCGCTTTGTCCCGGGTACGTATTTCTGTAGAAGAAAACTGCCGTGTCATCCCCGGAAAGCACAAGATTGACACTTTCCGGATAGGTGAGAAGCACCTTTTCGGTTCCTTCAGGAATCGTCACATGGTAATACGGTGTGTTGATCGATTCACCCCACGCCGCTTCACCAACAACCGTTTCCACATACTCGACGGTCACATTTTCGCCGGATTCCGTGGTAATGTTGGTGTAATGAACGGCTGCATCTGCCTCTGCGGCAAACGTGTTTACCGGCACAAGGCTGAACGTCATCACAAACGCCAGCAGGAATGCCAGTAGTCTTCTCTTCATAAATAAACCTCCTCATTATATGGTATTGCAACGCCCGCAGGCGTAAAGCGGAATTCATTCCGGCCAGCTCCGGCACGTCGGGTTTACCGCCGCCGGGGCGTTCTGCTTATGCTGCACGTTTTTCAAACGCACAGTTTGTAGGTCTTCTGACTAACACGTTCGGACGAAATCGTCCACGCCGCTTCCCGCCTTCTCAGGTTTCCCCAATGACCCGCTTTCGCGGAAAGGAAGTCGGCTCCGTGCTTACAGCACGACGGGTCTGCCCGCCGTGTTCCGGTTTTGCACCGGATTCCCTTGTTCAGCTGAACAAGAATGCGTGTCTCCCGTTTCGGTCGGTCGCGCATTTGCCACAAAATAAGCCGGATATCTATTTGCACCGCC
>HF988093.1:8460-15596 GCA_000434635.1 Firmicutes bacterium CAG:110 | reverse complement strand
GGAGCGTATCTGCACCGATACGCTCCATTCACTGTTTTACGACCACCCAGCGGACCGTTGGGTGATTTTTTACTGCTTTGGATTATTTCTTCAGGTATGCGTCGATGGCAGCCGCGCCCTTCTTGCCTGCGCCCATGGCGAGGATGACGGTGGCAGCGCCGGTGACGGCATCGCCGCCGGCGAAGACGCCGGTACGGGTGGTCATCTCGTTCTCGTCCACGATCAGGCCGCCCTTGCGGTTGGTGTCCAGACCGGGCGTGGTGGAGCGGATCAGGGGGTTGGGGCTGGTGCCGAGGGCCATAATAACGGTGTCCACGTCCAGCACAAACTCGCTGCCCTCAATGGCGATGGGACGACGGCGTCCGGAGGCGTCCGGCTCGCCCAGCTCCATGCGCACGCACTTGATGCCGTTCACGCGGCCATCTTCGCCGCCCAGAATCTCCACGGGGTTGCACAGGGTCTTGAACTCGATGCCCTCTTCCTTGGCGTGGTGCTGCTCTTCCAGACGGGCGGGCATTTCGGCCTCACCACGGCGGTAGACGATGTACACGTGCTCCGCGCCCAGACGCATTGCGCAGCGGGCGGCGTCCATGGCCACGTTGCCGCCGCCGACCACCGCCACAGCCTTGGACTTGATGACGGGGGTATCGGCTTCCTCGGTGTAAGCCTTCATCAGGTTGGTACGGGTCAGATATTCGTTGGCGGACAGAACGCCCTTCAAAGACTCGCCGGGGATGTTCATGAACATGGGCAGACCCGCGCCGGAGCCGACGAACACGGCCTTGTAGCCCATCTCGAACAGCTCGTCAATGGTCAGAACCCGGCCGATGACCATGTTGGTCATGACCTCGACGCCCTGGGCTTCCAGCTTCCTGACCTCGTTGGCCACGATGGCCTTGGGCAGACGGAACTCGGGGATGCCGTAAACCAGCACGCCGCCGGCAGTGTGCAGCGCTTCAAAAATGGAGACCTGATAGCCCTTCTTGGCAAGGTCGCTGGCGCAGGTCAGACCGGCAGGGCCGGAACCCACCACGGCTACCTTAATGCCGTTGGAGACGGCCTTCTCGGGCATGGCGTTGACGTTCTCCCGGTACCAGTCGGCAACGAACCGCTCCAGACGGCCGATGGCGACGCTTTCGCCCTTGATGCCCCGGACGCACTTGCTCTCGCACTGGCTCTCCTGCGGGCAGACACGGCCGGACAGGGCGGGCAGGGCGTTGGTGGATGTAATGATCTCGTAAGCGGCCTTGAAATCGCCCTCATGCACCTTGGCGATGAACTCGGGGATGCGGACGTTGACGGGGCAGCCCTCCACGCACTTGGGCTTCTTGCAGTTCAGGCAGCGGCCTGCTTCTTCCATCGCCATTTCGGCGGTATAGCCCAGCGCAACCTCCTTGAAGTTGTGGGCGCGAACCTGAGGTTCCTGCTCAGGCATAGGGGTCTTGGTAAGGGTCATGTTAGCCATTTTGCATTACCTCCTTATTTGATCAGGGCCTTGCCCATGGACTCAATGCGGCAGACGTGGTTCTCTTTGACCTCGGCCTCCCGGTCACGGTAGGTGCCGTTGCGGCTGGTCAGCTCGGCGAAGTCCACCAGATGGCCGTCGAATTCGGGGCCGTCCACGCAGGCGAACTTGGTCTCGCCGCCGACAGTGACGCGGCAGCCGCCGCACATGCCAGTGCCGTCCACCATGATGGGGTTCAGGGAAACCATGGTATGGACGCCGAAGGGCTGGGTGGTTCTGCATACGAACTTCATCATGGGCACGGGGCCGATGGCCAGCACCTCGTCGAAGGTCTCACCGGCCTCCAGCAGCTCCTGCAGGGGCTGGGTGACCAGACCGTGACGGCCGTAAGTACCGTCGTCGGTCATAAGGATCAGCCGGTCGGCTGCTGCCTTGAACTCGTCCTCCAGAATGACGATGTCCTTGCTGCGGAAACCGACGATAACGGTCACTTCCGCACCGGCTTCCTTGAACGCCTTGGCAGAGGGCAGGGCGATGGCGCAGCCCACGCCGCCGCCGACCACGCAGACCTTCTTCTTGCCCTCCACGGGGGTGGGCTTGCCCAAGGGGCCTACAAAGTCGTGGATGTAGTCGCCTTCCTTCAGCGCACCCAAGGCGTTGGTGGAGAAGCCGACCTTCTGGAAGATAATGGTAACGGTACCTTTTTCCCGGTCATAACCGGCGATGGTCAGGGGAACACGCTCTCCCATCTCGTCGATGCGGAAAATGATGAACTGACCGGCCTTTGCCTTACGTGCGACAAAGGGCGCTTCGATCTCCATCAGGGTGACGGAAGCATTCAGCTCCTGCTTGCGAACGATTTTATACATGTTCTAATCCGTCCTTTTCAGATTTTTCAGGGGATAGAGTCACACACACCTATCGGATTCATTATAAAGCGTTCGGGGTATTTTGTCAAATGAGAATGTTCCTTTTTTGTGGAAAATGCTTACAAAACCCGAAACATGTCACTTAGCCCGCCAGCGCGAAGTAAACCAGCACCACCACGCCCAGGATGATGCGGTAAACGCCGAAGGCGGAGAAGGAGTGCCTCCGCACATATTCCATCAGCCCCCGGATGACGAGCAGGCTCACCACAAACGACACCACGCACCCCACGATCAGCACGCCGATCTCTGTGCCGGTGGCGGCGACGCCGCTGAGCAGGAACTTCAGCCCCTTGATGGCGGACGCCCCCAGCATGGTGGGGATGGCCATGAAGAAGGAGAATTCCGCGCCGGCGCTGCGTCCCACGCCGATGAGGATTGCGCCCAGAATAGTGGAGCCGGAACGGGAGGTACCGGGGATCAGGCTCAGGCACTGGAAGCAGCCAATGAGCAGGGCGGTCTTATAGTCGATGGCGTACACGTCCTCCACCGTCTTTCCCCCCACGCGGCGGGCGTTGCGCCGCTCCACCAGAATGAAGGCCACGCCGTAGACGATCAGCGCGATGGAGACCACGGTGGCGTTATGGAAGTGGGCTTCCATCCAGTCGTCAAACAGCACGCCCACGATGCCCGAGGGGATGATGGCGGCAATGACCTTGAACCACAGCTGCCATGTCTGCTTTTTCTCCCCTTCCGTCTTCCGGGGAGAGAACGGGTTGAGCTTATGGAAGAACAGGACGATCACGGCCAGAATCGCCCCCAGCTGGATGACCACGTCGAACATGCTCCGGAATTCGTCGGAAACGTTCAGGGTAATGAATTCGTTCAGTAAAATCAGATGTCCCGTGGAGGAAATTGGCAGCCACTCCGTGACACCCTCCACAATGCCGAAAAGCACGGCTTTTAACAGTTCCATCAAATCAGTCTCCTTCTTTCAGCTCGGGGGAAACGTTGGCAGTCCCCCGGTTTTCCGCCCCTATCATACCCGCAAAGCGCCGGATTTTCAAGTGCAACTTGTCCGTTCATAAATTGGGGTGGAAGTCTTTACAATTTGTTCACTAGAAAACGGAAATTCTCGCTATAATAAGGAAAAAGGGAAATTATAGAGAAATTGGATTGGGAGGAAAATAATCATGGCTGTTTCCGTTTTGATCGTAGAGGATGACCGCAACATTGCGGAGCTGCTGCAAATGTATCTGGAGAAGGAGGGCTACGCCGTCACCGTGGCGGCGGACGGCGGACAGGGTCTTGCCAAATTCCGCGCCATCAAGCCCGATCTGGTGCTGCTGGACGTGATGATGCCCGTGATGGACGGCTGGTCGGTGTGCAAGGCCATCCGTGCCGAAGCCCAGACCCCCATCATCATGCTCACCGCCAAGGGCGACACTGAGTCCAAGGTCATGGGCTTGAAAACCGGCGCGGACGACTACATCACCAAGCCCTTTGAAATGAAGGAAGTGCTTGCCCGAATCGAGGCGGTTCTGCGGCGCACCTCCGGCGTGGCCGCGGAGAAAAAGGCGCGGCGGCTTGTGTTCGACAAGCTGATCATCGACATGGACGCTTTCGAGCTGACCGTAGACGGCAAGAAGGTGGATACGCCCCCCAAGGAGATGGAGCTGCTTTATTACCTCGCTTCCTCTCCCAACCGGGTCTACACCCGCAACCAGCTGCTGGACGAGGTATGGGGCTTCGACTACTTCGGCGACTCCCGCACCGTGGACGTTCACGTAAAGCGGCTGCGTGAGAAGCTGGAGGGCGTCAGCGACCAGTGGAGCCTGAAAACCGTCTGGGGTGTCGGGTACAAATTCGAGGTGCTGTAAGCATGAAAAGTAGCTTCGGCCGCAGCTTTTTCACCGCCGCGGCGATCCTGCTGGTGGCCATGACCATTCTGGGTGCGTCCTTTCAGATAAAGGTCAACCAGTTCCTCACGGACACCACCGTCTCCGGATTACAGCAGAACGCGGACACCATCGCGGAACTGGCCGCCGCCTATTTTAACAACGGCGGAATGTACAACCGGTCGTTTCAGCTGAACCTGACCGTGGCCTCTCAGGTATCCGGCGCCGACGCCGTGGTCTGCGACAGCGAGGGGAACGTGGTGCTCTGCTCCGACGCTCCCTCCGGCTGTGAGCATCAGGGCTTGCAGCTGAATCAGGCGTATCTGCAAAAGGTCATTCGCAGCGGCGGCGACACCGCCACCGGGGTCATCAACGGCCTGTACTCCGACCGCCGCTACATGGTCTCCCGCCCCATTCTCGTGGACGGGAACGCGGGGGGCATCGTGCTGGTCTCCACACCAGCCAATGACATCACCCAGATCATGAATAAGATCTCCAACATCTTCCTCACCGCGGCGCTGTTCGTGGTGCTGATCTCCGTGCTGGCGGTCACTGCCTTTGCCCGACGGGAGAGCCGCCCGCTGAAAGAGCTGGCGAAAACCGCCAACGCCTTCGGCCACGGCGATCTGGAAGCCCGGGTACGGCTGGACGACGATTACTCCGAGGAAATGGAGGAAGTGGCCGTCGCCTTCAATAACATGGCAGCCTCCCTGCAAAAGAGCGAGTACCGACGTCAGGAATTCGTCGCCAACGTCTCCCACGAGCTGAAGACCCCCATGACCACCATTTCCGGCTACGTGGACGGCATTCTGGACGGCACCATCCCGGAAGACAAGCGGGAGCATTACCTGCACATCGTCTCCGACGAGACGAAGCGCTTAAGCCGTCTCGTGCGCAGTATGCTGGACATCTCCCAGCTGCAAAAAGAGGGCGGCATCCCCGAGGAAAAGAAGATGCACTTCGACCTTGAGGAATGCGCCGGGCAGGTGCTCATCACCTTCGAGAAGAAGATCAACGACAAGCACCTGAACGTCAACGTGGATATGCCGGAGCACCCGGTGTACACCATGGCGAACCCGGACTACATCACGCAGGTCATTTACAATCTCATCGACAACGCCGTGAAGTTCTGCCCCGACGGGGGCAATCTGGGGCTGCGCATCAAAGAGGGCGGCAGCAAGGCTTACGTCTCCGTCTCCAACGACGGCGAGACCATCCCGCCGGACGAGCTGCCGTTGGTATTCGACCGGTTCCACAAGCTGGACAAATCCCGCTCCCAGAACCGGGACGGCTGGGGATTGGGTCTGTACATTGTGAAGACGATCGTATGCAGCCACGGCGAGGATATTTCCGTCAGCTCCAAGGACGGGAAAACCGAATTTACCTTCACCATGCCGCTGGTGAATTAAGGAAACTCTGAATAAATCGGCAAGAGCTTCCTAAGGACCCTTTTTCGAGGTAACGATATGGACGAACGTAAGAATAATAACCATCCATGGGACGACAGCGTGTACGGCACAGGCCGTACCGAGCCGCCGAAAAGCCATGGCGGCACCGTGGCGCTGCTGCTGATCCTGATCATCTTTCTGTGCGGCATCATCACGGTTCTGGGCGTTCTAAACGTGCGGCTGTTCCAGAAACTGAACACCCGGCGGGAAAGCGAGCAGTCCATTTCCTTCGCCACCGGCGCGGCGGCACTGCCTACGGAAGCCGCCACATTTCCCACGGAATCCGTTGACGCCCCCCTCGGGGAGGACAGCCCCACCATCGACTTGCAGAAATGCCCCCAGGGCGTGGATAACGTTCCTGCCGAGGGCGCGCTGTCCCTCCAGGAGATCTACAGCCGGAACATCGACTCCGTGGTATCCGTCACCAGCACCGGTCAGGGCACAACCGCCACCGGCACCGGCGTGATCCTGACGGAGGACGGGTACATCGTGACCAACTGCCATGTGGTAGAAAACGGTATCTCCATCACGGCGCAGCTGACGGACGGCCGGACGCTGCCCGCCATGCTGGTGGGCGCTGATTCCGTGTCCGACCTTGCGGTGCTGCACATAGACACGACGGGTCTGACCCCGGCGCAGTTCGGGGATTCCGATTCCCTCCGGGTGGGCGACACCGTGGTCGCCATCGGCGACCCGCTGGGCGTCAAATTCCGGGGCACTTACACCGACGGCATCATCTCCGGCATCGGGCGGGACACGGATATGGACGGGCGCACCATGACCCTGATCCAGACCAATGCCGCCCTGAATTCCGGCAACTCCGGCGGCCCGCTCATCAACTGCTACGGTCAGGTCATCGGCATCAACACCATGAAGATCGGCGCGTTCACCGACTCCGCCGGTGTGGAGGGTCTGGGCTTCGCCATTCCCAGCTCCACCGTGAAGGAGGTGGCAGAGCAGCTGATCTCTCAGGGCTACGTCTCCGGCCGGCCCACGCTGGGTCTGGAGGGGGAGTCCCTGTCCTCTTTCGACCAGTATTACTACCGGCTCCCCGCCGGGCTGTATATCACCAACGTTGACCGCAGCAGCGACGCCGCCGCCAAGGGCATTGAAGAAGGCGACATTCTCCTCAGCGTCAACGGAACCAATGTGACCACCATGGACGCCCTGAACGGCGCGGTCTACAATCTGGACGTGGGCGACACGGTGGAGGTCGTGATCTACCGCAGCGGTAAGCAATACCGCGTCTCCCTCACCGTCACAGAGGACAAAGGATAGCAACTTTAGGGAAACTCTGGCGAGATCATCTGCGGCTGTGAGCGGATCTTTTCCGTCCACTCTTCGGTATCGAAAGCGGGAAATACACAAAGTATTTCTCCGTCTTCGATAGCTCGATTGGCCGAAAAATCCCCCGCTCACAGCTCTTGCCGATCTCGTCAGAGCTTCCCTACTGTCGGCT
>HF988093.1:7347-8432 GCA_000434635.1 Firmicutes bacterium CAG:110 | reverse complement strand
CTTCCTCATGGGAACGCCGGCAGACTTCATTTGGAGGAACAATTATGGAACCTATTTTTCAGCAGGATTTTCCCGTTCAGGAGCTGTGCGTTGACCGCTATGGCCGCCTGAAGCCATCCACCCTTTTATATTTCGCGCAGGAGATCGCGGGGCGGCACTGCGACGAGCTTGCGGACACGCTGGAAAGCCACCGGCTGTTCTGGGCGGTGACCCGGCACCGGGTGCAGATCAACCGTCTCCCGGAACTGGGCGAAACCGTCCACATTGAGACATGGCCCATGCCCAACACCCACGTCGGCTATCCCCGTTCCATTGTCATCTACGATCAGGCGGGCAATGAGTGCTCCCGTTCTATCAGCCTCTGGGTTCTGATGGATCAGGATACCCGAAGCAGCGTCTCTCCCGACAAGAGCGGCATCATCGTTCCCGGTACGCTTCGGGGAACGGAACTGGCGCTTCCCGGCGGTCTGGTTCCCAGAGCGATGGAACACAGCTGCCAGCGGGACGTATGCTTTACCGACCTCGACCGCAACGGACATATGAACAACACCCGCTACATGGACTGGATCGACGATCTTCTCCCCAGCGACTTCCACCGGGAGCATCCCGTGAAAGAATTTGCCGTGCGCTACCACAGCGAAGCGCGGGAGGGACAGCGCCTTGACCTGCACTGGGACTTTGTGGAGGACAACTGCCTCCGGGTAGACGCCCGCCGCCGAAACGAAACAAGGGACGAGCTGGTGTTTTCCGCCAAAGTTCTGTTCGACTGAACCTCCCAGATACAGTGTTATGTAAATTAGAGATATCTCCACAGTTTTATGCAAAGCTGTGGAGATATTTTGATACGCCCCCTTTTCCCCCCTTATTTTTCAACCGTTTTCCCAGCCAATCCTGTGGATAAACCTGTGGAGAATGTGGATAACTCATTTTATGTAAACGTTACAAGTTGTTACAGAATATATTATGTTAACTTATATCTCGACCAAAATTAAGATTTTAATCAGGAAATAGTATCAGAGTGGCCGCTGGACTTCCGTTTGCGCGTGGTTCCACAAAAGCAGAAATCTCCCCGGGCGAGACCGCCC
>HF988093.1:5733-7328 GCA_000434635.1 Firmicutes bacterium CAG:110 | reverse complement strand
GGGCGAGACCGCCCGGGGAAACTGTCATATTGAGGGATTTCTTTACTTGATTCTGGGCAGGGAGGCCGCAGCCACGGACTGACCCACGCGGCGGGTCTTTTCGTCGGGCAGGGAAACCTCGCACTTCTTCGCAAGCGCGGGGTATTCGTCGGCCAGAATCTCGTTGCACACCCGCAGGATGGTGTCGCCGCCCTTGCCGGACATGACGCGGCCAAGCATCATCATGTGCTCGATGTCGTAGAACTGGGAGTACAGCACCACAGCGTATGCCAGATACGCGCCGATGCTCTCGAAAATGGCCTGCGCTCTGGGGTCGTCCTTCTCCATCAGCGCCTGAACGACCTTCAGCTTCTCCGCGGGAGACAGATTCTCGTCCAGCTCGATGCCTGCGGCGGGCGCCAGCTTGATGACCGCATCCTGAGAGAAATACTTGCAGCCTACGCCAATGTCCGTGGACCACTCGTCCTGCATGGCGTTTTCGCACAGGTCAACGGGGGCGAAGGCCAGCTCATTGATCCAGCCGAGGACATTCTTATCCTTGTCCACATAGCCCACGGCCTCGGAGGTGCCCATGGCGATGCCCATGATGTTGCCCACGCCCAGACCCATGGCGCCCGCCAGCGCGGACACGTCGCCGTCGTTGGCAACCACAATGGGAACGTCGCCGATCTCCTTGGCGGCGCGGTCGTAAATGGTCTTGACCTTGTCCCACTCGGAGCGGGGAACTTTGATGAACAGAGACGCGACCATGGGCGCGTTGCCGATGAAGGTGCCTGCGGAGGACACGCCGATGGCGTCCACCCGGGGCATCTTGGATGCGGCGCTCTTGAACGCGGCTACGATGCCGTCATAATGGTACTGGGGGTCTGCCTGGAGCTTGGGGAACCAGACGACTTCCTCGGAGTAGACGCACTCGCCGTCAATCACGGCAGAGACCTTCCGGTCGGAACCGCCGGCGTCGAAGCCGATGCGGCAGCCGTCCAGATTGCCGCCGATGGGTTCGGCGACCTCGTTGGCAGCGGGGCAATCTTCCAGAGGCAGGTCAACGATCTCCAGATCCCGCTCATAGAGCTGGTTGAAGAACGTATAGTCAAAATGCCGCTCGCCCTTGGGGTCGTAGGCCTTTTTCAGCCGCTGGGCAAGCTCGCTGCATCCGCAGACGCTCACCCGGAAGCCGCCGATGGACCACAGCAGGAACTTGACATAGCGCTCCACGTAGCGGTAGTCGGCCTCAGCCATTTCCGGCGTGCCATGGATGCAGGTGTGGTGGACGGAAACGCGGCCCTTGTCCCGCTCAACGGCAATGGCGATGGGCTTCTTCGCGTCCTTCAGATAGGCGGTGCGCCACACGCCGAAGGGGACAAACTGCTGATCCAGCTTGGGCGTATGCTTCATGTTGTATTCGATGCCTAGATACTGCATGGAAAATTCCTCCTTATCGTTCAGAAAGCCTGGCGGCTTCTTATATCTCATGTATAAGTATAGCATAAATTACCGTCCCGGCTATAGGGATTTCAACATGATTTTTACCAAATCCGCTTTTTTAGGCTGCCAGTTTTCTCTTTGCAGAAAGGAAGGCCGGTGCTATGAGCACC
>HF988093.1:1867-5715 GCA_000434635.1 Firmicutes bacterium CAG:110 | reverse complement strand
GGTGCTATGAGCACCGGCCTTCCGACATTATTCCTTCGTTTCGTTTTCCTGCGTCTGCGCCGCGTTTTCCGCCGTTTGGGCAGCGACCTGATTCACAAACAGATCAGCCTTGTCGTGGGGGCGGAAGCGCTGCCAGATCAGCACGCTCACCGCCGCCGCGCAGCTGATGCCCGCCAGCAGCTGGCTGACCCGGACGGGGCCCCAGTACAGGCTGTCCATCCGCAGTCCTTCGATCAGGCAGCGGCCGAGACCATACCAGGCCACGTACCCAAGGGCGATCTGTCCGTCATACTGCCGACGCTTGGACAGGAAGTGCAGCAGCGCAAAGCCCACGGCGTTCCACACCGACTCGTACAGAAACGTCGGGTGGTAGTATTCCCATGCGCCGGTGACGGTGTTGTACAGCCCCATGCGGAAGAAGCTGTCCGTCGCCGCGCCGAAGGCTTCCCGGTTGACAAAGTTGCCCCACCGGCCAATGGACTGGCCGATGAGAAAGCCCAGCGCTACCATATCCAGCAAAGCGCCGATTTTGATCTTCTTGATGCGGCACAGCAGCAGAATCCCCGCCACTGCGCCCAGAACGCCGCCGTAAATGGCAAGGCCACCGTTCCAGATGTACAGCACGGAAATGGGGTTCTCGGCGTAATCCGCCCAGGAGAAAATGCAGTAATACGCCCGGGCGCAAAGAATAGCAAAGGGCGTGACCCACAGCACACCGTCCAGCAGATCGTCCTGCTTGATACCGAACTGACTGCACCGGCGGCAGGCGTAGACTACCGCCAGCATCAGGCCGATGGCGATAATGAGGCCGTAATAATGGATGGTCAGAGGCCCCAGCGCCAGGGTGCGGCCGGGGTTCACCTCAATGCCAAGGGAAGGGAAAGAAATGGTTGAATAATTGGCAGGGATCATGATTGTGCCTCCTTGTTGACAGGATAGATCACGGATAAACTGCACCGTTCCGCCCGGACTGCCCGGCGGAGAAAATCACATATCTCTTCCGCGCTGATGCCGCGGTAAACTTCCGGAAAACGGAAATAGTCAAAGTCCGAAAAATGGTACGCGCACAGGCGGAAGCAGGTGGAATCAAAGCTGTCCAGGCCACGGATACGCCGGCCGAGGGCGCTGCGCTTCATCCGCAGGAACGCCTTTTCCGGCAGTCCCTCCGCCGCGATCTTCTCCGCCTGCTCCAGAATCGCTTCCCGGACGGCGCGGGGGTCGTCGGAATCGCCGGAGCAGAGCAGCATGGCGCAGCCGTCCACGGTCTCGAAGCCGCCGCCGAAGGAGGAATCGATAACGCCTTCCTCGTAAAGCCGCAGGTACAGCTCCGAGGACTCGCCGAACAGTGCCTCGGCGGCCAGATCCGCCACCATTTCCTCCCGGATGGCCGCGTCGCCGTGGGTCAGGGGTTCGCACTTGAACGCCAGATTGAAGGTCGGCATGGCGACCTCCATGGAGCATTCCGTTTCGGCTTTCAGGCAGGTCATTTCCTCCTGCCAAGAACGCAGTTTGACGCCCGTCTCTTTCTTCTCGCTGCCCAGAACCTCACGGGCGGCAGATGCCACCGATTCCGGGTCTACATCGCCCACGACGCACAGCAGCATATTTCCCGGCGCGTAAAACGCACGGTGGCAGGTATACAGCACCTCCGGGGTGATCTCCCGGATGGTCTCGCTGGTGCCGAGAATGGGCTGGCGGATGGGATGGACGGCATACATGGCCGCCATCAGGTTATCGAACACCACGCTGTCCGGGGCGTCCTCGTTCATGCCGATCTCCTGATCGATGATGCCCCGCTCTTTCTCCACGCTTTCTTCCGTGAAATAGGGCGTGGACACGAATTCCAGCAGCAGCCGCAGACATTCGTCAAAGTGGTCTGTGCAGGAAAAATAATAGGCCGTCATGTCGTAGCTGGTAAAGGCGTTAGTGGAAGCGCCCAAAGCGGCAAACTCCGCCGACACGTCCCGGTCTCCCGGCAGGTCGAACATCTTGTGCTCCAAGTAGTGCGCCACACCCGCGGGGGCGTGGTATTCCTTCCCGTCCAGCCGGAAATCCGTATGGATGGAGCCAAAGTCCGTGACAAAATAGGCAAGCTTTTTCGTAAAGCCCTTCCGGGGAACCACCAGAACCGTCAGTCCGTTTTCCAGTGTTTCCCGGTACAGCGTTTCGTCCAGTTCGGGGTATTGCTTCCGCGTCATTGGCTCTCTCCTTTCAGAAAATAGGTGCTGTGATGTGTCACGGTCCGCGCCGCCGCCACCACATCGGCAAGGCTGACCTTCTCCACCACTTCCATGTAGCGCTCCGGGGTCATGTTCAGGCCGCTTAAGTGCGCGGTGGCGTAGTAGCCCTCGATGGCGCCGGGGGAATCGGAGGTGGCACGAAGGGAGCTGAGCAGGGCTTCTTTTCCGGCGGTCAGCTCTTCCTGCGTAATTTCTCCACGGCGGCAGGCGTCCAGCTGGCGGAGAATTTCGTCCCGCGTCAGCTGCTCCTTGTCAAAGTCGATGCCCGCGCCCACGGTGAGAATGCCCTTTGCGCCGTAATAGGACGAGCCGATGCTGTAGCACAGGGACATCGCCTCCCGGACGTTGAGAAACAGCTTGGAGGTCATGCCCGCGCCGAAGACGGTGTTGAACACCTGCATGGCCGGAAATTCCTTATCCCGGTTGACAATGGGCGTGACAAAGCCCATGCAGAGCTTCCCCTGGGAGACCTCCATCGTCTCCGTCACATCCTGCCCGGGGCAGGGATGGAAGGGCGTCTGGGGCGGGAGCAGGCCTTCCCGGCCGCCCAGCCGGGATACCAGCGGGGAAATATATTCCGCGACTGTCTCCGTCGGGGCACTGCCTACGTAGAAAATCTCAATTCTGCTTTCCCGGAGGATTTTCCGGTAATGGGTCAGCAGCCCCGCCGGGTCGATGGCCGCCACATCCTCCGGCTCGCCCAGCCGGGGCAGGCCGAAGCTGTCGCCGCGGCACATGGTTTTCAGCAGCTTTCCCATGGCGTAGGTGCGCTTGTCGTTCAGCTCGGAATCAATGGTGGAAATGAGATTCTTCTTTTCCCCCTCCACAAAGGCGGGGAGAAAGCCCTCCCCCTCCGTGGGGAAGTCCAGAAGGATTTCCTCCAGAAAGCGGAGCATAGGGGCAAGCACCCGGTCGCCGGGCAGGGCAAACCGGTCGTCCATAAAGCCGCAGTAAAGGCCGGTGGTCTGGTAGTCCCCCACCCGGCGCACCAGCGGGCTGACGGAAGCGCCATACAGCTCGTCTAAGTTCTCCGTAATGGCGCGAAGGTCGGGGCAGCGTTTGGTACCCCGGAGCAGCACGGAGGGGATCAGCACATTTTTTGCGGATTCCTCTTTCGCCATGGGGCGCACCAGCTGAAAGCTGAGGCACCCCTGCTTGAACCGGTCGTCCCGGCAGGAACGCAGGGTCACGCCGGGGAGCAGTGTTTTTGTTTCGATCATGTCAGACTCCTGATGAAAGAAAGTTGCGGTGGAAAAGCGAGGGATTTTCCTGCCCGCGATATTGTAAAGAGTATTATATACCACTTTTCCCAAAATAGGAAGTCAATACACAAAAAATTCAGAGAATATTGGTTGTCATTTTCCTCTGTTTGCGGTAAAATGTAACGTGGACTTGTGTAAATTAGGAGGACTCCGCCATGGCATGGCTGGAATTTACCATTGAAACCACGCCCCAGAGCATCGACTCTGCCGTCACCGCCCTCAGCGCACGGGGATTTTCCGATCTGGTCATCGAAGACCAGTCGGAATTCGAGACGTTTTTAGAGGAAAACCGGGCGTACTGGGATTACATCGACGAGGGGCTGCAAAAAAAGCTTCAGGGGCTTTC
>HF988093.1:0-1847 GCA_000434635.1 Firmicutes bacterium CAG:110 | reverse complement strand
AAGCTTCAGGGGCTTTCTCGGATCAAGCTGTATCTGGAGGACACCGACGATAACGGTCGGAAGCGTCTGGACGCGGCGGTAAAGGAGCTGGGACTGACCATGACCGCCGCCCCCCTCCCCGAAACCAACTGGGAGGAAAGCTGGAAGGACAATTACCCGCCTCAGGAGATCGGCGATCGCATCGTGGTGCTGCCCTACTGGCTGGCGGAGGAATCCACCGACCGGCTCAAAGTCATTCTCGACCCCGGCCTGACCTTCGGCACCGGCGCGCACCCCTCCACCCAGATGGTGATGGAGGTCATGGAGAATGCGGTAAAGCCCGGCTTCCACTGCCTCGATCTGGGCAGCGGCAGCGGGATACTGTCCATCGCCGCCCTGCGCCTGGGGGCGGAGACCGCCGTGGGCATCGACATCGACCCCAAAGCGGAGGACATTGCCCGGGAGAACGCCGCCTACAACGGCTTCGCCGCCCCGGCCTTCACCGCCCTCACCGGCAACGTGACCGAAGATACCGCGCTGATGGATACATTAGCCGCCAATCGGTATGATCTGGTGCTGGTGAACATCGTGGCAGACGTCATTATCGGCCTTGCGCCGGTGCTGCCCCATTTCCTCAATGAAAGCAGCACCCTGATCTGCTCCGGCATTCTGGACACCCGGCTTTCCGACGTGCTGGACGCCCTAACCGCCGCCGGGCTGACCGTCACCGCCACGAAAGCGAAGGACGACTGGCGCTGCGTCACCGCAATCCGTAAATACATCTAAGGAGCGTATTATGAGTATCCCCTATCGTACCCGGCGGGTGCTGAACCGTCTGGGCATTGTGCTTATGATTTTTCTGCTGGTGGGCGTGATCGCCTGGCTGTGCTGGGTCGTCTGGCTGGAGCGGTACGTCGTCTATACCGCCGACGGCGCGAGTCTGGATTTTGAGCATTCCGCTCAGGACATCATCGGCGAGGTCGCCACACCCCCCGTGGCGCAGCAGAACATTTCCATCTATTATAATGAAGGCAGCGACGCTCTGGACACCGGCAACGAGCTGACCCAGATCAACGGCTACTTCATTTCCAGCAACATGCTGCAAAACGACATCAACGGCGTTCTGGGCAAGCTGGAACGGCTCCCCGCGGGCACCCCCGTCATGATCGACATGAAAGGTCCCTACGGCTCGTTCTTCTATCCCTCCCACTTGGACGGCGCAGTGCATTCCGCCTCCACAGACGTGGACGCCGTCGCGGCGCTGGTGGACACCCTGATGAACAAGAAATTCTACACCATCGCCCGGGTCTGCTCTCTGCGGGACTGGAATTTCGGCAACGAGCACGTCACCTGCGGCCTGTATATGCTTTCCCGGGCGGGTCTGTGGCTGGATCAGGGCTATTTCTGGCTGGATCCCACCAACGCCACCACCCTGACGTGGATCACTTCCGTGGTGCTGGAGCTGAAGGAAATGGGCTTCAACGAGGTCATGCTGGCGGATTTCCGCTTCCCCAACTCCGACCAGTATATCTTCAACGGCGACAAGGAAGCGGCGCTTCAGGATGCGGCTTCCAAGCTGATGGGCACCTGCGGCGGCGATAATTTCACCCTGTCCTTCGGCGTGGCCGACCCTGCCTTTAAGCTGCCCGAGGGGCGCTGCCGGCTGTATCTGGAAGACGTGGACGCAGCCAACGTCGAGGCCAAGGCAACGCTGGTCGATGTTCCCGACATCAAGGCGCAGCTGGTCTTCATGGCCGCCACCAACGACACCCGGTTTGATAGCTACAGCGTTATCCGTTCCCTGAACGCCGCGGAAATTCTGGAAGCCCAGAAGGCGGAAGCGGCGAGCTGATTTTATATGCAAAACA
>HF988092.1:12240-29591 GCA_000434635.1 Firmicutes bacterium CAG:110 | reverse complement strand
TTTTAAGCGTTTTATTAAAAACTCGTATAAGGTGATAGTATGAAGCGAGTATTTTTGATTGTTCTGGATTCCTTCGGCATCGGCGCGATGCCCGACGCGGAATCCTTCGGGGACGTGGGGGTCAATACCCTGCGTGCCTGCGCCACCTCCCAGAAGCTGGACATTCCCAACATGACCGCCGCGGGACTGGGCAACATCGACGGCGTGACCTGCCTGCCTAAGGCCGCCGCCCCCACCGGCGCGTTCGCCCGGCTGATGGAAAGCTCCATGGGCAAGGACACCACCATCGGCCATTGGGAAATCGCCGGTGTGATCTCCCCCCAGCCCCTGCCCACCTTCCCCAACGGCTTCCCCAAAGAGGTTCTGGACGCCTTCGAGAAGGAGACCGGCCGGGGCGTCCTGTGCAACCTGCCCTATTCCGGCACCGACGTCATCCGGGACTACGGCGAGGAGCAGCGCAAAACCGGCAAGTGGATCGTCTACACCTCCGCCGATTCCGTGTTTCAGGTGGCGGCGCACGAGGAATGGATTCCCTTGCAGGAGCTGTACGATGCCTGCCGCAAGGCGCGGAAGCTTTTGCAGGGAAAGTATGGCGTCGGCCGGGTGATCGCCCGCCCCTATGTGGGCGACGCGGAGCACGGCTTCAAGCGCACGGCCAACCGCCACGACTTTTCTCTGGAGCCGCCGAAGCAGACCATGCTGGACGCCGTAAAGGCGGCGGGGCTGGACTGCCTGGCCGTGGGCAAGATCCACGACATTTTCGCCGGACGGGGGGACACGGAGTACGTGTTCAACAAGTCCAATGCCGACGGCATGGCACATACCACGGACTATGCCGCCCGGGATTTTCACGGGCTGTGCTTTGTGAATCTGGTGGATTTTGACATGCTCTACGGCCACCGCCGGGACATCGACGGCTACGCCGCCGCCCTGACGGAGTTTGACCGCTGGCTGGGCACGTTCCTGCCCACTCTGGGGGAGGACGACGTGGTGATGATCACCGCCGACCACGGCTGCGACCCCTCCTACACTGCCACCACCGACCACACCCGTGAGTATGTGCCGCTGCTGGTGCTGGGAAAGAGCGTCAAACCCGGCAATCTCGGCACGAAGCCCACCTTCGCGGACATTGCAGCCACCGTCACCGACCTGCTGGGCGTTCATTGGGACGGCGCGGGCACGAGTTTCGCGGGAGAAATACTGTAAGTATCAGGAGGCGAACTATGACACCCGAAAAACTGTGTGAGCTTGCCAGAGAGGCCATGACCCATGCCTACGTCCCCTACTCCGGCTATCAGGTGGGCGCGGCGCTGCTGTGCGCCGACGGGACGGTGTATCAGGGCTGCAACATCGAAAACGCGTCCTACAGCCCCACGGTCTGCGCCGAGCGCACTGCCTTCTTCAAGGCGGTCTACGACGGCCACCGGGACTTTGCCGCCATCGCCGTGTGCGGCGGAAAGGACGGCGTCATCACCGGGGCGTTCCCGCCCTGCGGCGTGTGCCGTCAGGTGATGCGGGAATTCTGCGGCGACGATTTTCTCATTTACATGATCACGCCGGAGGGCTGCGAAGCCCACACCCTGGCTGAGATCCTGCCTTTCAGCTTCTCTGCGCAGAAACATATGCACACCTGACGGAGACATCGTGAAAAAAACCGGGAAACCATCGAAAATGGGTTGATTTTTTTATCAAAATGTGCGACAATACTATCGGTGTATCGAACACTACCAAGAATAGAAAATTATGGAGGAATGCAATCATGAAAAAGATCCTGGCTCTGCTGCTGGTTCTGGCGCTGTCCCTGACTCTGGTCGCCTGCGGCTCCGGCAAGAAGGACGCAGCTTCCACTGGCAGCTACAAGGTCGCCATGGTTACCGACTACGGTGATATCACCGACCAGTCCTTCAACCAGACCACCTGGGAAGCCGTCGTTGCCTTCGGCAAGGACAACAATGTGGAAACCAAGTACTACAAGCCCACCAGCAACGACACCGCCGGCCGTGTGGCTTCCGTGGAGCTGGCCATCGCTGAGGGCTACAACGTCATCGTGATGCCCGGCTATGCCTTCGGCGGCACCATCGTGGAAGTTGCTCCCAACTATCCCGACGTGAAGTTCGTCGCGCTGGACGTTGCCAAGGGCGACCTGCTGGAGACCGCCGTTGCCAACAAGGGCGAGAGCTATGACTACAACCCCGACAACTGGAAGCTGGAAGACTATGTGGACATGAGCAATGTCTACTGCGCCATCTATCAGGAAGAGCTGGCCGGTTACATGGCCGGTTATGCTGCTGTCAAGCTGGGCTACACCAAGCTGGGCTTCCTGGGCGGCATGGCCGTTCCCGCCGTTATCCGCTATGGCTATGGCTATGTGCAGGGCGTTGACGCCGCTGCCAAGGAGCTGGGCATCACCGTTGACATGAAGTACGCTTACGGCAACCAGTTCTACGGCGACGCTGACATCACTGCCGTTATGGACACCTGGTATGCCGACGGCACCGAGGTCGTTTTCGCCTGCGGCGGCGGCATCTACACCTCCGCGGCTGAGGCTGCCAAGAAGGTTGGCGGCAAGGTCATCGGCGTTGACGTTGACCAGAAGGGCATTATCGATGGCGACTACGGCGACGGCATGACCGTTACCTCCGCCATGAAGGGTCTGCGGCCCACCACGATCAATGCGCTGACCGACATCATCGTGGGCGGCAAGTGGGCTGACTACGCCGGCAAGATCGAGACTCTGGGTCTGGTATCCGGCGACGATCCCGCTGCCAACTACGTGCAGCTGGCCGAGACCACTCAGTTCGCCGACGGCAAGTTCTCCAAGGACGACTACGCCGCTCTGGTGAAGGGTATGTTCGACGGCACCATCACCGTCTCCAACGATACCTCCGTTGAGCCTGCCGTGACCAACGTCAACGTTTCCTGGCTGGGCAACCTGAAGTAATCCCCATTGAACCTGCAAGAGAACGGGCAAACTGCCCGTTCTCTTTTTTTACCAAAAAATTTCCCAATTTCTACGGATTTTATTTGAAATCTGACGATAGGTCGTGTATAATAAAAAGTGACACACGAGTTTAGAACCGTCCGGCAGCGGCAGCCCTCCCATGATGGATTGCCGGACGGCGGCGGAAGGAAAGGGGCGAATTGTGCCGCTGCCCCGCCGGGAACGAAAAGGAGGTAATTGGATTGCAGGATGTACCTTACGCAATCGAAATGGTAAACATTACGAAGCGCTTCCCCGGTATCATCGCAAACGACAATGTTACGCTCCAGCTGAAAAAGGGCGAGATACACGCCCTGCTGGGTGAAAACGGCGCCGGAAAATCCACGCTGATGAGCGTTCTGTTCGGCCTTTATCAGGCCGAAGAGGGCGTGATCAAAAAGGACGGCGTGGAGGTCAAAATCAACAACCCCAACGACGCCAATGCCCTGGGCATCGGCATGGTTCACCAGCACTTCAAGCTGGTGGAGTGCTTCTCCGTGCTGGACAACATCATCCTCGGTGACGAGGATACGAAGCACGGCATTCTTCAGCGCGCCCGCGCCCGGGAAAAGGTCATGGCGCTGTCGGAAAAATACGGCCTGCGGGTCGATCCTGACGCGCTGATCGAGGACATCTCCGTCGGTATGCAGCAGCGCACGGAAATTCTGAAAATGCTGTACCGGGACAACGAGATCCTGATTTTCGACGAGCCTACCGCCGTGCTGACCCCCCAGGAAATCCAGGAGCTGCTGCAGATCATGCGCAATCTGGCGGCGGAAGGAAAGTCCATCCTCTTTATCTCCCACAAGCTCAACGAGATCATGGCGGTTGCCGACCGCTGCTCCGTTCTGCGCAAGGGCAAGTACATGGGCACCGTGAACATCGCGGATACCACCAAGGCAGAGCTGTCCCGGATGATGGTCGGCCGTGACGTGGAATTCGCAGTCACCAAGGGCGAGGCGCACCCGGCGGAGGTGGTTCTGGATGTGAAGAACCTCACCGTTCCCTCCAAAGTCCATAAGAACAACGCAGTCAAAAACGTCAGCTTTCAGGTACACGCGGGGGAGATCGTCTGCATCGCGGGCATCGACGGCAACGGCCAGAGCGAGCTGGTATATGCCATATCCGGTCTGGAACCCGCGTCCGGCGGCACGATCACCATGTGCGGCGTGGACATCACCCACGCGCCCATCCGCCGCCGCAGCATTCTGGGCATGAGCCACATTCCGGAGGATCGCCACAAGCACGGTCTGGTGCTGGACTACACGCTGGAAGACAACATGATCTTACAGCGGTATTTTGAGCCGGAGTTCACCGACAAGTTCGGCTTCCTCCGCCGGAAGAACATCCGCGCCTATGCCGAGCGGCTGATCGAGCAGTATGACGTCCGTTCCGGTCAGGGCCCCGTCACCGTGGCTCGTTCCATGTCCGGCGGCAACCAGCAGAAAGCGATCATCGCCCGGGAGATCGACAAGAACCCCCAGCTGCTTATTGCGGTGCAGCCCACCCGCGGTCTGGACGTAGGCGCCATTGAGTATATTCACAAGCAGATCGTCGCCCAGCGGGACGCGGGCAAGGCAGTGCTGCTGGTCTCTCTGGAGCTGGACGAGGTCATGACGGTGTCCGACCGCATCCTCGTCATGTACGAGGGCGAGATCGTAGGAGAGCTTGACCCCAAGACGACCACCGTGGAAGAATTGGGCCTGTACATGGCCGGCGCGAAGAAGGAGGCGAAGGAGCAGTGAAAAAAGAACGTGAATCCCTGATCCGCAAGGACGGCTTCCAGACATTGCTCGCATCCTTGGTGTGTGTTCTGGGCGGCCTGATCGTGGGATATCTGGTGCTGCTGATCATCGAACCCAGCGGCGCCTTTGAAGCGATCGTCGCGGTGATGAAGAGCTTCCTGCGCTTTCCTGGTGCGCTGAAGCTCAAGTACTTCGGTCAGGCGCTGGTGCGCACGGCGCCGCTGCTGCTGTGCGCCCTGTCCGTTCTGTTTGCCTACAAGGTGGGTATGTTCAATATCGGCGCGGCGGGTCAGTACTGCGCCGGCGCCTGCGCCGCGCTGTATGCCGCGCTGGCGTGGAATATGCCGTGGTATGTCTGCATCATCCTGGGTATGCTGGCGGGTGCGCTGCTGGGTATGCTGGCGGGTGCGCTGCGGACGCTGTTCAACGTCAACGTGGTCATTTCCGGTATCATGCTCAACTGGATCACCCTGTATCTGACCAACCTGGTGCTGGGCACGGTGAAGAATCCCACCAGCCCCTATACCAAGACCCTCCAGTCCACCAACCCCGGCGCGCTCATCCCCAGTCTGGGACTGGAAAAGCTCTTCAACAACGAAAAAAGCGTTACCATCGCCATTCCCATTGCGGTTCTGACGGCGGTGCTGGTGTGGGTGGTTCTGAATAAGACCAAATTCGGCTACGAGCTGAAGGCCACCGGCAGCAACTACAACGCCGCCAAATACTGCGGCATGAAGGAAAACCAGAACATCATCCTCACCATGGTCATCGCGGGCGCTCTGGCGGGCTTCGGCGCGGGCCTGCTGTACCTCACCGGCATCGAGGACTGGGAGACCACCATTTCCTCCGTCCCCGCCATGGGCTTCAACGGCATCGCCGTTGCGTTCCTCGGCGGCCTCAGCCCCATTGGCTCGATCCTGTCCGCGTTCTTCATCCAGTACATCACCACAGGCGGCGGCAACGTGGATCTGCAGGTCTACTGCTCCCAGATCTCCAGCCTGATCTCCGCGCTGATCATTTATCTGTGCGCCTTTGTGGGCTTCTTCAAGTATTTCATCCAGACCCGGCTGCGGAAAGCCGATGAGCGGAAAGCCGCAAAAGCCGCACAAATTCAGGAAGGGGGCGAGGACAAATGACACTGCTGATCCAATACACTTTGATCTTCGCGTCCGTTCTGATGCTGGTCGCCTTGGGCGGCTGCTTCGCCGAGCGCAGCGGCGTTATCAACATCGGTCTGGAGGGCATCATGGTCATCGGCGCTCTGGGCGGCGCTCTGGTGCTGAAATTCATGCCGGTCTCCGTGGGAGCGCCGGTCATGGTCATCACCACCGTCATTGTCAGCGCTCTGTTCGGCCTTGTTTTCTCGCTATTGCTTGCGGTGGCGGCCATCAACTTCAAGGCTGACCAGACCATCACCGGCACCGCCATGAACATGCTGGCAACTGCTGCGGCTACCGTGGCGGTGAAGGCCATGAACACCGCGGCCTCCGGCGGCAACGACGTGTCCTCCGACATCTCCTACACCCGCACGAAAGACCTGCTGCTGGTTCATGTGGGCGGGTTCGAGCTGAACTGGTTCATGCTGGTGGCGGTGCTGTGCCTGATCGCCGCCTACGTGGCGCTGTACAAGACCCGCTTCGGTCTGCGGCTGCGTGCCTGCGGTGAGCATCCTCAGGCGGCGGACTCCGTGGGTATCAACGTCTACAGGATGCGCTATGCCGGTGTGCTGATCTCCGGACTGCTGGGCGGTCTCGGCGGCATCGTGTACATCACCGCGGGCGTCAGCGTGTGGAAGTTTGAAAACGGCGTGGCGGGCTTCGGCTTCCTGGCTCTGGCCGTCATGATCTTCGGCGCGTGGCACCCCCTGAAAATCGCGCTGGCGGCGCTGCTGTTCGGCTTCTGCCGGGCGCTGGGCAATGTGTATTCCGGCTTTGACTTCCTGCTGAACATGAACATCCCCAGCGTGGTGTACAACATGCTCCCGTACATCATTTCTCTGGTGGTGCTGGCGTTCACCTCCAAGAAGTCCCGCGCCCCCAAGGCCGAGGGCATCCCCTACGACAAGGGAAGCAGATGATATTTTTTCCGGGGTTTCCGACAGGAAACCCCGGAAAACTGTTCATAAAAAGAGGTTCTATGTCAATAGTTGGGGTAGAGAGAAAAAACAAATAATCGCAATACGTGTCGGAGTGATACTAAAATCTAGTAAACCACTTTAACCATCTTACCAGATATAGTATATCACATCGTTGCGGATAGTTAGGGTCTATCTGAAAACCGGAAATATGACCAACAGCGAGGGATTTTTCGCCTGCTGAAGCCATTTTTCCGCAGGAATACTTTGTGTATTGCAAGGGAAAATGGTGCACAGCAGACGGAAAAGACCCGCTGTTTGGGCGTGTTGACGGTTTTCAGATAGACCCTAAATAGGCTTATTAAGAATTAGTATAATACCATTTTCAGCATTACCGGACGCGATTGGATCATTAAAGCGTTTAATTAGGTTTTAGTATCATTCGTCCATTTGTGCGGGTCTGCTGTCGGCTTGTTGCTGGTCGGCAGACCTTTCGCATGGCAATAGGCGGTTGGGTTCAAGATTTGCTGCTGTTTGAGCCATTTAGCAATCTGCGTGGGTCCCTTGCCGGATGCGCACAAGGAGAAGATCTTCTGTACGACGGCTGCGGCTTCTTCATCGACGATCCATTTCTTTTTGTCCTCTGGGTTTTTCATATACCCATAGGGCGGAATGGTCGTCAAATGCTCGCCGGACTTGCCTTTGCTCTGCCATGTAGCGCGAATGGCAGACAGAGCACAGGTGCTTCTTTTGAAACCGCAGGTGCTGCTTCTATGTCTGGAGATACATGACAGTCAGCAAAAATATCCTTGACAAATTTCCGGCTCGCCGGACTTGCCTTTACTCTGCCATGTAGCGCGAATCTTCTTAGAGGTATCGCGGGCATACATTTCGTTGAACACATTGCGGATCGCGGTAAACTCACTTTCGCCGCGTGTGCTGTCCACGCCGTCATTGACGGCAATGAAATGAACGCCAAACTCCGGGAAAACAACATCGGTATACATTCCCACTTGGAGATAATCGCGCCCAAAGCGGCTCATGTCCTTTACGATGACGCGCTTGATCCGTCCGATTTTGCCGTCCCTGAACGGCTCGTTATTTAATAAACTCTTAATCTCCCCTCGTATTGACAAATCCTGTATCCTGCGTTATCCTAACCGTACTAGTACAACTAATACAGTTAAGGAGGAATACCATGGTACACTTGGATTACCGGGACTCCCGGCCGATCTATGCGCAGATCGTGGACGGATTCCGGGAGCAGATCACCGGCGGCGTGCTGCGGCCGGGGGAGAAGCTGCCCAGCGTCCGGGACCTGGCCGCTCAGCTTGCCATTAACCCCAATACTATCCAGCGGGCTTACCGACGGCTGGAGGCGGAAGGGTGGATCGCCACCGTGCCGGGAAAGGGCTGCTTCGTCTGCGGCGACGGAGAGATCAGAGAACGGGAGAAAAAACGGCTGCTGCTGAGCTTCGACGAAGCCGCCGCGGCGCTGCTGACCATGGGCGCGAGCCACGGCGAGCTGGTGGCCAGAATCGAGAAGGGAGACCATAGACATGCTTGAAATGAAGAATGTGACCAAGACCTTCGGCAATTTTAAGGCGCTGGACGACCTGACCCTGACCGTCCCGAGCGGGCGGGTCTACGGCCTTGTCGGCCCCAACGGCGCGGGCAAGTCCACTGCCATCCGGCACCTCACCGGCGTCTACCGCCCGGACAGCGGCAGCGTCACCATGGATGAGCAGCCAATCTATGAAAATCCCGCCGTGAAGGCGGCCATCGGCTATATCCCCGACGAGATTTTCTACTACCCCTCCGCGACGCTGGAGGATATGCGCAGGTTCTACCGGGGCATTTACCCTACCTTTGACGATGCCCTGTTTGACAAGCTGTACGACGTGTTTCAGCTTCCCAAACGGACGCCCATCCGCCGGTTTTCCAAGGGAATGCAGAAGCAGGCGGCGTTCCACCTGACCGTCTGCACCCGTCCCAGGACGCTGATTCTGGACGAGCCGGTGGACGGCCTGGATCCGGTGATGCGGCGGCAGGTCATGGGTCTGATTCTCTCCGACGTGGCGGGGCACGGCACCACGGTGCTGATCTCGTCTCACAACCTGCGGGAGCTGGAGGACGTGTGCGACTACGTGGGCATCATGAACCGGGGCAAAATGCTGCTGGAAAAGAGCCTTGCGGACATGCAGGGCAGCACCGTGAAATTGCAGCTGGTGGGCGACGCGCCTCAGGAGCTGGACATTCTCAATGCGACCGTTTCCGGACGCTTAAAGACCCTGATCGTCCGGGGCGAGGCCGAGGAGGTCGGCGCGAAAATCGCGGCGTGCAAGCCCGCGTATTTTGATGTGCTGCCCTTGTCCCTGGAGGAAATCTTCATTTACGAGCTGGGAGGCGTGGACTATGAAATCAAAGACATCCTTCTTTAATAAAACCGTGTTCAAAAAGAACCTGACCCGGTTCGCCCCGGTGATGGCGGTGTACACCCTGTGCCTGATTCTGGGCATGATGATGCTGTACCAGATCAATGAGGAAATGGGCCGGACGTTCTGGTTCGCCTCCCGGATGGGGGAATGCATTCAGGTCATGGGTCTCGTGAACCTGTTCTTCGCGCCGCTGTGCGCCATGCTGCTGTTCGGCGACCTGTATAATTCCCGGATGTGCAACGCTCTGCACGCCATGCCCATGCGCCGGGAGACGCTGTTTCTGACCAACGTGGTCTCCGGACTGCTGTTCTCCATGATTCCCACGGCGGTGATGGCGCTGCTGTCCGTGCCGCTGCTGAACGCCACCATTGTGGAAAACGCGTGGCAGATCGCGCTTTTATGGTACGTCGGCACCAACCTGCAATTCATCACCTTCTTCGGCGTGGCGATTTTCAGCGTGTTCTGCACCGGCAACCGCTTTGCCATGGCAGTTGTGTACGCGGTGCTGAACGGCGGCGCGTTTATCCTCTACTATATTATCAATACCCTTTACACGCCCATGCTCTTCGGCGTGGTCACGCCGGACAGGTGGGTCAGCCTGCTGACGCCCGTGGCGGATATGACCAACGGCGCTTATGTGGCGGTGAAGGATTTCCACCAGCTGTCGCTGCGGTTCTACGGCCGGGAAAGTGAAATGGTGGCGGCGTTCAGCGTCGATCAGGGGAAATTCACGTCCCTGCTGATCTACGCGGCGGTGGGCATCGTCTTTGCCATCGTGGGATTGCTCCTGTACCGGAAGCGGAATCTGGAATGCGCCGGGGACGCCGTCGCGTTTCCCATTTTGCAGCCGCTGTTTCAGCTGGTCTGCGCTGTGGGGGTCGGTACGCTGGTGGTTATGGGTGTGGAAACCTTCCTCGCGTACAAAATCGGCGCCGGTATGTCCATGCTGTATCTTCTTCTGTTCTGCGGCGGCGCCGCCGGTTGGTTCGGCGCAAAAATGCTTCTGAAGCGCACCACCCGGGTGTTCCAGCTGCGCAGCTGGGTCGGCCTGGGGCTTCTGACCGCCATGGTCGCCGTGACGCTGGTGGCCACCCGCTTTGACGTGCTGGGCATTGAAGACCGCATCCCGGATGTGGAGGACGTCAGCTCCGTGACCCTGAATTATGACGGGCTGGAGCTGACCGACGAGGAAGACATCCGGAGAATCACCACCCTCCACGCCATGGCGCTGGAAGACCGCATCGAGAGCTACGGCGACTACCCGCTGGCCTACATCCTGCACCGGGAGGAAAAGGAAAAGCACCCGGTCATGCCGGAGGGCGGCTTCGTCTACGGTGAGGGCGGCTACAACGCCGACGGGCCGATGCTGACCACAGATTACATCACCATTTATTACAAGCTGAAAAACGGCTGCACCATGACCCGTAACTACAACATCTGGGCAAATCTGGACGAGGGCAAGATCGTAAAAGAGTACGCAAGCCGCTGGGAACAGGTATGGAAGCAGGCACGGTACGGCTATCAGGATGGCTTTAACCCGGAGGATATCACCTCCATGAACATCGGAGACATGACTCTGCATGAATACCAGATCACGCCGGAGCTGGTGGAGTCTCTGCTGGCCGCCGTCAAGGCCGACTGCGACGAGCGCACCATGACCCAGAGAAGTGCTTACCATCTGGGATATTTCTGGGACTACGACAAGTATAACGAGGAATATTACAAGACAAAGTCCCTGACAATATCCCTCTGGGGGGAGAACGATGTGTATGCCACCGGCGCGTACCTGTCCGTCTTTGCCGACTCCGCGCATACGCTGGAGTGGATGCGGGAGCACGACTGCCTGACGGAAGAGGTCGTGGAGGAAGCGCCCATTGTGCTGAACTAAAGAAAGGGAAGACCGATGAAAAAGAAACTATGTCTCATGCTGGCGGTGATGCTGCTGCTTCTTTCCGCTTGCAGCAGGACAACCGCACCGAAGCCCACCATGGCACAGTACTTCGCTCCGTCGAAACGTATCCCCGTGGAGACAACGGCAGAGCCCACCCAGCCGGAAACCACCGTCCCCGACCGGAACGACGCTGCCCGCAGCGCGTTCCAGCGGGCGCTCCGGACTGTCCATGACGATCTGCGCTGGCCGGAACTGCCCGACTCGGGGAATATTGAAGTGTGGGAACCGGGTACGATTGAAGACGAACAATTTGCCGTTACGGATGTGGACGGAGACGGGGAGGAAGAACTGCTGGTTTCCGTATCCAACACCTACATGGCGGGAATGTGTGAGATCATCTATGGCTATGACCCCCAAACCGACGGCGTGCGGATTGAGTCCTACAGTTATGTGGGAGTGACCCATTATCCCGGTATGCTCAAGGTGGAGGCGTCCCACAATCAGGGGTATGCGGGGGATGTCCTCTGGCCTTACGCCATTGCGTATTATGACGAAGCGGAGGATAGCTATAAAGACGCCTTCTATGTGGACGCATGGTGCAAGGATATCACCGACTACGATTCCTATACGGAAACGCCCTACCCGGATGACATTGACACCGAGCATGACGGCTATGTCTACCTGATAACGGAAAACGGAGAGCGGCGGTTCATGAACAGGGCGGACTATGAGAAATGGGAAGCGGGGATATTCACCAATAAGGAACCCCTGACCATTCCGTGGCAGAAGATCACGACAGCGAATATTGATGCACTTGTAAAATAACCAAAAATCAAATCAAGGGGCAAGCCCGGAATGTGAAAATGTAACATTCCGGGCTTGTGTTTTTTCGGGAAATCTTTTATAATCAAATCAACAATGCGAATGGAGGGCTGAGCATGGAAAAGCATCAGGTGTTGACCGTTCTGGTGGCGGACGATGAGCCGGAGCTGCTGGGCGCCGTCTGCCAGCTGATCGACTGGGAGTCCCTGGGCTTCCGCCTTGTGGGGCGCGCCGGGAACGGGCTGGACGCGCTGCAGCTGGTGGAAGCGCTTCAGCCGGATTTCCTGCTGACGGATATCCGGATGCCGTTTATTTCCGGGACGGCTCTCACCAGACAGGCGAAGGCCGTCCAGCCGCTGCTGCAAGTGGCGTTCCTAAGCGGCTACGACGATTTTGAGTACGCCAAGGCCGGCATCGAGGACGAGATCGTGGCCTACCTTCTCAAGCCCATCAGCATGGCGGAGCTGACGGAAGAACTGCGGAAGATTCACGACAAGATCGAAAAACGCCTTGCCAGCCTGACCCGCCCTCAGGGCGGCGCGGAAGCGCTGCGGATGGTCACGGCCACGATGCTTTTGGACGAGTACGCCCGTCCGGAGCCGTCCGCCGCGGCGGAATCTCTGCGAAGCGCCGGAATGGAAATCCGGGGGGACGAGCATATCGTGGTGGCGGCGTTCAGCCTGCCCGACGGGGCGCACCCGGAGCTGCTTCCCATGGCGGAGCGGATTTTCTCCCGGGCGTTTTCCTGCTGCGGATTTTCCAGCGGCGACCGGACGGTGCTTCTGCTGGCCTCCAGCAACGGATTCGGGCGGCTGTATGCTTCCCTGGACGAGCTGCGGCAGGCCACCCGCCGGGCATGGGGCGCCGAAGCGCTGGCGGGCTTAAGCAAGGAGTACGCCTCTCTCGGCGAGGGACACGCCGCTTACTTAGAAGCCATGGAAGCCCTGAAAATCGCCCGCAGAGGCGGCGGACTGTACGCCGCCGGGGGCTGGGACGACATGGCCATGCTCTGCGCCCGGGCGCTGAAGATCATCGAGAAGGAATACATGGACGAGGAGCTGTCGCTGCAATCCGTCAGCGAGCGGCTGCACATCAGCGCCAATTACCTGGGCGCGAACATCAAAAAATTCTACGGTGACACCTTCATGAACCTGCTGATCCAAAAACGGATGGACGTGGCGCTGAAGCTGCTGTGGGGCGGCAGCAGCCGCATTGCCGAGGTGTCCCGCCGCTGCGGCTACGCCGACCAGAGCTATTTCGGCTACTGCTTCAAAAAATACTACGGAAAATCCCCGGCGCGGATGCGTCAGGAACAGAAAGAGGCCAACGCATGAAGAAAAAGGGTCTCAGCATGAATCTCATCATGGCGCTCACGCTCACGGCGGTTGCGGTGAGTGTGCTTCTGTGCGCCAATCTGGTCTTTATGCAGACCTATCGCCGGACGCTGCTGCGCAACGCCGAGACCACCAGCCGTCAGGCCATCGCTCAGGCCAGCAGCACCATGAATGAATATTTGGAGGACATGAACGACGCGGTGACGCTGCTGACCGGCTACTTAGACCTGCCCGCGGAGGAACGGGAAGCCCGGTTCGAGGCGTTTCTGGAAATTCGCGCCGATGTGGTGGCCGTCACCACCTACGACGCGGAGGGGGAAATGCGCAACTGCTACAGCCTTGGCCGCCGCCTGCGGGAAGATATCCTGCAAAACCTTTCCTTTGACCCGGACAAGCGGGAGCTTTACGAGACGGGCTTCATTTCCGCGCCCCACGTGATGTCGATTTTCGCGGAGGATTACCCATGGGTCGTGACCATCATCCGCCCTGCTACCACCGGAGAGGGGGAGCGGTACATCGCCGTGGACGTGAGCTGCTCCAATATTTCCACCTATATCAGCGGCGTGGGTATCGGCCAGCGGGGCTACTGCTTCCTTGAGGACACGGAGGGGAACCTCGTTTACCACCCCCAGCAGCAGCTCATTTACTCCGCGCTGAAAAGCGAGAATACCGACCTGACGGCCTCTCTCCCGGACGGGACGCATGTGGAGGGGAGCACCATCTACACCGTCCAGACGCTGGAAAACGGCATCTGGCGGGTCGTAGGCGTCAGCTCGTTTCAGGAGCTGATTACCGACGCCCTGCGGGAGATCATGCGCATTACCTTCATCGGCGCACTGTTTATTCTGGCTGCGGCGGTGCTGCTGAGCCTGATGCTTTCCCGGGTGCTGTCCAGTCCCATTCACGATCTGATCGTCGCCATGCAGAGCTTTGAAAAGTCCGGCGAGGGCTTTTCCTATGAACCCGTCACCGGCGTCCGGGAGGTGGAGAACCTGTCGGCGTCCTTTGACCACATGGTCAAAAAAATCCAGAAGCTCATGGCCACGGTGCGCAGTGAGGAAGTCAACCTGCGCAAGACGGAGCTGAAAGCCCTACAGGCGCAGATCAACCCCCACTTTCTCTACAATACGCTGGATTCCATTTCGTGGATGTGCGAGCAGGGGAAGAACGCGGAAGCCGTGGTGATGGTCAACGCGCTGGCGCGGCTGTTCCGCATCAGCATCAGCAAGGGCCACGAGCTGATCCCCATTCGCAGCGAGGTGCAGCACGCCCAGAGCTATCTGCAAATCCAGAGCGTGCGCTACAAGGAGCAGTTTTCCTACCACTTCGACGTGGAGGAAGACTGTACGGAGTATCTCTGCAACAAGATCACCCTCCAGCCCATCATCGAAAACGCCATCTACCACGGCGTCAACGGTCTGGTGGACGAGGGACATATTGAAATTCGCGTCCGCGCCGAGGGGGAGGATGTTCTCTTCACGGTGGAAGACAACGGCGTGGGCATGGAGCCGGAGCAGATCGAGGAAATTTTCCGCCGCAAGCCCGACGGAAAGTCCGGCATCGGCATCAAGAATGTCAACGACCGTCTGAAGATCTGGTTCGGCGACGCCTACGGCATCACCATCGAAAGCGTCCCGGACGAGGGAACGAAGGTAACGGTGCGTATGCCGAAGGTACGGGAGGAGGTGGAACATGAAAAGCATTAAGTGGATCGCCGTTTTTCTGGCGCTGCTGGTGTGCCTTTCCGGCTGCGCCGGTACGCATCAGAGCGGCGGGTCGTACAATATCTATCTGATCGCCAAATCCTCCACCACGGAGTTCTGGAAAGCGGTTTTTTCCGGGGCAAACGCCGCGAAATCCGAATATAACGTGCAGTTGACCATCCTTGCCCCGGACACGGAGGAGGACTTTGAAGCACAGAACGACTACATCCGGCAGGCCGTGGCCGACGGGGCGGACGCGATCGTCTTCTCCGCCATCAGCTACACGGAAAACGCCGCCGCCATCGACGAAGCCGTGGCCGCGGGCGTCCGGGTGGTGGTCATTGACAGCGATGTGGATTCCAAAGGCGTTTCCGTGCGCATCGGGACGGACAATGTGGCGGCCGGGCGCATGAGCGGGGAGGCCGCGCTGAAAACGGCGCAGGAAAAAATCGTTGTGGGCATTGTCAACGCCTACGCCGAGACCCAGAACTGCCGGGAGCGGGAGCAGGGCTTCCGGGAGGTGCTGCTTGGGGACAGCCGGGTCAAGGGCATTTACGCCGTCAATGTTTCCACCGATGCTCTGGAAGCCCGTCTGGCGGCGGAGAAGCTGCTGCGGGAGCATCCGGAGATCAACGTGCTGATCGGCTTCAACGAGCCACTGGCCGTGGGCGTTGCCCAGGCGGTGGACTCCCTGGGGCTGACGGGTCAGGTACACGCCGTGTCCTTCGACAGCAACGTCAATTGCATCGAGCTGCTGCAGACCGGGGCGGTGGCCGCTCTGGTGGTGCAGAATTCCTACGCCATGGGGTATCTGGGCGTAGAAAAGGCGTGGCAGGTTTTGCAGGGGGAAAAATTCGATTCCACGGCGCTCATCGACACCGCGACCACCATCGTCACCAAAGAAAATATGTTTACCATGGAGAGCCAGAAGGCCATGTTTTCTTTCGGTTGATCGGCGTACTTGCAATTTTTACCGTTTCTTAGGGCTTTTTGCACAAAAACACGGCGCGTTTTTTGGAGGTGGCAAAATTTTTTGAGAAAATCCGCGAGGAAAAATGACTGTGAAAAAAATCCGTATCTGATACAATATAGTCACGGTGAAGCCAACCCGGCGAAACCAAAAAATGAAATTAATGGAGGAAAAAAGCAATGAAAAAGGCACTTGCACTGCTGCTCGCGCTTGTCATGGTAGTCGCCATGGCCGCCTGCGGCTCCAAGACCACCACCCCCAGCACTAACGCCGCTACCACCCCCGCCCCCGCAGGGAACGAGACCGAGGCTCAGGTCGAAGCTTCCGAGCTGAAGGTCGGCGTGTTCTACTACACCTTCGCCGACACCTACATTTCCAGCGTCCGTACCGCTCTGGACGCACAGCTGGACAGCCTGGGCGTTACCTACAACAACTTCGATGGCAACAACAACCAGACCACCCAGAACGAGCAGATCCAGACCGCTGTCACCGACGGCTACAACCTGCTGGTCGTCAACATGGTCACTTCCGGCTCCCCCGACGTCGCCAACGAGATCATCTCTCTGGCGAACGGCACCCCCGTTATCTTCTTCAACCGCGCCATCGAGGCTGACGGCGAGGAAGGCACCGTCCTGAACGCCAACACCAACATCTGCTTCATCGGCACCGACGCTCCCGAAGCCGGTCACCTGCAGGGCAAGATGGTCGGCGAGTATCTGCTGGCCAACTGGGATACCGTTGACCTGAACGGCGACGGCAAGATCTCCTACGCTATGTTCAAGGGCGACGAGGCCAACGTTGAGGCCATCTACCGCACCCAGTTCGGTGTTGAGGATGCCGACGCTGTCCTGACCGCTGCCGGCAAGCCCGCTCTGGAGTACTTCGACGCTTCCAACGCCTCCAAGTATCAGGTGGATCTGGGCGGCGCATGGAGCGCACAGGCTGCTCTGGATTACATGAACACCAACCTGTCCCAGTACAACGAGGCCAACGGCAACATGATCGAGCTGATCATCTGCAACAACGACAACATGGCTGAAGGCGCTATCTCCGCTCTGGAAGCTGCCGGCTACAACACCGGTGCCGAGGGCGCGACCACCATCCCCGTGTTCGGTGTTGACGCTACCGACGCCGCCAAGGAACTGATCGCTGCCGGCAAGATGACCGGTACCGTCAAGCAGGACGCCGAGGGCATGGCCGTCGCCATCGCCTCCGTCGTCAAGGCCGCCGGTGAAGGCACCGCCATGGCTGACGCCGTCGCCGCCACCGCCGGCACCAACGCCGAGATGTACTCCATCGCCGACGGCATTGCCAACAAGCTGTTCGTCGCCTACGCTGCCTACACCAAGTAAGTTATAAACCCAAAAAGGGCAGCCGCTGCTGTATCGGCGGCT
>HF988092.1:5856-12217 GCA_000434635.1 Firmicutes bacterium CAG:110 | reverse complement strand
GGCTGCCCTTCACAGCTAAGCATGCTAGCGAAAAAGGAGGGGAATCCAGGTGGAGCAAACCGTACTGCTCCGGATGACGGATATCACAAAGACTTTTCCCGGCGTAAAAGCGCTGGATCATGTCAGCCTGGAGGTCAAGGCAGGCACCGTACACGCGCTGATGGGCGAGAACGGCGCCGGCAAATCCACGCTGATGAAATGCCTGTTCGGCATTTACAGCAAGGACAGCGGCCATATTTATCTGGAAGGCCGCGAGGTCAATTTCACCAGCTCCAAGGAGGCGCTGAACAACGGTGTCGCCATGGTTCACCAGGAGCTGAATCAGGCGCTCAAGCGGACTGTCATGGACAACCTGTGGCTCGGGCGCTATCCCAAGATCGCGGGCTTTATTGTGGACGAGCACAAGATGCTTCGCGATACCAAAGCGATTTTTGAAGAGCTCGGCATCGACGTCGACCCCCACCGGGTCATGGGCACGATGCCGGTTTCCCAGCGTCAAATGGTGGAGATCGCAAAGGCTGTCTCCTATCACTCGAAAGTCATCGTATTTGATGAACCCACGTCCTCGCTGACCGAGGAAGAGGTTGAGCACCTGTTCAGGATCATCAACATGCTCCGGGACCGCGGCATGGGCATCATCTATATTTCCCATAAAATGGCGGAGATCAAGCGTATCTCCGACGAGATCACCGTCATGCGCGACGGCCAGCTGGTGGCGACCCGTCCGGCGTCGGAGCTGGAGATGAACGACATCATCCGTTTGATGGTCGGCCGTGAGCTTGGCAACCAGTTCCCCCCGAAGACCAATAAGCCCGGCGAGGTCTATCTGGAGGTCGAGCACCTGACGGGGCTGTACAACAATCTGCGGGACGTTTCCTTCACCGCACGGCGGGGCGAGATTGTGGGCCTTGCGGGTCTGGACGGCAGCGGCCGGACGGAGACGCTGGAAACCATGTTCGGCGTCGCCACCCGCAAGAGCGGCCGCATTCTGCTGGACGGCAAGGAGTGCAAAAACCTGAATCCCCGGCAGTCCATCAAGAACAACTTTGCCCTGCTCACCGAGGAGCGCCGGGCGACGGGTATTTTCGGAATCCTGGACATCCGGGAAAATTCCGTCATTTCCAGTCTGGACAGGCACAAGCGGGCGGGCTTTGTCCTCAGCGACAAGTCCATGAAGAAGGACACCCAGTGGTCCATCGACGCCATGCACACCAAGACGCCTACCCAGGAGACGAAGATCCGCAGCCTGTCCGGCGGCAACCAGCAGAAGGTCATCATCGGCCGCTGGCTGCTCACCGAGCCGGACGTGCTGCTGCTTGACGAGCCGACACGCGGCATCGACGTCGGCGCGAAATACGAGATTTACCAGCTGATCCTCGATCTGGCGAACAAAGGCAAGACGGTCATCATGGTTTCGTCCGAAATGCCCGAGCTGCTGGGCGTGTGCGACCGGATCCTCGTCATGTCCGGCGGACGGCTGGCCGGTGAAGTCGATGCAAAGACAGCAACGCAGGAAGACATCATGCGTCTTGCGGCGAAGTATGTATAAGGAGGCAGCGGTATGGCAAATCCAGTCAAACAGCTTCAGAGAAAGAGTGAAGAATACCAGAGGCTAGACAAGGCGGATCGCCGCCGGTTCTGGTCGGACGGCATTCTGAATAACGCGCTGTATATTCTGATGGTCATTTTCATCGTCTATACGGCAATCAAGAATAAGAACTTCCTGTCCGCGGGTTCCATCGCGAACATCGTTTCCCTTGTGGCGGCGTCATTGCCCATGGCGCTGGGCATCGCGGGCTGCATCGTCCTGACCGGTACCGACTTGTCCGGCGGACGTGTGGTCGGCCTGACCGCAGCCGTCGCGGGCGCGCTGCTGCAGGATCGCACCATCTCCCGGAAGCTTTTCTCCAACCTCCCGGCCATTACCCCGGGTTGGATTCTGCTGACGGTTCTCATTGTCGTCGCCATCGGCGCGCTGATCGGTATGGTGAACGGCTTCTTCGTAGCCAAGTTCAGCCTGCACCCCTTCATCGTGACGCTGGCCACCCAGCTCATTACTTACGGCCTGATCCTGATCTTCTTCATGCTCAACGGCAACAACGGCCAGCCCGTTTCCGGCCTGTCTCAGGAGTATAAGAGCGTGGTCTCTGCACCCATGATCCAGTTCACCACCGGCTCCGGTGCGAAGATCTCCATTCCGTGGTACGTGCTGTACGCCGTGATTTTCGTGGCGCTGATGTGGTTCATCTGGAACAAGACCGCTTTCGGCAAGAACATGTTCGCCGTCGGCTCCAACGCCGACGCGGCCAAGGTCTCCGGCGTCAACGTGTTCTGGACGACCGTAATGGTCCACACCCTCGCCGGTGCGATGTACGGCGTTACGGGCTTCATTGAGGGTGCCCGCATCAGCTCCATCACCCAGTCGGCGGGCCTTAACTACGAGTGCGACGCCATCGCGGCCTGCGTCATCGGCGGTGTTTCCTTCGTCGGCGGCACCGGCAAGATCAGCGGCATTGTGCTGGGCGTGTTCGTGCTGCGTATCATCTTCGTGGCACTGTCCATGCTGGGCATCGACCCCTCCATGCAGTACATCATCAAGGGCGGCATCATCCTGGCGGCCTGCTCGCTGGATATGCGGAAATATCTTGCCAAGAAGTAAACCATGTATTATAATAGCGGCAGATGAAGGTCATCTGCCGCTATTGTGGAGAAAAGAGGCAGTATAAATGAAAACGATTCTGGTACTTGGCGGCGCGGGCTACATTGGCAGCCACACCGTGTATGAACTCATTGACAACGGCTACGACGTGGTCGTGGCCGATAATCTGGAAACCGGTTTTCGCAAGGCGGTGCATCCGAAGGCCAGATTTTATCAGGGCGATATCCGCAGTAAGGAATTCTGCGACCATGTGTTTTCCTCCGAGAAGATCGACGCGGTCATCCACTTCGCGGCGAATTCTCAGGTGGGCGAGAGTATGGTCAATCCCCTGAAATACTACGATAACAATCTGGGCGGAACCCGGACGATGCTGCAATCCATGATCGAGCATGGGGTAAAGTACATCGTCTTTTCCTCCACGGCGGCGACCTACGGCGAGCCGGAGCATGTGCCGATTCTGGAGACCGACCCCACCCACCCGACGAACTGCTACGGCGAGACGAAGCTCTCCATGGAGCGGATGTTCTACTGGGCGTCCGTTGCCCACGGCATCCGGTTTGTGGCGCTGCGCTACTTCAACGCCTGCGGCGCGCATATGTCCGGTAAGATCGGCGAGGCGCATGACCCGGAGACCCACCTGATCCCCATTATTTTGCAGGTACCCAACGGACGGCGGGATCATGTGTCGATTTACGGCGACGACTATCCCACCCGGGACGGCACCTGCGTCCGGGATTACATCCACGTCACTGACCTTGCTTCCGCCCACATTCTGGCGGCGGAGTACCTGATGAACGGCGGGGAAAACAACGTCTTCAATCTGGGCAATGGCGTGGGCTTCACGGTGAAGGAGATCATCGACACGGCGGAAAAGGTCGTGGGCAAGCCCATCAAGTGCGAGATGGCCCCCCGCCGCGCGGGCGACCCGGCGCAGCTGGTGGCGTCCAGCGAAAAGGCGAAGACCGTGCTTGGCTGGAAGCCGAAATATGACGATATTGAGACCATCATTGGTTCCGCATGGAACTGGCACAAGGAGCATCCCCATGGCTATGACGACTGAAACTGTTTGGGCGGCGCTGGATGCGCTGCTGGATTACGCGAAAAACTGCGGCCTTCTCCACCCGCTGGACGAGACGTTCGCACGGAATACCCTTCTTTCTGAACTGCGGTTGGAGAGTTACGAAAAGCAGGAGCAGCGCTTTGATTTCCCGGAGTGCCTGAATCTGCTGTGCGATTACGCCGCCCAGCAGGGGATGATCGCGGATACCATCGCCGAACGCGACCTGTTCGACACGAAGCTCATGGGCTTCCTGACGCCCCGCCCGTCGGAGGTGGTGCGGGAGTTCCGGTCGCGGTATACCCAGTCTCCCAAGGCGGCGACGGACTACTTCTACACCCTCAGTCAGGACTGCAACTACATCCGCCGCGACCGCATCGCGAAGGACGAGCGCTGGACGGCGGAGACCAAATACGGGAAGCTGGAGATCTCCATCAACCTGTCCAAGCCCGAGAAAGACCCCCGGGACATCGCGGCGGCGAAGCTGAAAAAGGCGTCCGGTTACCCCAAGTGTCTGCTCTGCCCCGAAAACGTGGGCTATGCGGGAACCATTTCCCACCCGGCGCGGCAGAATCTACGGGTCATGCCGGTAATGGTGAACGGCCAGCTCTGGGGCTTCCAGTATTCGCCCTACGTTTATTATAATGAGCACTGCATCGTCATGAACGCCCGGCACACGCCCATGGTCATTGACCGGGGAGTGTTCGATAAGCTGTTTTCCTTTGTGGAGCAGTTCCCACACTATTTCCTTGGGTCGAACGCCGACCTGCCCATTGTGGGCGGCAGCATATTGTCCCACGAACATTTTCAGGGCGGCCACCACACCTTCCCCATGGAAAAGGCGGAGAAGGAGTTTGGCTTCGAGGTTCCCGGCTTTGACGACGTGGACTGCTGCGTGGTGAGATACCCCATGACGGTGCTTCGCCTGAATTCTCAGAACAAAGACCACCTCTGTGATCTGGCGGGCAAGATCCTCGCCAAGTGGCGCACCTACAGCGACCCGGCGGCCATGGTTTTCGCGGAGACCGACGGCGAGCCCCACAACACCATCACCCCCATCGCCCGTATGCGGGAGGGGCGGTATGAGCTGGATCTGGTCCTGCGGAACAACCTGACGACGAAGGAGCATCCCATGGGGCTGTACCACCCCCACGAGGAACTCCACCACATCAAAAAAGAGAACATCGGCCTGATCGAGGTCATGGGTCTTGCCGTTCTTCCCGGCAGACTGAAAAAGGAAATGGCCGATCTGCGGGAAGCCCTGCTGAATGGGGAAAACCTGCATGTAAGCGAGGAGCTTTCCAAGCACGCCGACTGGGCGGATGCGTTCATGGCGCGTCATCCGGAATTCAATGCCGAAAACGCCGAGGCGATCATTCAGTATGAGATCGGTCAGGTGTTTGCCCGGGTTCTGGAGTGCGCGGGCGTTTACAAGTGTACCGAATCGGGCAGAGCTGCCCTGAAACGATTTTTGACGGAGGTTCAAAATGGCTGACACCTATCATTTTTCCGCCCCCGGCCGCACGGAGATCGGCGGCAACCACACCGACCATCAGCACGGCTGTGTGCTGGCGGCGGCAGTTGACATGGAGACCACGGCGGAGGTCACCCTGACCGGCACGAACATCATCCGCGTGGATTCCGAGGGCTACAAGCCTGTGGAGATCGACCTGAACGATCTGGAGGCCAGAGAGTCCGAGAAGAACACCACGGCGGCGCTGATCCGCGGCGTAGCGGCGGCGTTTGCCCGGCGGGGGTACAAGCTGAGCGGCTTTGAAGCCAAGGTCAGGTCTACCGTCCTGCCCGGCTCCGGCCTGTCCAGCTCCGCGGCCTTTGAGGTGCTGATCGGCCGTATCCTGAACGGCCTGTTTGCGGGCGGCGCGGTTTCCGCCATTGAAATTGCCCAGATCGGCCAGTACGCCGAAAACGTATACTACGGCAAGCCCTCCGGCCTGATGGATCAGATGGCTTCCAGCGTGGGCGGACTGGTGTACATTGATTTTACCGACCCGAAAAATCCCATTGTGGAAAAGGTAGACTACGATTTCGCCCACAGCGGCTATACCCTCTGCACCATCGATTCCGGTGCGGATCATGCCGACCTGACGGACGAGTACGCGGCCATGCCCGTGGAAATGAAGGCGGTGGCGGCGTTCTTCGGTAAGGAAGTCCTCCACGATGTGGACGAGGCGGCGTTCTACAGGCACATCGCTGAAGTCCGCAAGGTCACCGGCGACCGGGCAGTGCTCAGAGCTATCCACTTCTTCAACGAGAACCGCCGGGTGAAGTCCCAGGTGCGCGCGCTGAAGGACGGCGACTTTGACGCGTTCCTGCACCTCGTCAACGCTTCCGGCATGGCGTCCTGGACGCTGCTGCAGAACGTGACCCCGGCGGGCTACATCCAGAAGCAGGATATGGCGTTCACCATCGCACTGTGCCAGCAGCTGCTGGAGGGCGAGGGCGCTGTCCGTATCCACGGCGGCGGCTTTGCCGGTACGGCGCTGGCGTTTGTCCCCAATGACAGGTTTGCACGCTTCAAGACCTGCGTCGAGCATGTTCTGGGAGAGGGTCACTGCCACAAGCTGACAATTCAATGAGTGCGCAAAAAATCGGATATTCCGGCGGGGAAGCGGCGGCGCTTCCCC
>HF988092.1:587-5822 GCA_000434635.1 Firmicutes bacterium CAG:110 | reverse complement strand
GGCGGCGCTTCCCCGCCGCTTTCTGCCATGGACGGTCGTTTTCAAGCAAAAAATTTTTTACATTTTTGTGAATAATTTCCCAAAAAGCACCTTTTCTCCACAATTTTAAGGAAAATAGCAAAAATCCCCCCCTGGGGGATGAAAAAAACACGTGAAATGTGTCAAATTGCACGATTGACAACTGCACGCTAAATGAGTACAATACTATCGATACACTATGACCTATCGTAGGGTACGCACAGGCTTTTCAAAGAATCGAATGATTAGGAGGAAATCACTTTGAAGGATTGGGCTTATTTGACAACTGTTGAGGAGATGGAGCAAGCTACCAACTCTCTGCTGGAAAACGGCAGTAAGGTTGGCGCTGACTCCTGGCAGCAGCGGGTCAAGAACCAGACCCCCCATTGCGGCTTCGGCGAATCCGGCACTTGCTGCCGTATCTGCTCCATGGGTCCGTGCCGCATCACCAAGAAGGCACCCCGGGGCATCTGCGGCTGCGACGTACATGGTATCGTCGGCCGTAACTATCTGCGGTTCACCGCCGGCGGCTCTGCTACGCACTCCGACCATGGCCGCGAGATCATGCACACCCTGTACCAGACCAAGGAAGGCGGCAACTATCAGGTCAAGGACCCTGAGAAGCTGATCCGCATCGCCAAGGAGTGGGGCGTAGAGACCGAAGGTAAGGACATCTACGATCTGGCCCATGAAATGGCCGAGATCGGCCTGCTGGAGTACGGCAAGCCCTTTGGCGTACAGCGCTTCCTGAAGCGCGCCCCCGAGTACACCCAGAAGCTGTGGCATGAAGCCGGTATCGAACCCCGCGCCATCGACCGGGAAGTCTCCACCGCGCTGCACATGACCCATATGGGCTGCTCTTCTCTGCCCGAAGCTCTGATCCGTCAGGCTCTGCGCGCTGGTCTGTCCGACGGCTGGGGCGGCTCCATGATGGGCACCGAGTTCTCCGACGTTATGTTCGGCACTCCCAAGCCCATTGACACCACCGCCAACATCGGCGTCATGGAGAAGGACAATGTCAACATCGTTGTTCACGGCCATGATCCCAGCCTGTCCGAAATGGTCGTTTACTATGCCAACGACCCCGAGATGATCGCTTATGCCAAGTCCGTGGGCGCCAAGGGCATCACCGTTTCCGGTGTGTGCTGCACCTCCAACGAAGTCACCATGCGTCACGGCATCCCCATGGCCGGTAACTTCCTGAATCAGGAGAACGTGGTTCTGACCGGCGCCTGCGAGGCCATTGTCGTGGACGTGCAGTGCATCTTCCCCGCTCTGGGCCCCCTGAGCAAGTGCTTCCATACCAAGTTCATCACCACCTCTCCCATCGCCCGGATGCCCGACTCCGAGTTCATCCAGTTCCATGCCGAGACCGCCGGTGAGAACGCCAAGGCCATTGTCAAGATGGCGATCGACAACTTCAAGAACCGCAAGCCTGAGCTGGTCAACATCCCCAGCATGAAGCAGAATGCCCGTGTCGGCTACTCTGTGGAGGCCATCAAGAAGGTTCTCGACGGCGTCGCCAACTCTCAGGTGGACGAGTTCGGCACCACCAAGCCTCTGATCGAGTGTGTGCATTCCGGCGTTCTGCGCGGCGCTGTGGCCATGGTCGGCTGCAACAACCCCAAGGTTCGTCCCGACACCGCTCACATTGAGTTGATGAAGAAGCTGCTGGAAAACGACATCATCCTGATCGTCTCCGGCTGCTCCGCCCAGGCTGCCGCCAAGGCCGGTCTGATGGATCCCGAAAAGGCCAAGGATTACTGCGGCGCAGGTCTGAAGCGCGTCTGCGAGCTGGCCGGTATCCCGCCTGTCCTGCACATGGGCTCCTGCGTGGATATTTCCCGTATGATGATCCTGGCTTCCGATATCGCCAAGGACTGGGGCATCAACATTTCTCAGGTTCCCGTCGTGGGCTGCGCTCCCGAATGGATGTCCGAGAAGGCCGTCTCCATCGGCAACTACGTCGTGGCGACCGGCATCGAGACCTTCCTGGGCGTTGACCCCTACACCAAGGGCTCCGAGGAAGTCACCGCGCTGCTTCAGGGCGAGCACGGCGTCAAGGACTGGGTCGAGGCCAAGTTCGTCGTGGAAACCGACATTGAGAAGCTGGGCGACAAGATGATCGAGTGCATCGAGGCCAAGCGCGCCGCACTGGGCATCTAAGGAGCCTGCGTCACCCGAACAAAAAGCGATTTGAATTCGGGATAACTTTTACTTACGAGGTCTTTTTCCAATGAAACTAGCGATTACCGGCAAGGGCGGCGTGGGAAAGACCACGCTGGCCTCCACGCTGGCGCGGCTCTACGCCGACGAGGGACGTACCGTTCTGGCCGCCGACGTGGACCCTGACGCCAATCTGGGACTGGCTCTTGGACTGAGTCAGGAGGAAGTGGACGCCATCGTCCCCATCTCCAAAATGCGCACTCTGGTGGAGGAGCGCACCGGCGCCAATGCCGCCAATAAGTTCTTCAAGCTGAACCCTTATGTGGCGGACATTCCGGACACCTTCTCCAAAGAGATCAACGGCGTCAAGCTGCTGGTCATGGGTACCGTGGATGTGGGCGGCAGCGGCTGCGTCTGCCCCGAGCACGTGATGCTGAAGGCCATCCTCTCTGCGCTGACCTATCGGAAGAACGATGTGGTCATCATGGATATGGAAGCGGGTCTGGAGCACTTAGGACGGGGAACGGCAGCCAACATGGATCAGTTCGTCGTGGTGATCGAGCCCGGCGCGAGATCGGTGCAGACCTACCACAACGTCAAGCGTCTGGCAAAGGACTTGGGCATTACCCGCGTTCGGGTGGTGGCAAACAAGATCCGGGACGACGGCGACGAGGAATTCATCCGCTCCGCCATTCCGGCGGAAGACCTGCTGGGCTTCATCCACTACAATCCTGACATCATAGACGCCGACCGGCAGGGGAAATCCCCCTATGATTTCAGTCCCGCGGCAATCGAAGAAATTCGGAAAATCAAAGCGATATTGGATCGTGATGAATCTTAAATTAGGAGGAAATACCGTGACACTTTTTGAAAGAGTTTTTGGCGGCAACGACTACAACTACGCCCGTACTGTAGCCGCCATTGATGAGGCCATCGCTGCTTACGGCGAAAGCGAGCCTGTATCTTTCCCCGGCACCGCTTACAGCCTGCCCTGTTACTACGGCGTCACCGGCGTGAAGATCACCACTCTGGGTGAGATGAAGGCCGCCATGGACACCATCAAGTCCAAGATGACCCGCAACAACCGCCTTCACGACGCCTTTGAAAGCGGCATTGCATCCGCTCTGTGCGCCGAGTTTTTGGAAGCGCTGAAGTACCTGCATGGCGCGGAGCCTTATGCCGAGCCGGAAATGGGCCACCTGACCGACGCCTTCGTCCGTAATCTGGGCGTGCCGCTGGTCACCGGCGACATCCCCGGCGTTGCCGTTATCATCGGCGGCGCGGAAGACCCCGCCGAGACTGTGGCTCTGGCCAAGTCCTATCAGGCGCAGGGTATTCTGGTCACCCTCACCGGCGACTCCATCAAGCACTGCTTCGACGCCGGCATGAAGCTGGGCGAGAACGTCCGCGTGGTGCCTCTGGGCTACGAAATGCAGTCCGTTATCCACGTTGTCTCCGTGGCCGTCCGTGCCGCGCTGATCTTCGGCAACGTGACCCCCGGCGACTTCGCCTCTCTGGCCAAGTACACCATGGACCGCGTCAAGGCGTTTGTCAACGCTTACAAGCCCCTGTCCGATGAGATCGTCTCCTACGGCGCCGGCGCTATCTGCCTTGGCTTCCCCGTTATCTCCAACGAGACCGAGAACATGTTCCGTGTTCCCAAGTCCCTGATCCAGCAGCTGGATACTTCCAAGTGGAACGCCACCTCTCTGGAGGCTCGCGACATCAAGCTGAAGATCACCAACATCGACATCCCCGTGGCCTTCGCCACCGCTTTCGAGGGCGAAATCATCCGCCGCGGCGACATGCAGGTGGAAGTGGACGGCTCCCGTGTGGACTGCTTCGAGCTGGTGCAGACCCGGGACGCTTCCGAGGTGGAAGACCACAAGATCGTTGTGGACGGCCCCGAGATTGACGAGATCCCCGTTGGCTCCAAGATTTCTCTGAGCTACACGGTGGAAGTCGCCGGCAAGGCCATGCAGCCCGACTTCGAGTCCGTCATGGAGCGTAAGATGCACTCCTGGATCAACTGCATCGAGGGCGTTATGCACACCGGCCAGCGCGACATGATCCGTATCCGTATCTCCAAGGCCGACTTTGAGGCCGGCTTCAAGTTCAAGCACCTGGGCGAAGTGCTGTACGCCAAGGTCAAGAGCGAGTTTGAGGCCGTTGTGGACAAGTGCCAGGTCACCATCGTGGTCAATCCCGAGAAGAACGCTGCCCTCCGCGCCGCTGCCAACGAGGTGTTTGACAAGCGTGACGCCCGTCTGGCCTCCATGACCGACGAGTCCGTGGATCAGTACTACACCTGCATTATGTGCCAGGCCTTCTCCCCCAGCCACGTGTGCATCGTCACTCCCGAGCGTCTGGGTCTGTGCGGCGCCGTTTCCTGGCTGGACGCCAAGGCCACCAAGGAGCTGGACCCTGCCGGTCCCTGCCAGCCCATCCTCAAGGAAGGCTGCACCGACGAGAAGCTGGGCCGCTACGCCAGCGTGGACGAGGCCGTCAACAAGTACAGCCATGGCGCTCTGGAGCATGTCACCCTGTACTCCCTGTTCCAGGACCCCATGACCTCCTGCGGCTGCTTCGAGTGTATCTGCGGCGTCGAGCCTGTTTCCATGGGCGTCGTTATCACCTGCCGTGAGCATGCGGGCATGACGCCTCTGGGCATGACCTTCTCCGAGATGGCCTCCATGACCGGCGGCGGCGTGCAGACCCCCGGCTTCATGGGTCATGGCAAGCACTTCATTGCTTCCCACAAGTTCATCGCTGCCGAAGGCGGCCCCGGCCGTATCGTCTGGCTGCCCAAGATTCTGAAGGATCAGATGCGTGAGCGTCTGGACAAGACCGCTCTGGAAATGTACGGCGTAGAGAACTTCACCGACATGATCGCCGATGAGACCATCTGCACCGAGGACCCCGAGCAGCTGCTGAACTTCCTGTCCGAGGTGGGTCACCCCGTCCTCAGCATGGAACCCTTCGATATGTAATCTTCCTGAAAATGAGGGAGCGGTTCTGCCGCTCCCTCGTTTTGCATGTGGATGGGGGCCC
>HF988092.1:0-564 GCA_000434635.1 Firmicutes bacterium CAG:110 | reverse complement strand
GGCGCCCGGAGAGGGCGCCCGTTCTCTGTTTAGCAGCCGCAGCCGCAGCCGTTGTTATTGCTGTTCTCGCAGCCGTTCCAGCCGCCGCAGTTGCACAGCAAGAGGATCAGAATGACGATCCACCACCAGTTGTTGTTCAGGCAGCCGCACAGACCGTTGTTGTTGCACATAGAAGTTACCTCCGATATCGAATTTTGAGCTTTGCCGCTCATTCCATGGTATTCCGGCGGCGAAAAAATGTGCAGTGGGCGGGCGGGACACGAAAAATATCCCGCAGGGCACGGCGGCTGGAGCTCCATATGTGAAAAAATCCCCGGCAGCGGTAAGCCTGCCGGGGACGGTTATTATTTAGGGTACGGCTCTTTCCGGCTGGTTCGCCCCAGCAGATAGTCGATGCTGACGTGGTAGTAGTCTGCCAAGGTGTGAAGCACCTCCGTTGGGATGTCCCGCTTGCCAGTCTCGTAATTGGAATAGCAGGCCTGCGTGCAGTGAAGCAGCCGCGCGATGTCCTCCTGCTTGAGATCGTGATCCTCCCGCAGATTCCGAATGCGTTCATACATGGCC
>HF988091.1:1822-7624 GCA_000434635.1 Firmicutes bacterium CAG:110 | reverse complement strand
GCGACGAGCTGCTTTGAGACCGTATTTCTTTCTTTCCTTCATTCTGGGGTCGCGGGTCATGAAGCCGGCGGCCTTCAGAGAAGCGCGGTACTCAGGGTTCAGGGTGACCAGAGCGCGGGAAATGCCGTGGCGGATAGCACCGGCCTGACCGGATACGCCGCCGCCGGCGACGGAGACGACAATGTCAACCTTGCCCAGCAGATCGGTGGTGACCAGAGGCTGACGGACGATCAGCTTCAGGGTGTCCAGACCGAAATACTCGTCGATGTCACGGCCGTTGACGATGATGGAACCGGTGCCGTTCTCGTAAACGCGAACACGGGCAACGGAGGACTTACGACGGCCGGTGCCGTAAAAATACTTCTTCTTGCTCTCGTACATTCTAAGTTACCTCCAAATTAGTCCAGATTCCAAACTTCGGGCTTCTGGGCAGCGTGGGGATGCTCGGCGCCCTTGTACAGGTGCAGACGGGTCAGAGCGTTCTTGCCCAGGGTGTTCTTGGGCAGCATGCCCTTGACGGCCAGCTCAACGGCGTAGTCGGAGCGGGCAGCCATCATGTCGCGGGCCTTGGTCTCCTTCAGACCGCCGATCCAGCCGGACACACGGTAGTACTTCTTCTGCTCGGCCTTCTTGCCGGTCAGAACAGCCTTGTCGGTGTTGATGATGATGACGTTATCGCCGCAGTCAACGTTGGGGGTGAAGTCGACCTTGTGCTTGCCGCGAAGCAGGTTAGCGGCGGCGACAGCGGTACGGCCCAGAGGCTTACCGGCAGCGTCGATCACATACCACTTGCGCTCCAGGGTCTCCTTTTTCAGCAGAGTAGTGGACATTATGATTTCCTCCAATTTGGATTAAAATATTTTGACATTCTCAGATGCCTGAAGTATAATGCCTTCAGGACGCTTGAACTTTATACCACATTAAAAATCAAATGTCAACAGCATTTTTGAGAAATTTTATGAAATACCGAATGATCTTCCAAATGCTCGAAAATAATCGCGAATGCTCTCGTTTTCTAACGTCCTATTTTAAGCGGATTTCGGAGGAAAAACAACTATGCAAAAGCTGATGGGACTGGTTCGGCGGTGCGTGGACGACTATCATATGATCGAGGCGGGCGACCGCATTGCCGTGGGCGTGTCCGGAGGGAAGGATTCTCTCGCCCTGCTGATTTTGCTGGCGGGGCTGCGGGAATACTTTAATAAGCCATACGAGCTGGAAGCGATCACCATTGATATGGGGCTGGGGATGGACTATTCCCAGGTCGCGGCGCTGTGCGAGGAGTGGAACGTGCCCTATACCGTGGTGAAGACGGAGATTGCGCCCATTATTTTTGACCACCGCAAGGAGAAGAATCCCTGCTCCATGTGCGCCAAAATGCGCCGGGGGGCGCTGAATCAGGCGATTCTGGACAAGGGCTTCAACAAGCTGGCGCTGGGACATCACTATGACGACGCGGTGGAGACGTTTCTTATGTCGCTGCTGTTCGAGGGGCGCATCAACTGCTTCCAGCCGGTGACCAATCTGGACAGAACCGGCATCGTGCAGATACGCCCCATGCTGTACATTCACGAAAAGACGCTGGACAATTTTGCGGCGCGTATGAACCTGCCGGTGCTGCAAAACCGCTGTCCTGTGGACAAGGTCACGAAGCGGGGAGAGGTCAAGCAGCTGATTTTCGAGCTGAGCAAAACCTATCCCGATCTGAAGGAGCGAATTTTCGGCGCCATGCAGCGTTACCCGCTGGCGGCTTGGGAGCCGAAGGGGCGGTATAAGCGGCCGAAGGACGAAGAATAAACCGTGATGGTATAAATCGCCTCCTTGTGGGAAAACTTTTCCATAAGGAGGCGGTAAATTATGGTAAAAGGCATTTCCCGTCAGGTGATCGTGGTGCATTCTCCCGACCCGAAGCTGTTTGAACAGGCGATTTTCATTCTCAAGGACAACGCGGTTGGGGAGGGAATCACCGACGAGGCGCTTCTGAAGGAAGCCCAGAGGGCCATCCACACCGGCGACCGGACGAAAAAGAGGCGGCACCTGTATCTTTACGGCGCGGTGTGGGCGGCGGGCGGCGCGCTGCTGACCGGGCTTACCTGGCTCATTACGGTATTGTTTTAAGGTTGCGAAGCGGCTCGATTTGTGATACAATCCCCAATATTGCTGCGGGCGGTGGGGTGCCGCCCGAGGGAGATTTTCCCTGCGGATGAGGTGACTGTATTGCGAATCGGAACGATCGAAGTGAATAACCCCGTGTTCCTTGCGCCCATGGCGGGGGTCACGGACTGGGCTTTCCGCATCATATGCGCCGGGCTGGGGGCGGGGGTCACCGTGACGGAAATGGTGTCCTCCCGTGCGCTGGTGTACCGGGATCAGAAAAGCGCGAAGCTGCTCCGGAAAAATCCGGGCAGCGTCTGCGGCGCGCAGATTTTCGGCAACGACCCGGACACCATGGCAGAGGGAGCGCGGCTGGCGCTGGAAATTTCCGGCTGTGATTTTCTGGACATCAACATGGGCTGCCCCATGCCCAAGGTTGCAAACAACGGCGACGGCTGCGGCCTGATGCGCACGCCGGAGCTGGCGGGGAAGATCGTGGAAGCCGTAGTCAAAGCGGTGGACGTGCCCGTCACCGTCAAATGCCGCCTGGGCTGGGACAAGGGCAGCATCAATGTGCTGGACTTTACCCGGCGCATGGAGGACAGCGGCGCGGCCATGGTGGCCGTTCACGGGCGCACCCGGAGTATGCTCTACAGCGGCACCGCCGATTGGGACGCCATCCACAAGGTCAAGGAGCAGCTGACCATCCCCGTCATTGCCAACGGCGATATCACCGGCGGCGAGGCGGCGGTGCGATGCCTGAAACGAACCGGGGCGGACGGGCTGATGATCGGCCGCAGTGTGTTCGGCGACCCCTGGATTTTTCAGGAGGTCAACGCCGCTCTTGCCGGAAAAGTTTATGCCGGACGCCCCTGTCTCAAAGACCGGGTGGCGGTGGCGGTGCGGCAATTCCAGCTTGCCGAGGAAGACCACGGCGAACACATAGCCTGTCTGGAAGCCCGGAAGCACTTTGCCTGGTACTTAAAGGGCGTTCCCCACAGCGGATACTATAAAAATCAGATCTCGTCCCTGACCACCATGGAGGATATCTACCGGGTGGCGAAGGACGTAGTGCGGGATTTAACGTAACGTCCATTTATTTCCATTGATAAAAAATCGGCCGCTTCATATTCTAACCCAAGAGGTGAGAATATGAAGCGGCTTTTGGCGTCCATATTGATCCTGCCCATGCTGGTGCTGCCGGTTCAGGCGGAGACCATCAGATGGGTGGATTTTAACGTGCCCTATGAGTCCATGAAGTACGCGCTGGATCAGGACATCGCGACCTTTGAACAGGAAAAGCACATTTCGTGGATTGACATATTGGCGCTGGCGGCCTGCCGCACCGGGGGAAAGTGCGCTCTTGCTTCGGTGAAGCAGGCAGTTTCCGATTTGAAAAAGGACAAACAGCCGGAACAGCTGCTGGGCGACCTGTACAAATATTATGACTACTACCACCGGGCGTACACGGCTGCTCTGGGCGGTCTTGTGGGCAGCTACGCCATCGAAAAGGACGGGCAGTGGGTGGCAACCTATGGCTTGAAAGCGTTCTCGCCAATCGCGGCGGGGTATGGCTACAGCCACTGCGACGATTTCGGCGTGGCCCGTTCCTTTGGATTCCGGCGGAAGCATTTAGGCAACGATCTGATGGGCGCTCTGGGAACGCCCGTCGTGGCGGTGGAAGGCGGCGTGGTAGAGGCCATGGGCTGGAACCGGTACGGCGGCTGGCGGGTGGGAATCCGCAGCTTTGACAGCCGCCGCTACTATTATTACGCCCATTTGCAGAAGGACACGCCCTTTGCCCCGGGGCTTGCCGAGGGGGACATGGTGCAGGCGGGGGACGTCATCGGCTTCATGGGCAGAACCGGCTATTCCGACCGGGAAAATGTCAACAACATCGAGACGGTGCATCTGCATTTCGGCCTGGAACTGGTATTCGACGAGAGCCAGAAGGAATGTAATTCGGAGATATGGATCAATGTCTACGACATTGTCCGGCTGCTGTCCGGTCACAGGAGCAGCATTCAGCGGACAGAAAGCGGCTGGGGCAGGGTATATCCCTATCAGGATTTGGACTGGGAAGAATATCCCAAGGTGCAGCCATAAAAAACGGGATGCAGAGAGTTCTGCATCCCGCATATTTTGACGTTATTCCATCGTCAGATGGTTTTCCTCCAGCGCCTTCTGGATGGCGACCGCGAGGATGGGGGCGAAAACGAGGGCAACCACGGCATTGAACGCAGTGGCGGGGAGTTTGGCGACGACGGTAAGCAGCGCCGCGTCGGGGGTCAGACCCTTGATGAGCAGACCGCTGTAGAAATAGCTCTTGGCAAGGTACAGCACCGCGTAGGTCAGCGCTCCGGCCAGCGTGGCGAGAAGCGCTTTGACATAGCCGAATTTCTTTCCGCCCGCCCGGATGATGAGACCCGCGACAAGGCCGTAAGCACCTTTGGTCAGGAAGGTGATCCAGCACTCGGAGATGTACAGCGGGTTCATGATATCATAAATGGCGGAGCCGAGGCCGGAGGCCAGACCGCCCAGCCATGGGCCAAGTAAAATGCCGCTGAGGGCGCACATGATGTTGCCCAGATGGAAGGACGTGGTTCCCGCGATATCCAGAGGCAGGGTGACGCGAAGCGCGGAACCGGCTACGGTCAGGGCCGCCATCAGCGCCGCGAAAACGATTTTCCGTGTGGTCAGGGTATGTTTCTTTTCCATGGTGAATTACCTCCCGAATTGGTATGGAAACAGTATAGCAAGTTCTGGCTATAAATATAGTACCAAATCTACGATATAAAATAAGGCCAGATGAAACAGGGGCAGGAAATACGAATGGATTTACCAAAATAAACTAAAATCCCCGAAAGCACTGTACAGAAAATGAAAAGGATGTTATAATGCCATCAGGTCAATTACGAAAGGGGAACTTTACCAATGAGACTGATTCGTGCCAAGGATTATAACGACGTGAGCCGCAAGGCCGCCAATATTATCGCTGCCCAGATTTATCTGAAGCCCGACTGCGTGCTGGGTCTGGCAACCGGCAGCAGCCCCGTGGGTACTTACAAGGAACTGATCGCCAAGTACGAAGCCGGCGATCTGGACTTCTCCAAGGTCAGAACCGTGAACCTGGACGAGTACGTGGGCCTGACCAAGGATCACGACCAGAGCTACGCTTACTTTATGCGCACCAACCTGTTCGACCATGTGAATATCGATCAGGCCAACTGCAACATCCCCAACGGCATGAACCCCGACGCCGAAGCGGAGTGCGCCCGGTACGATGCCGTCATCGACGCCTTCGGCGGCGCTGATCTCCAGCTGCTGGGCCTCGGCCCCAACGGCCACATCGGCTTCAACGAGCCTGCGGACGCTTTTGTCAAGGGCACCAACAAGGTGGCTCTGACCGCTTCCACCATCGACGCCAACGCCCGCTTCTTTGCTTCCCGGGACGACGTTCCCACCCACGCTTACACCATGGGCATCGGCTCCATCATGAAGGCAAAGCGCGTTCTGCTGGTGGTCAACGGCGAAAAGAAGGCACAGGCCGTGAAGGACTGCTTCTTTGGCCCCATCAACCCTCAGGCGCCCGGCTCCATCCTCCAGCTGCACCCCGACTTCACGCTGGTCGCGGACGAGGCTGCCCTGTCTCTGGTGAAGGATCTGCTGTAATTGTTAAATAGTTTGTCCCGGAACGGCTTGCCGTTC
>HF988091.1:0-1801 GCA_000434635.1 Firmicutes bacterium CAG:110 | reverse complement strand
CGGCTTGCCGTTCCGGGACGTTTCTTTGCATATTATACCGCAAAACAGGGTATCCTTTCCAGAGAAAGGGGCTTCTGATTATGGACTTTTTGAATTCGGAAACCAGAAAGAATCTGGTCCGTTCCTTCGCCGGGGAATCTCAGGCGCGGACACGCTACACCGTCTACGCCGGGGTGGCGCGGAAGGAGAACTTTGAGTGGATCGCGAGAATTTTTGAGGAAACGGCGGCAAACGAAACCGTCCACGCGGAGGAATTCCTGGAAATGCTGAAACGCCTGGGCGGCTGCGCCGGAAACGTGGATTTGAGCGCCGGCTATCCCTTCCAGCTGGGGACAACGGCGGAAAATCTGGCATTCGCCGCCAACGGGGAAAAGGACGAGCATGACGACGTTTACCCCGGCTTCGCGGAAATGGCACGGCGGGAGGGCTACAACGACGCGGCGCGTCTGTGGATGCAGATCGCCCGGATCGAAGGCGTTCACCACAACGAGTTCCAGTCTCTCGAGCAGCAGCTCACCAAGGGCGAGCTGACGGAAAAGCAGGAGCCTATCCGCTGGCGCTGCCTGAACTGCGGTTACACCTACGAGGGTATCCGCGCCTGCGACCCCTGCCCCGTCTGCGGCAAAAGTGCCGGATGGCAGGAGGGCGAGCTGGATAAAAAGGAAATGCGCACCTGAAATGTTTCCTGCCCCCTGAAAAACGGGGGTTACATAGGATAATGTCAGAACTTTTGCAACTTCCTGTTTACAGATGCCGGGTTTGTGTGTTATGATATCGCGTAGTATCATAAGATAGCAGAGGTTACGCGCGATGGATTATATTGTATTGGATATGGAATGGAACCAGCCTTGGCCGGGGTCTCCTTCCTCCAAAAAGGTGCTGCCCGTGGACATCCGGGGGGAGATCATCCAGATCGGCGCCGTCCGGGTGTCGGAGGAGCAGTTCGTTCAGGATGAATTCCAGATCATGGTGAAGCCCAAGTATTACCGGCACCTGAACCGCCGGGTCAGTAAGCTTACCGGCATTAAGGAAGCCCGCCTGCGGGATGAGGGCGTGCCGTTCCCCGAGGCAATCGAAAAGTTCCGGGAATGGTGCGGCGACGACGTGGTGTTCCTCACATGGGGCTTTGACGATATCGGCATTCTGCGGGAAAATCTGCGGCTTTTCGGTCTGGATGAGCGTTTCACGGAGAAGTGGTACAACGCCCAGATGATTTTCAATGCCCAGACCGACGGCTCCACCTCCCAGAAAGCGCTGAAAACCGCCATGGAAATGTTCAGCATCGAGGCGACCCGTCCTGCCCATGACGCGCTGGGCGACGCCTATCACACGGCGTTGATCTGCGCCATGCTGGACCTGAAGAAAGGCGCGCGGGAGTATGACGCGGCGCTGAAAAGCCACGAAAACGGCTTCCACGGCGCGGAACTTCCCGGCTGCATTGCCCGAAAGGTGTTCTACGACTATGCCGATAAGCGGGAAGCGCTGGCCGCCATGTCCGGGGAGGAGAATAAGTGTCCCGTCTGCGGCGGGCGAATGCTTGGCTCCCGGTGGTTTTCCCAGCCCGGACACCGGTATATGGACTTGGCTGCCTGCCCGGAGCATGGAAAATTCCTCATTCGGGTGCGGCTTTCCCAGCAGCCGGACGGCCTGACCCGTGTCAGCCGATTGACTTATGAGGCTACCTCCGAAGCGGCGGAAGCCTATGCCCGCCGCGCAGAAAAAGCCGACCCGGAAGAAACGCCCCGTCCCCGGCGCCGGCGCAGAAGAAGCAGCGCCGCTAAGCAGGAAAATAAGGGAGAAT
>HF988090.1:50837-51903 GCA_000434635.1 Firmicutes bacterium CAG:110 | reverse complement strand
CTAGTATCAGATTCGGTAAAGATTTGCCCCGGAGGGAAAAATGATCAAATTGCTTTCCGATATCGGTAGATTTGTTCATAAGATTATGGTATTCTATTCATAAAGTGTTGAATCAAATCACGAAGGAGCAGCAGAATGGTCAAAACGAAACAGCTTATCCACGAACTTTCCAAATCCCTGCGGTGGCAGAACTTTATTTTCCTGTTTGTCGCGGGCTGCATCAACGCCTTTGGCGTCAACATTTTCTTAGCCCCGGTGGGGCTGTACGACAGCGGCATTTCCGGTACGTCCATACTCCTTTCCCAGATCACGCCGGATTATCTGTCCCTGTCCGTCTTCCTTCTGATTCTGAACGTTCCGCTTTTCCTGTTCGGACTGAAAAAGCAGGGGACGGCCTTTACCGTCTATTCCCTGTTTGCCGTCGCCGTGTACTCGGCTGCGTCGTGGATCATCGTGGATGTGCTTCCCGTGGACGTGAGCTTTGCGTCCCCGCTGGCGGGGGAAGATCTGCTCCTGTGCGCCCTGTTCGGCGGCGTGATCTCCGGCGTGGGCAGCGGCCTGACAATCCGCTATGGCGGTGCGATCGACGGCGTGGAGGTCATGGCGGTCATTTTCGCAAAGAAGCTGAGCCTGACCGTCGGCACCTTTGTCATGATCTACAACGTCATTTTGTACATTATCTGCGGCAGTGTGATGCACAGCTGGATTCTGCCCCTTTACTCCATCGTGGCCTATGGGGCGGGGCTGAAAACCGTTGACTTCGTGGTAGAAGGCATTGACCGCTCCAAGGAGGTCATGATCGTCACGGACAAAGCCGAGGAGATCAGCGCCGCGCTGATGGAGGCATTCGAGTGCGGCACAACGAAAATCGCCGCCAGAGGCGGCTACTCCGACGCGGACAAAACCATCATTTACTTCGTGGTGAACCGCTTCCAGATCTCCAGAATGCGGGCGATCATCCGCTCCATCGACCCGAAAGCGTTCGTGACCATCAGCGATGTGGCCGATATGTTTAAGAGCAACGACTAAAATTTAAGGCAGCGCCGCGCAATCGCGCGGCGCTGTT
>HF988090.1:50532-50810 GCA_000434635.1 Firmicutes bacterium CAG:110 | reverse complement strand
GCGCTGTTTTTCTAATTTCCTCTTGCATTTTCCGGCAAAATGTGCGACAATAGCGCCAAACATACGAGCGAAAACGGTGATGGTATGGAGAAAGAAGAACTATTGCAGCGGGTCTTTGGCTATTCCAGCTTCCGGCCGGGGCAGGAGAAGCTCATTGACGGCGTGCTTTCCGGGCAGGACGTATTCGGCATCATGCCCACCGGCGGCGGAAAAAGCATGTGCTACCAGCTCCCCGCGCTGATGCTGCCGGGAATCACCCTTGTCATTTCGCCCCTGAT
>HF988090.1:49286-50522 GCA_000434635.1 Firmicutes bacterium CAG:110 | reverse complement strand
CATTTCGCCCCTGATCTCTCTGATGCGGGATCAGGTGATGGCACTGAAAGGGGCGGGCGTTCCCGCCGCGTTCCTGAACAGCACCCTCACGGGGCCGCAGATGCAGGCGGCATACCGCAACCTGCTGGCGGGGCGGTACAAAATCGTCTATGTCGCCCCGGAACGGCTGGACTATCCGGGCTTCGGCGGCGTGGTGGAGAAGCTGAACATATCCTTTATCGCGGTGGACGAAGCCCACTGCATCTCCCAGTGGGGACAGGATTTCCGCCCCAGCTATTTGAGAATCGTGCAGTTTATCGACAGCCTTCCGAAGCGCCCGGTGGTGGGCGCGTTCACCGCCACCGCGACCCGGAGCGTGCAGGAGGACGTGGAGCGGATTCTGGAGCTGCGCAGTCCGGTGCGGGAGGTCACGGGATTTGACCGTCCGAACCTGTATTTTGAAGTCATCCAGCCGGAGTCCAAGGACAAGACGCTTCTCCGATTGCTTGCCGGGCAGAAGCGGAAAAGCGGCATCATCTACTGCGCCACCCGGAAAAAGGTGGAGAGCGTCTGCGAGCTGCTGTGTGACCACGGCTACGCCGCCACCCGGTATCACGCGGGGCTTTCCGAAGCCGAGCGAAGCAAAAATCAGGAGGATTTCCTCTACGACCGCAAGACCGTGATGGTGGCAACAAACGCTTTCGGCATGGGCATCGACAAATCCAACGTCAGCTTTGTCATTCACTACAATATGCCGAAAAGCATTGAAGCCTACTATCAGGAGGCCGGGCGCGCCGGACGGGACGGGGCAGAGGCGGACTGCATTCTGCTGTTCAACTCCGGAGACGTGCAGACCGCCCGGTTCCTCATCAACAACGGCTCCGACAACGAGGAAATGGACGCCGTGCAGCGGGAGGAGGTGCGGCGGCAGGATTTGGAACGGCTGGACGCCATGATCGGCTACTGCAAGACGAAAAGCTGCCTGCGGGGCTACATTCTGGATTACTTCGGGCAAAAGCACCCGGCGATGTGCGGCAACTGCGGCAGCTGCAAGGGGAATTTCCAGTCGGTGGACATCACCCGGGAAGCGCAGATCATTCTTTCCTGCGTAAAGCGGGTACACGACGCCCTTGGCTATAATGTGGGCGCGAATCTGCTGGGGAACATTCTGCGGGGCAGCCGGAACAAGCGGGTGCAGGAGCTGGGGCTGGACAAAATCAGCACCTACGGTCTGCTGAAGGACAGGACACGAAGCGA
>HF988090.1:47370-49255 GCA_000434635.1 Firmicutes bacterium CAG:110 | reverse complement strand
CCACGCCATGCTCGACCATCTGGAAGCGGAAGGGTATCTCCGGACGGAGCAGGAGCACCAGTCCGTGTTCCTGACCCCGGCAGCGGGGGAAGTGCTCTACCGTGGCAAGATGGTCTCCATGCTGGTGGAGCAGACGCAGGAACCGGAAACGCCGGTAACGGAAACCGCAAAGCTCACAGCGGACGACGCCCAGCTGTTCGACGCGCTGAAAGAACTGCGGCTGGAACTGGCGAAAAAGGCAGAAATTCCGGCGTTCGTGGTATTTTCCAACGCCACGCTGGCGGACATGGCAAAAAAGAAGCCAGCCACTATGAGCGAATTCAAGAAGGTCTCCGGTGTGGGCGAGATCAAGGCCGCCTGGTACGGCACGGCGTTCCTCAAGTGCATTCAGTCGTACTTGGACGAGAACGCATAATACGATTCTTTTTATGCCATACTTTTGCATAGAAAAATCCTCCGCATGATTTTGTCCATGCGGAGGATTACACTATATTGTGCTAATTGGCTTATCGCTCCCGGTTGTCCAGCGTATAGATCACGCAGGCAAATCCGGCAATCAGGGCAAACAGAATGGCTCCGCCCAGCGCGTCGCCAAGGCTTGCACCGATGAAGAACCCGACGATCGCGGCAATGACCATGACGATCACGGATACAACCGTTCTGAACTTGTTCATAGCCCGATTACCTCCAAACCTGAATTACCCGATGGGTTCAAAATCCGCAGCGCCGTGCTTGCACAGGGGGCATACGATGTCGTCGGGCAGGGTGTCGCCCTCGTAGATCCAGCCGCAGACCTTGCAGACAAAGCCGTGCTTGCCCTCGGTTTCCGGCTTGGGCTTGACATTGTTCTGATAGTAGGTGTAGGTCATGGTCTCCCGGTCGGAGATCACCCGCGCCTCGGTGACGGAGCAGATGAACATGCCGTGGGTGTCCAGATCCACATAGCTTTCCACCTTCAGGCTCATGAAGGAGTTGATATACCGGGGGAGGAACCGCAGGCCGTTATCGGAGCGCAGCTCCTCGACACCGGCGAACTTGTCCGCCGTGCGGCCGCTCTGGAAGCCGAAGGTCTGGAAAACGGAGAAGGGGGCAGAGGTGTCCAGACAGCACACGTTCATCACGCCGGTCTGCTTGATGACGTGGTGGGAGTAGTTCTGCTTGTTGATGGTGACGGCGATGCGGTTGGGGGTGTTGGTGACCTGAGAGACGGTGTTGACGATCAGGCCGTTGTCCTTGCTGCCGTCGCTGGACGTGACCACGTACAGACCGTAGCCGATGTTGAACAGCGCGTCCAGATTGTTCTTGTTCGCCGTCTCGTCCTGCCGGGCGAGGTAGTCCTTGCACAGCTCGTTTGCCATGGACTCAATCTGAGCCTTACTGTCGTCATTCAGGGCGGAGAGAATCTTCACGGTGGTGTCGGTGAAGGTCAGGTTCTTGCTGCCCTCCAGCATCTTGCGCATGGTCTTGGCGGCGAGGGGCGCCCAGGAGCCGTTTTCCATCAGGCCGATGGTGCGGTTCTGGAAGTTCCGCTCGGTCAGGTGATGAATGAATTCCTTCATGAAGGGGAAGACGTCGGCATTGTAGGTGGTGGTGGCCAGCACCAGCTTGCCGTAGCGGAAGGCATCCTCCACGGCCTTGGCCATGTCGCACCGGGCGAGGTCGTGCACGATGACCTCGGGGCAGCCCTTGTCCGTCAGCTTCTGCGCCAGCAGTTCTGCCGCCGCCTTCGTGTGGCCGTAGACAGATGTGTAGGCGACCACAATGCCGTCGCTCTCCACCCGGTAGGAAGACCAGATGTCGTACAGATTCAGATAATACCCCAGATTCTCCGTCAGCACGGGGCCGTGGAGGGGGCAGATGATGGAAATGTCCAGCCCAGACGCCT